>NZ_JACMYO010000001.1 GCF_020889685.1 Bradyrhizobium oropedii
AGGCGTCACATTCACCCATGGCGTGCCGACCATTTTGCAGATGCTACTCAATGCCGCCGCTGCGGCCAAGGTCGATCTGAACGGCCTGAAGATGGTGATCGGTGGCTCCGCGCTGCCGAAGGCGCTGGCCAAGCAGGCGATGGAGGCCGGCATCGATATCTTCGCTGGCTACGGGATGTCGGAGACCGGCCCGCTTGCCGCGGTGTCGCATGTCCGATCCAAGGATCTCAGCGGCGATCCTGACGGCGAGGTCGAATTCCGTGCTAGGGCCGGCATCGCCGGGCCGCTGGTCGACCTGCGCATCGTCGACCCCGACATGAACGACGTCCCGCATGACGGCAAGTCGGCCGGAGAGATCGTGCTGCGCGCGCCCTGGCTCACCCAGGGCTACTTCAACAATCCCGAAGGCTCGGAGGAGCTCTGGGCCGGCGGCTATCTGCACACCAGCGATATCGCCGTGGTCAGCCCGGGCGGCTACGTGCACATCACCGACCGTATCAAGGACGTGATCAAGACCGGCGGCGAATGGGTCTCGTCGCTGCAGATCGAGGATTTGATCACGCAATGCGCCGGTGTCGCGGAGGCCGCCGTGATCGGTGTCAAGGACGACAAATGGGGCGAGCGGCCGCTGGCGCTCGTGGTCAAGAAGGCAGCCGATGCCGATGGCGTCAGTGGCGCGTCCATCAAGGACCACCTCAAGGCGTTCGCCGACAAGGGCGTCATATCGAAATACGGAATTCCCGGGCAGATCCTGTTCATCGACAGCATTCCCAAGACGAGCGTCGGCAAGATCAACAAGAAGGAACTGCGCGAGCGATACGGCGACATGTAACGGTTCGGACGCGACTACGAAAAGACCAGGGAGGAAGATATGGGCAACCTCACCCTTGCCGGATTGAACGAGAAAATCGGACACGAGCTCGGCATGTCCGACTGGGTCACGATAGACCAGCAGCGCATCGACACCTTTGCGGCCTGCACCGGCGATCATCAATGGATTCATGTCGACGTGGAAAGGGCGAAACGGGAGAGTCCGTTCCGTGGTCCGATCGCGCACGGCTATCTGACGCTCGCGATGGTGGCGTCGCTGGCGATGGAAGTCGGGATCATCCCGACCGACGCCGCGGCCGGGCTGAACTATGGCATCGACAAGGTCCGCTTCCTGGCGCCGGTGCCGGCCGGTGCGCGCGTGAGGCTGCGCGTCGTACTCGCCGGGATCGAGCCGAGGGAAGGCGGACAGGTGATCATGAAGACCCAGAACACGCTGGACGTTGAGGGGTCCGAGAAACCCGCGTTGATAGCTGAAACGTTGGCGCTTCTGATTCCCGCCAAGATTCCTGCCAAGGGAGCGTGACAGCAATGAGCACGAAGGATCGCAGCCCGGCCTCGTTGGCATCGGAAATGTCCGAGGCGGCATCCAAAAACACGCTGGCGCTCAATCCACTGGTTGGCATCCGGGGCCAGGACCTGGTCGACAGCGCCGGCATCCTGTTTAAGGCGGTCATGAATGAACCGAAGGTCGCAACCGAACAGTGGCTTTCGTTCGTTGGTGAACTCGGCTCCATCGCCGCCGGTAAATCCGAACGAGCGCCGAAGGCCGGCGACCGGCGGTTTTCGGACCCGACATGGAAGGAGAGCTCGTTGCACTCTGGCCTGCTCAAGGCCTATCTGGCGTGGGGCGAAGCTGTTAACGGCCTGGTCGACAAGACCAGCCTCAGCGACATCGACAAGGCGCGTGCGCACCTGATCACGGAAATCCTGATCGATGCCGTCGCACCGACCAACACGATGCTCACCAATCCGGCCGCGGTCCGCAAGTTCATCGACACTGGCGGACAAAGCATGTGGCACGGGTTGAAGAATTACTTCGACGATCTCGCGCACAATCGCGGCATGCCGTCGATGGTGGACACGAGCGCCTTCAAGGTCGGGGAGAATCTTGCGGTGACACCTGGCGCGGTCGTGCTGCGCAACGAGTTGCTGGAGTTGATCCAGTACACGCCGATGACGCCGACCGTCCGGAAGCGGCCGCTGCTGGTGACGCCGCCACAGATCAACAAGTACTACGCGCTCGATCTTTCGCCGGACAAGAGCATGGTCCGCTTCCTGCTCGAGAACGGAATCCAGACCTTTGCCGTCAGCTGGCGTAACCCGACGGCAGCCCATCGCGACTGGGGACTGGACACCTACGTCGCTGCGCTCGACGAGGCCGTCGACGCGGTGCGCGAAATCTCCGGCTGCGACGACATTTCCATGATGGGATCCTGCTCCGGCGGCATCACATCGACCGCCTATTTCGCGACCCTCGGCAGCGCCGCCGAGAAGAAAATCAAGAACCTGGTGCTCGCGGTTTGCCTGCTGGATCCCAACTCGGCCGAGGAGAGCACTTTCGGCTGCCTGATGACGCCTGAAACCATGCGCGCGGCGAAAGAGGTTTCACGGCTGCGCGGCATCGTCGACGGCCACGAACTGGCGCGGATGTTCGCCTGGATGCGGCCGAACGACCTGATCTGGAACTACTGGGTGAACAACTACCTGCTCGGCAACCAGCCGCCGGCGTTCGACATCCTTTACTGGAACGCCGACACGACCCGGCTTCCGGCTGCGCTGCATGGCGACTATCTCGATCTCTATTTCACCAATCCGTTCGTGAACGCCGGCAAGCTCACGCTGAACGACAAGACCGTCGATATGAGCAAGGTCAAGGCCGACAGCTATGTCGTCGCCGGGGTCACCGACCACATCACGCCATGGAAGGGCGTCTACAAGACGGCCCAGATCATGGGCGAGGGCACCACTTTCGTGCTCTCGAACAGCGGACACCTGCAGAGCCTGCTTAATCCGCCGACCAATCCGAAGGCGTCGTTCATGATCGGACCGATCAGCGCGGATACGCCTGACGCGTTCCTGGCTTCGGCGGAGAAGCGGAAGGGAAGCTGGTGGCTCGACTGGCGCGACTGGCTGCATGCGCGCTCGGGTGACGAGGTGGCGGCGCCTGCCTCGCTCGGTAGCACGCGTTATCCGACACTCGTTGCGGCCCCGGGGACCTACGTTTTTGAGTGACAAGCTCGCCAGCAGGCATACGGCCGAACCGGGCGCGATCGAAACCCGGCAGATGACGGTCGACGACCAGGTGCTTCAGGTCGCGGTCAGGCATGGCGGCGGCAGCGGACCGCCGCTGCTGCTGTTCAACGGGATCGGCGCCAACTGGGAGTTGGCGAAACCATTCCTTCAAGCGCTCACACACACGACCGCCATCATCTTCGACGTGCCGGGCGTCGGCGGCTCGCCGCGCCCGCTGCTGCCGTATCGCCCGTCGACGTTGGCGCGGCTTGCGGCTGATCTCGTTGCGGAGCTGGGCTACACGGAAGTCGATACGGCCGGCGTGTCCTGGGGCGGGGGAATTGCACAGCAATTCGCCCATCAATATCCAAAGCTGTGCCGGCGGCTGGTGCTTGCAGCGACGGCGCCTGGTTTCACCATGGTGCCGGCGAGCCCCTCGGTGTTGTGGAAGATGGCGACGCCGCGCCGCTACACCGACAAGGACTACATGAACCGGGTTGCGGCGGATATCTATGGAGGCGCATTTCGCTACGATCCGTCATTGATCGGTCGGCATGCATCCGCGATGCATGGTGCGCGCAACCTGGGTTACCTGTACCAGCTTCTCGCGATGACCGGCTGGACCAGCCTGCCCTGGTTATGGTCGCTGCCGCAGCCGACGTTGGTCCTGATGGGCAGCGACGACCCGCTGGTCCCGCCGATCAACGGTCACATCCTGACAAGTCTGATTCCGAACGCCGAACTCCGCATGATCGATGACGGGCACTTGTTCATGGTGACGCGGCCCGCTGAAACCGCAGCCCTGATCGAGGAGTTTCTGGCTAACGAGATCCCGCAGGTCGAGCCGCAATCCCCGCTTTCGCGACCGTTTGCTCGCGTCAGAGATCTCGTTCCGACGTCCGAAGGCGGACGCCACCAATCCTAAGCACAGCACAAGGAGGATAACATGACGGACACAAGCTCATACTTCGAGATGCTGAGGAAGTTCGGAAGCGATCTCGGTTTGCCGAAGCTGAACGTGGACGAGTTGCTTCAGGTCCAGAAGAAGAACATCGACGCGCTCAGTCAGAGTGCGAAGGTCGCCGCGCAGGGCGCGCAGTCGGTGGCGCAGAAGCAGCGCGAGGTGCTGGAAGCGGGATTGCGGGAGGCGACGACGCTCGCGCGCGAATACAAGCCGCTCAAGATCCAGGAGAACATCGCGCTGCAGACCGAGTTCGCGAGGAAGATGTTTGAGATCGCGGTCCAGGGCGCCCAGGAAAGCGCATCGACCGCGCGGCAGTCGACCGCGGAGGCGGCGAAGATCATCCAGGATCGCGTGAAGGAGAGCTTTGAGGAGTTCCGCGCCAGCGTTCGTCCGAACAAATCAGTCTGACGTCAAGAAGCGTCTCGGCACGTACAAGGGAGGGACCTATGGCGAACCCGCAGGCGACACGGGCTGCAAAGCCGGACTACGCTCCGCCGCCGATCGACGGCGACTTCTACAGGATCGCCAACGTGCTGAGCGACAGCGAACGCGCGCTGCTCCGTCGCGTTCGCGACTTCACGGAAGGCGTGGTTGCTCCCGTCATCGAAGAGTACTGGGGGCGCGATGAATTCCCGTTCGCGATCATTCCGAAGATGGCCGAAATCGGGATCGGCGGCGTCGGCTACCATGGCTATGGCGCGGCCGGTGGCAGTTGGCTGTTGAATGGCTTTGTCGCCATGGAACTGGCACGCGTCGATTCTTCGGTGGCGACGTTCTGGGGCGTTCACACCGGGCTGTCGGCGGGCTCGATCTATCTATGTGGCGACGAGGCGCAGAAGCGGCGCTGGCTGCCCGCCATGATGCGATTCGCAAAGATTGGGTCATTTGGCCTGACCGAGCCTCTGGTCGGCTCCGCCACGTCTGGTGGGATGACGACGACCTGCCGCCGGGAGGGCGACGTCTGGATCCTCAACGGCCAAAAGAAATGGATCGGCAACGCCACCTTCGCCGACATCAACGTGATCTGGGCGCGCGAAGAGAGTTCGAATCAGGTCAAGGGCTTCGTGGTGGGAAAGGACAATCCGGGCTTCTCGGTCGAGAAGATCAAGACCAAGATGGCGCTCCGCGTCGTGCAGAACGGGCTGATCACGTTGAAGGACTGCCGCGTGCCCGAGGCGGATCGTCTGCAGAATGCCAATACCTTCAAGGACACCGCCAAGGTCCTGAGGATGACCCGCACCGGGGTGGCTTGGTTTGCCGTCGGCTGCCAGATGGGCGCCTACGAGCACGCCTTGCGTTATGCGACCGAGCGAAAGCAGTTCGGCAAGCCGATCGGCGGATTCCAGCTCGTGCAGGATCTGCTGGTGAGGATGCTCGGCAACGTCACGTCAACGCAGGCAATGATGCTGCGGCTCGCGCAGTTGCAGGACGAAGGCGTGATGCTGGACGAGCATGCCTCGCTGGCGAAGGCGTTCTGCACCGTCAAGTGTCGCGAGACCGTCGGGTATGCGCGCGAATTACTCGGCGGCAACGGCATCCTGCTGGAAAATCACATCGGGCGGTTCGTGGCCGACGCGGAGGCGATCTACTCCTATGAGGGGACCAGGGAGATGAACACGTTGATCGTCGGCAAGTCGATCACGGGCTTGAGCGCGTTCGTCTGACTTGCGGATATCTCGGTCGCGCGCCGGTGATCGGGGTATGGCAAGTGGCTGGTAAGAAGCCGCCGGTCAAGTAGCGCAGACATCGCTACTTATTCAGGCCGCGAATGGACGGTTGGATTGTGAGGCGGTACGCAACGAGTTTGCTGCCGTCCAACAGCTCCAGCCCGACATCGCAGACCGGGCAGCGATACTCGCCCTTGGTGCCGGGGACGGATGACAATTCAATTCGCCGGAAACCGGCCCCGCAGTGTGGGCATGTGACATCTGCCTTTATCATAAGGTCACCCTGTGAAATCCCGGCGGTGGGCAGTGATAACATGTTGGGTCGACTTAGGCCGAACCCCATAAACCTGCAGGCGGACGAGTTGCCAAAGTCCGCTATGCACCAATAGCGACCGAATTGCTGCGTTGCCGCGAAATGACGCGAAGGCCACAAGCGGCGCTGACTTAGTCTGCAAGTACTCTCCCCCGACCTTCGCCAAAACAAGCAAGAACTGTAAAAGACGCACGTGCAGGCGGTCCTTGCTTCGCTGCGCGAGACAAGTATTCTATCGCACTGAACAATGCGCATCGTGACGAACTTTCTGAGGGCTTAGTCTGCGGTATGCCACAGAGCAGCGCCTATGGAGAAGAGTTCGGCAAGCGCCTGCGGGCGCGCTCGGCTGTGTTTTTCCGTTCGCTACAGAATACGAATATTGCGGTCACGGAGGTCCGCTCCGACGATCCGGAGCACGGCACATCGGGGTCGCAAATTCGCGAAGACGCCTTTGTGGTAGCGCTTCAACTTGTCGATTATCCGGTCCACGAATGGTTTGAGGATGAGCGAGTGGCTCCCGTGACCTCGTTGAGGGCCGGCGAGACGACGATCTACGATATGAAGCGCAACCCGCAATTCACCATCAACAATCCATTCCATTCCGTTCATTTCTATTTCCCGCGCGCCGCGTTGAACTTAATTGCCGACGGCGCCGAAGCGCGTCAAATTTCGGAGTTGCGCTATCGACCCGGCGTCGGTGTCGACGATTCGACGATCCGGGCATTGGTCACCTCTCTCATGCCCGCGTTCGACAATCCCGAACAGGCGAGCCGCGTTTTCGTGGAGCATGTGACGATGGCGGTCGGCATACATGCCGCCAAGACCTATGGCGGCATGCAACTGGTCGTTCGCCCACTACGTGGAGGACTCGCACCTTGGCAGATGAGGCGCGCTGAAGAGACCCTTGCTGCCAATCTGGAAGGTGACGTCTCGCTGGCCGATCTGGCAAATGATTGCGGGGTATCGTTGGCCCACTTTTCGCGGGCTTTCCGGCGATCGACCGGGCTGTCGCCGCATCAGTGGCTGTTGAAGCGTCGTGTTGATGAAGCCAAGAGCTTGTTGCGCGACCAGACGCTCTCGCTTTCGGATGTAGCGCTGTCCTGTGGCTTTGCCGACCAGCCTCATTTCACCCGCGTCTTCGCAAAG
This sequence comes from Bradyrhizobium oropedii, assembly GCF_020889685.1. Lineage (GTDB taxonomy): Bacteria > Pseudomonadota > Alphaproteobacteria > Rhizobiales > Xanthobacteraceae > Bradyrhizobium > Bradyrhizobium oropedii. Next base: position 7,154 of record NZ_JACMYO010000001.1, read on the forward strand.
CTGACCGGCCTTACCCCCGGCGCGTGGCGACGAAATCTCCAATGACCGTGTCGGCGAGTGGTTCGGGGCCCGGATTGGTCGGAAATAGGACACCGATAGGCGGGCGGCCACTATTGAGTGTGGCAATGATTCCGGGAAGACCAATGTTGCAAACGGTCATCGCGACTGGGTCGAAGCGGCAGCAAATCCGGCCGTGCCCGCCATTTCGTCGAAAGCGGACGCAACGCAAAGCGCGGGCGAAACGCGATCGGAGTGTTACGGCTTCTGAACTATCACCGACATCGCCCTCCGGCACCCTGGCGAAGCGCATACTATCAGGGAGGTGCTCGCGAAAGGCGAGCTACGACGGTGACCGCTCTGTGCCGTGCGACGAATGCCCATTTTCGGTCGGATAAGCCCAGTGGTGCGACCAGTAAGTCATTGATTGTTCTTGACCCGTCGCTATCTCTTAATCAGCGGGTCCCAGGTTCGAGCCCTGGTGCGCCCACCAAGCTTTTCAATAGCTTAGGTAAGCCCTCGTAGCGGTCATTCCGACAAGCAGCCGTGTCTATTCCGACAAACCGGCTGCTTTTGTTCGCTCCTCGCGCCGTTTCCTGGTCTCCGATATCAGCTGCTTGCGTGTGCGTTTCGCATAGGTCGGCAATTGCCGAGCTGACCGATGGCGGCCGGCAGCACATAGTAGCGCTGATTCATCCGGCGTTGCGGACTCCTGCTTCTGGCCCGTTGCTGACCTGCACTGAGTAGGCCGACACGGCTGCTTCCGAGAGAAGAGCAGACCTCGGCTTAGGCTGCCAACAATCTTGGACGCCGCAGAACCCGACCTCATCTGGCCGATTTGACAGGCAACACTCGCGCTTGGGAAACAGGCTTCGCCAACCACCGATTGACCACCGAAACCCCGTGAATGAACAGCGATAACGGTGGTCAATCAGGATCGAGCTTCATTGTTTTTGTTTATTTTTTCGGTCGCTGATTACGTTCGGGACGTAGGGTAGCGGGGCGCCAACGGGGGCTGAAAAGCTTCTTTGAGGTTGATAAGTTGATCCTCATCGCCGGGATAGGCGACTGAAATCGCAGCAAATGCGAGCGCCCTGCGAGCGCACCATAAACCCACGTTTGGCTTTGAAGTCGTCGGCCGTCACATGCATGGAAATGGGCGCGAGCTGCTTCCTCCCAAGCGACGGCCAAAAGGCCGTCTGTTAGTCAAGCAGATTCAGGCTCGAATGATAAAGAGCTTTTCCTCCTCCCTCCCTACCCCGTGTGCCATAGTCTGGCCCGGCCGTACAACGGGACAACGGAAAATCCGGAATCATGATCATGGACCGTGGAATTGCCGACGCCGGCGCGATGGGCGAGGGGGCTCTGCCCGGGCTTCGGTCGCCGCTTCTCAACCGCCGGGCGTTTCTATTCGGCTCCGCTGCCGGTCTCGCCGCACTGGGCCTGGCCGGTTGCGCATCCGACTACATGAGCCTGGCCGAGGCGGAAAAAGTCTACGGGCCCGTGCCGAACGAGAAATTCCCGATCCCTGCGGTCGATGTTGGTAAGGTCGATCCGAAATATTTTCGCAAGACAGTGCGCTATGACAGCAATGAGGCGCCTGGTACGATTATCGTCAATCCCAGCAAATACTATGTTTACCGCATCGAAGGCGAGGGAAACGCGACCCGCTATGGTGCCAATGTCGGCCGCGATGGATTCCGGTGGAGTGGCGAAGCTTATGTCGGGCGTAAGGCCGAATGGCCTATCTGGACGCCACCCAAGGAGATGATCGCGCGCCAGCCGGAGGCGGGTAAATATGCTCGCGGCATGCCGGGAGGTCTCGACAATCCACTTGGTGCCCGCGTGCTCTACCTCTATCAAAAAGGGGTGTACACGCTTTACACGATCTATAGCACCAGCGATCCCGAAACGATTGGGAACGGCATTACCAGCGGCTGTACCGGCCTCCTCAGCCAGGACATGATCGACCTCTATGCGCGAACGCCCGTCAATACGAAGGTGATCGTGCTGCCGGCATAGGCAACGGCGCCAGCCGCCGGTCCAGGCGCTGCCGGTATGGGCAGCGCGAAGATCGGGGCCCATTCTGTCAGAGTCGAGCGGACAAGTGCATTCTTTCCGAGCGCACGCGCACGACGGACTTGCAGGACCGCGCGAACGCTTTCGATCCAGAATGCCCGCCATGCTTTCCGCATCGTGCGCGATTGCGATTAAACCGTGACGGCCGCCTGCTCCGGTGCGAGCGCATCCTCGGTTCGCCAAGCGCTTGCCTGCGGCGAGGCGGACGGCGTAGCGGTTGCGGGTTTGAGTGTTGCCCTGGGGGCAACCTTGGGCGCCGAGCGGGATCGAATCTTCAGAGCCGAAGCACATCGATCTTTTGCTGCTCTCATTGGTGGGCCGGCAGGACTCGAACCTGCAACCAGACCGTTATGAGCGGCGGGATAACGATCGGCTTGGTTGATTTAGCAGCGCTTTCGTTCGAATTTGATCGCTTTCGTTGCGTTTCGGTGAGCTCCTTTCTGGTGCGAAACTGGTGCGGTCATCGGCTGTCGAAATTGAAGGAGTTGGACATTTGCCGCGATCGGCGTTGTGTCGATTTTGACTTTCGGACTTTCTAACCGCTCATCCGGGAAGATCGGGCTAGAAGGTCACGGTGACGACGATGGTGTCGGCGTAGGCTCCCGGAGGGGGCGAGGTTTGCGGTGGAACGCGCCCATAGACTGAAATGTTCTGATTCAACGCCGTTCCTGTGCCAAGCACGCAGGTATTGGCACCGGACGTGCAGGTTGTAGCGGATGTGGTACTTGTCCAAACGCCGCTCCGGGCCGCGTCCGCATAGAGATTGTAATTGATGAAGCTGGAGCCTGCCTGCATGCGCCGTTGGCTGCCGCTTGCATGTAGTCCGTTGTCGAGGCCGATCGAGTACGGGGTCGTATTGGTGCACTTCACTGAAATCGTTCCAACGCCGTCAATATTCGACGTCAACAGCGAAGCGTTACCGAAGTTGAGTGGCGCGGTCGAAACAATGCAATTTCCGGCGATTGTCGCCGTCCAGGGCGAGGAGCCCGCATTTGTCGTCGTTCCCGGGTTCGACGAACAATTTGGGCTTGTAAGAAGATAGGCCGCGTAGGCGACGACCGGAGATGTCGTACTCCAGACGTAGGTCCCGGGTATCGTTGCCTGCTGATTGGCGAGAAAGCGCCCATAGACGGTCAGAGTTTGTTGCGCGGGCCCGCCCAAAAGAGGAAGACTGAGATTGATGCTGACGCCACCGGAGCCGTACGCGGTGGTACCATATCCCCAGGATCCCCAGACCTGCGTGCGCGAGGAATCCGAGTAGAGCTCGTGTATTGCTGTATTCGCTCCACTTCCCAGCGATCGAACCGAGCTGCTGCTGTTGGGCGCCCCCTGGTTGAATTGCACACACGCATTGACCGTGCAGCCGAGCGTGCAGCCGCTGCATGTTACGGTAAATGTCGAGGTCGTATCGACGGCGCCACCCGCCAGGATGTCGACAGATCCGTAGTTGCCGGACGCCGAGGTAACGGAGCAGCTTTGGGCGTGGGCCGAAAACGATGCTGCAAATTGCAGGAGCAAGGCGAAGACCAAAGTTCGCTTTGAGCCGATGACCACGATTTCGATCTCACAATGCGCGTTGGTCGGAACAGATGGTTGGGGAGATTGATGTAGGAAGACACTATTTACGTATGAATGACTGCATCATCGGCACGCGACCCCAGGGATCCAGACCTGTTCGCCGGGCCTCGGAGTGAACGCAAACGTGGCGCGGCAGCGTGCGTCGGCAAATTCGATTTCGGCTTCGTTCATTGACGAGAGCCCCCTGATATAGGCCTGTCCGTCGTAGCCTACGACAAACTCTACTCCACCAGTCATATGGCCGACAGCCCCGGCCGGCAGAACGCGATTGTCAGGCCCGACAAAGGTAACCAGCGCAGCCGTCGTCTCTTTGCGGACGTCAAATCTGACGAGCATCCCGGCGCGATCGGCCGGAGCGACGATGTCATGCGTCGTTGCTGCTTCGTCGTCGACCGGAAGGTTCGTCGGGTCGATCGCAATCTTGTTCTTCTGGTAGGACCGGAGCGTCGGGATCAACAGCATGCCGCTGGAATTGGTGACACCGGCCAGGCGATTCTCGCTGAGGACCTCGACATCCGGCACGCCAGTCGTGACCACCGCGAAACTGTCGTCGATCCAGTTCGAAAGGAAAACACCGCCTCCCATGGTGGTGATCGAACCGCGCAATTCCAGTGATCCCACGCTGCCGGATCCCGCCTGGCTTGCGCCTGCCTGGATGGTGCCGTAGCTCGACCTGTAGGAAGCTGTTGCCTCCCGGTACCTCGATGAGCCTTCGGAATCGTGGACGCGCCAGCCGTAGCTGCCGGGCTCCGGCCCAAGCGACTTGACGGCATCAACGCTACCGGTTGTGCCGCCCCGTCCGCTCGAGACCCCGGTCGTGATCGAAGCAGAGTCGCCAAAAGGGATGCTCAAACCGGCAAACATGCCGGTATTCCTCTTGGCACGGAAATCGTGGAAGACGGTGGCGAATATCGACGCATTGTAGGGCAACGAACGCGAGTAAGAGGCCGTTACGATATTGGAACGATGGCCTGAGTCATCGCGCAGACCGACAAAGCTTGCACTTAGACTGGCCCGGGGGTCGAACGGCATCGGAGCGCTGAAAGTGATGCGATCGAGCGCGACCGGCGCACGGGCGCTGCCATAGATGCCGGTCACATAGGCAAACGAGTTCGACAATGAAGCGATACTGCCGGGTAGATAATTGAACAGACCGTTCAGATTTTGCAGGCCGCCGTTCAACGCCGCGATGTTTTGCAATCTTGCGGTCGCCGAGGCAAGGTCGTCATAGGTGCCGAAGGTGTGTTGCGAACTCGCCGAAATGCTCACGCCGAAGAGCCTCGTCTCATAGGAAGCGTAGCTCTGCAGACCGCGGTTCGTGCCGCTTCCGCTGCCAGCCAAGGCCACGGCGGCGACACCGATCGTCCCGGTCCTGAAGACACCACCGATGCCACCGTTGATGACGCCGGCTCCGCCTTCGACGTGCGCCTCTGCCGTCAAGCCGTCGTAGATACCTCGTCGCAGGGTTGCAGACCCGACCGGCGAGCCGACATAGACGTCACTGCTCGAGCCGTAGGACAGCCGCGGCAATCCGCCCTCCACCGACCAGCTGCTCAGCCCCGGCGCAAGCAGGCTCGAGGTCGCATAAAACGGCGCCGACGTCTGGATTTCGTGACCTGCGGAATCCCGCACCACGAGCTGCGTCGTGCCGGCGCCGGAAATCAGCGGTACGTTGTTCACGCTGAAAGGGCCGGACGCGACGTCCTGAGAAAATGTCTTGATGTTGTTGACATAGACATCGACGGTTGACGGCACTGCCGCGCTACCGCCGATGGTCCCGAGCGGCGCCGTAATTAGATCGGGCCGCAGGGCAAAATCGCGCTGAGCCTGAAGGCCACCGATCCTGATCGGCCGCGACCAAGCCAGTCCACCGTTGATCGTATCCCCAGCAACGTAGCCGATCATCCGGTCCTGGTCGGAGTACTGGAAAGACGAATTCAGCCGTGTCGCCTGCGCAGGCTGCTGCGGACCAGTGCGGACGATCGCCGACTGTTCGGCGGTGCCGTAAGGCGAAAACGCCCGGGCATCCAGCAAAAGCGATGTGTAACCGAGCCCGATCAATCTCGGGGTAGCTGCGTTGCTGGTTGAACTCAACAGGTCATAATTCAGCACCGCGCCGGGATCGGCCCGCGCCTTTGGCCGGTTCCCGCTGGCGCCGCCTGCGTCAAAGAGCTGCGGCTTGCGTCCGGCTTCGTCGACGGCAATGAATATCCGCTGTGTTCTCTCCTCATATCGATACTTTAGGGTCGGGATATCATCGAGTGCGATGATCTCGCCCGGTCGATGCGGCGGGCCCGGTTGCAGGCCGAGGCTTTCCAGTTCCTCCACCGTTCCGCCGATACGACCGTCATCGAACCGCACGAATGATCCGATTGTTCGGGCGGACATGGAGTTGATCACGACATCGAGTTGCAGATTTGTCTGGGCTTCCCCCGCGCGCGAACGCCCGGCACAGAGGACCATGCCAAGGAGTGCTAAGATGGACACAAGCGTGGAGCCTCTTCTACCGTCGAGTCGGCGACTCAATAACCGCATGAGTCTGGCCCTTGTCGGTTTCCGCCGTGACAGAGATGGATCCGCCGGATCCAAAGCCGCGAGGATATTTCAGTGTGGCCCAACTCATGGAGGAATGTCCGAGGACATAGCCGAGGAGACCATTGCCAAAGGACAAGGTAGCTCCAGAGGAATCCTTAAGCCGCAGGTTTGCGATACGTAGCCGCTCGTCGCCGGCATTGTGGGTCACGACCGTCAGTTGGCCAGCTTCAGTGCGGAGCGACCAGGAAACCTGCGACCGGCTGATCTCGCGTCCGCGAAAGAACGCGGGGATCGACTGTCGTACCAAAAGATTGACGCTGCGACTCTGGCTGCCGCCTGCTCGCGGCAATTGGTCGACGATGACACGATAGCTCTCTTCGCCGTTGACCGGCTGTTTCGACACTCGCACAACTCGCACGACGTAGTCCGAATGAGGCGCCATCCTGACGGCCGGAGGTGATGCCACCACCTCGGTTGTCGGTTCAAGACTCTCCTTGCCGTCGGACTGCGACCAGCGAAGCACGCGGGTCTGGACCTCGACGTCGGCATCTTCGTCATTGCGCAGCGTCAGGGAAGCCGCCGCCGCCGGCGCATTCAGTTCCAGGAGAACGGGTTCAACGCGAAGCGCGGTGGCATGGGCGACCTCCATGCATGCCAGGCTTGCGGCAAATGCGGCCAGCAGTGTCGAATTTTGATGCATCGCGATGCCCAATCGATTTCGAAATCGTGCGCCAGGAAGGAATATCGTCGATACGCAGATGCAACGGAACAGCGGGCCGCTGCTGCGGCCTCAATAGGTGATAGTCATGACCACCGTGTCCGTGTAGGTGCCGGTGTTCGGTGCGGTGCCGGTAGCGGGAACGGTGCCGTAAATGTTGATCGTCTGCGCCGATCCGTTACCGGTGCCGAGAAAGCAGCCGTTCGTGGTCGTGCAGGTGGTGCTGCTGGTAGCCGTGGTCCAGGGGTTGGTATGGGCTGAATCAGTATAGAGATCGTAATTGATAAAATTCCCGGCATTCGTCATCCGCCGCTGGCTGCCGGACACATTTGCTCCGTTGTCCATGGCGATGGAGTACGGGCTGCCATTGGTGCAGGTGACCGAGACGGTTGTGCTGCCAGACTGCAAGGTGGTTGCCAGCGTTGTTCCTGCCACGCTCCCGAAATTGAGCGTCGCAGCGTTGATTGTGCAAGACGCCGTGATGGTGATCTGAACGGTTAAATTTGCGGTCGATGTGCCGGCCTGGGCGGACGTGTGATAACCGGATGCCACGGCAACGAAGAGCGCGAGCGCTCCCATTCGCGCAGCCTGCCGCATTCGTCGCTTCAGCAAAGGTCCACGGTCGTCGCGGATGCGAATCCTTCGATAAGGATCGAAAAACCTGCGAGCCGCTTTCCTGGTCGGCCGGCAAACTTCTTCGGTATCTTCCAATGAATTCGTTTTCATCGCCAATTGTGCCCGGACACGCAGGCCATCGTCGTTAACAAGAGAATCAAAATTGGGTAAATTTTGAATGAGCAAAAGCTTCGCGAGGCCTGATCGAACTATCGACAGCTATGGCCCCATCAAAAACCATAATAGCTAGCAAGGTCGGCAGGCGAATTCAGGGCTACACCGGCTCTGGCTGCGCTTGGGCTTAGTTTGCCTCCCTCTGAACTCATTGGTGGGCCCGGCAGGACTCGAACCTGCAGCCAGACCGTCATGAGCGGTAGAGATCCTGACGGCTTCGTTATCGAGAATTACGAAGCGTCGCACGTCCCTTCTTGCGGGGGGACGGCGAATTCGTCGTCAAAGCTCGCTGATCGTCCTGAAACTTGAGGGTCGCTTTGACATGTTCGGCGAGCTTCACTGCACGGTCCGCGTTCGACGCAAGACGCGACAGCAAATGAGACAGCGTCCTGAACTCCTCGCGCGTCAGCATCCCAAACAACGCGTCGTTGACGGGGCGCTGCAGGGCGGCAAGACGGATCAATAGGCCAACGCCGTGCTGGGTGAGTGCAAGCTGCACGCGCCGTCGGTCTTCCGGATGTGGGCTCTTCTCGAGGAGGCCGTCGGAAACGAGCTTGTTGACTTCGTTGGTGACGAAAGTGCCGCTCAGATACAGCCGTTCGGCGACCTGATTGACACCCATCGGCTCTTCCGCAGTCGAATTCTTGATTGCGATCAGGATCAGATACTGAGTGGTCGACAGATCGACGAAGCTCGCGAATATTTCACGGCAGGCATCAAGGCTGCGCCCGAACGCGAAATAGTCGTAGAGAACGCCGCGAAGCGTTCGATCTCCCTCCTTGTCGAGCAGTTCGGGCTTCGACGCCGTCAAAAGCGCTTCAGTCACGGCCGTTCTCCCCGCGAAATCATAGTCTTGCGTAGTTGCCTAAGAAGCACGCATGCGCGCGCCCAGCAAGAGGGTTTGACATTGTCGGATAGCTTTGTCAGAAAGCTATCTGACAATTATAAATCAGGGTCGAAGCAGCGAGGCAGGCGTCCCATGGAGGACCGTGCATTCAGGCGAGTGTTGGGAGAGTTCGCGACCGGCGTTGCTGTGGTAACGGCACGCGGCCAGGGCGAAGAGCTCATTGGCATGACCATGAGCTCGTTTAATTCCGTCTCCCTCGATCCACCGCTGGTCCTGTTCAGTGTCGACCGCAAGGCAAAAAGCCTGCCTGCAATGCTCGAAGCCAAAGGCTTCGCCGTCAATATCCTCGCCCGCGATCAAGAACAGATCTCCAACCAGTTCGCGCGCGCGCTCTCCAACAAGTGGGACCAGGTCAAGACCTCAGTTGGTCATGCCGAGGCGCCGCTGATATCGGGGGCTCTGGCTCATTTCGAATGCGCGCCGTTCGGAAACTACGACGGCGGCGATCATGTGATCTTTGTCGTCCGCGTGGTCCGCCACACCGCGCGCAATGAGCCGGCCGCGCCATTGATCTTCTTTCGGGGCCGCTATCGCGACCTCGTCGACGAAAGCGAGCGCGAGCCGACCTGGCCGCTTCCCATCCATTACTAGTTTCGAACCGGAGAACCGCGATGCGTAGTGCAAAGGAATATCTGTCTGGACTGAGGGACGGGCGGACCATCTACATCAACGGGGCTGCGGTCGGCGACGTGACTGCTCATCGGGCCTATCGGAATCTCGCCAATTCGATGGCCGGGCTGTTCGATTTTGCGAGCGCCAGGGAGAACGTCGATCTCATGACGTTCGAGACCGACGCCGGACGTGCCAACCGGATTTGGCAGCTTCCGACATCCTATGCCGACCTCGTCCAGCGGCGGAAGGCACTGGAAGCTTGGGCTTCGCTACATGCCGGCTTCATGGGCCGTGCCCCGGACCATGTCGCGTCGTGCATCTCCGGTCTGTACATGGGGCTCGACGTCTTCAAGGCGTACGATCCGGCTCGGGCGGGCGCACTCGACAGCTACTACCGCTATGCGCGCGACAATGACCTCTACCTGACTTACGTCATCATCAATCCGCAGGCCGATCGTTCAAAGGGGGCGGCCGAGCAGGCGGATCCATTCCTTACGGCCGGGGTCGTCGATCGCGACGCAGAGGGGATCACGGTTCGCGGCGCCAAGATGCTCGCCACGGGAGGTGTGGTCGCCGACGAGGTTTTCGTGACGACCATCCAGCCGATGCGTCCAGGCGAAGAGCGTTACGCGATGTCCTTTGCGATCCCGATGAACTCGAAGGGCCTCAAGATGCTGTCGCGCAAGTCCTACGAGGACGCGGCCGGCGCGGTGTTCGACAATCCGTTGTCGAGCCGCTTCGACGAGAACGACTCGGTTCTCTATTTCGACGACGTGAAGGTTCCCTGGGATCGCGTTTTCATCGAGGGCAACGTCGAGATGTGCCAGAAGCAGTTTCACGCCACGCCCTGCCACGTCTATCAGAACTATCAGGCGATGGTGCGCCTCAGCGTGAAGCTCAAGTTCCTGGCCGGCCTCGCGCATCGCACCGCCGAAATGAATGGCGTCACTCAGTTCCCGCAGGTGCGCGAGATGCTCGGTCAGCTCGCGGCCGAGACCGGCATGGTCGATGCGCTGGTGGCGGCGATGGAAGCCAAGGGCTCGCTGGTCGGCCCTTATTTCATCCCGGACCGGCACACGCTCTATTCCGCGCAGGTGCTGACGCAACAGCTCTACGCGCACATCATCAATACGCTGCGCGAACTCGCCGGTGGCGGCATGATCATGCTGCCCTCATCGGTCGCCGACTTTGACAATCCGGAGATCGCGGCCTTGATCGGCAAGACGCAGCAGTCGCCGAAGGCCAATTCGTACGAGCGTGTGAAGTTCTACAAGCTCGCCTGGGATGCGGTCGGATCCGAATTCGGCTCCCGCCACCAGCAGTACGAGATGTTCTACGCCGGTGCGACCTTCGTCACCAAGGGACATTCCTATCGGACCTACGATTGGGCCGGCGCCGACCGCCTGGTCCAGACGATGCTCGATTCCTACGACCTGAATGGCGTGTCGACCGCCAGCAAAGCCGCCTGATCCAACGGAGACAACATATGCCCGTCAACAAGAAGCACGACGAATTCTACACGCTCGACATGAGCACCGGTTGGGAAACGCCCGCAGGCTACCCGGCCGGCATCCAGCAGAAGATCGTTGCGGGAGGGCTCGACGAGGAGAAGCGGCGCGGGACGCGAACCCGGCTGCTGCGCTTTGCCCCGGGCGTCTACACGACCGCGCCGTTTTCGCACGAGTATTGGGAAGAGGTCTATCTCGTCTCGGGCGACTTGATTGTTGGCAATGACGAGAAGGGCGAGGGCGGCAAGAGCTTTCCGCCGAACACCTATGCCTGTCGGCCGCCGCACGCGCCCCACGGTCCGTTCAAGTCCGTCAACGGCTGCCTGCTTCTCGAAATGCACTATTTCGATCCGGTCTGAGGCCGGTTCGACAGCACCGACAACATCCTTCGACCGCTCAAGGGGGAAAATATGGCGTTCAATGGTATCTCGATCGTATTCGCGCGTTGCCTGTCCTTGCTGCAATTGCTCTTCAGGCTCGATCGGGGGCTGCCCCCGGCCAATCGTCGATTGGTGGTCGATGGTCTCGCCGGTGCTCTCGCGATCGGCCTCGTGGCGACAACTCCGGTCGCCGCGCAGGACAAGCCGAGTTCGGTGGGACTTGGCGTCTTTACATTCACGTCCGGCCCCGCCGCGGCCTATGGCATGCCCGGCAAGAACGCCGCCGATCTCATGATCGACGAGATCAATGCCAAGGGCGGGATCGGAGGCGTATCGGTCACCGCGACCTATGTCGACGAGGCCCAGGGCGCGCAAGGCGTGATCGCGGAATATCGCCGGCTGGCGGGCGATGCAAAGAATCAGGTGATGGTCGCTGCTCTGTCGAGCGCGACCTGCCTCGCGCTGGCTCCGATCGCCGAGCAGCTTGAGGTCCCGACCGTGGGCTGGAACTGCGATACTCATCAGTTGCTCATGGACGGCAAGAGCAAGTACGTGTTCCGTCCCAACGGCAACACGGTGCCTGAGTTCATCGCCTACGCAATCTATCTTCTGGATCGCAAGCCGGACGTGAAGACGGTGGCGATCATCAATCCGGACTATGCGTTCGGCCATGACGCGGCCAAGATCTTCACCGCAGCGCTGAAGGCGTTGAAGCCGGATATCCAGATCGTCGCCGAACTCTATCCGAAGCTCGGCTCGCCGAACTACCAGACCGAGATTTCCCGCCTCACGACTGCGCGTCCGGACGTCGTCTTCTCCAACCTCTGGGGCGCCGACCTCGAGAATTTCGTCCGGCAGGCTACGCCGCGGGGGCTTTTCACCTCCAGTCAGGTGATCCTCGCGCTCGGCGAGACCGTCCTGCAGCGCGTGCCGTTGCCTGACGGGGTGATCGTCGGTGTTCTCGGCGACGGCTGGTGGATGTCGCCGGACGCCAAGGCCAATCCCGAGACGGTGAAGTTCGCCGAGGCATACAAGTCGCGCTTCGGCGAGTACCCGGTGTTCCCGTCCATCAAGATGGCCAATACGCTGATCTATGTGAAAGCCGCCTACGAGGCTGCGATGCAGAAGAACGGCGCAAAGTGGCCGACGCGCGCCGAACTCGCGGACGCCATGAAGGGCAGCAAGGTCACGACCCTGACCGGGACCGTGCAGACGCGAGCCGACAACGACGGTCTCGTCGACCAGATCGTCGGCGTCACCGTGAAGACATCGGCCCAGCCATTCCCCGCGATCGGCGACATGGTGCGCTACAAGGGCGACAGCCTGCTGCCGCAGGCCGGTCAGGATCCGCTGGCGTGGATTTCGACGCTCAAGCCCGAGTTTGCGAAGGGCCTTCCGAAGCCCGGGAGCTACAAGATAGGCGAACGATAGCGTCCAATCGAAACCGACCACGCAGGCGCAGGTCAATGTCGAATGCAATCATCCCCTTGCTGCTGGACAGCCTGGCCAGCGCCGCGTTGATCTTCTTCGCGGCGGTTGGCCTGACGCTCGTCTTCAGCGTGTTGCGCGTCCTCAACGTCGCTCACGGCAGCCTTTACTCGATCGGCGGCTATGTCGCGGCTTCAGTCTGCCTGTTCATCGCGAGCCGGCAGCTCAATCCCTATTTGTCGTTCGTTGCGTTGCTGTTCAGCGCAGTTTTCGTGGCCGCGATACTTGGTCCACTGATCGAGCGCAGCCTGGTCCGCTGGACCTACGGCAAGTCCGAAGCGGTCCAGATCCTGATCACGTTCGGGCTGTTCCTGATCCTCGAGGACCTCCAGCGCCTGGTCTTCGGCGTGCAATCCCTGTACGAGGACTCGCCGATGCGGTTGCTCGGCACGTCGAGCATCGGTGGCGTCGTCTATCTAAACTACCAGATCCTGCTTGTCGCGATGGCGGTTCTCGTCGTTGTCGGCCTGCGGCTTTTGATCAACCACACGCGGCTTGGGCGCCTGATCACGGCCGTCGTGACTGACCGCGAAATGGCGCAGTCGATCGGCATCGATACCAACCGGATATTCATCCTGGCGTTCTCGCTCGGCGTGTTCCTTGCGGCGCTGGGAGGGGCTCTGGCGACGCCGACGTCGGGCATCGCGCCGGGGCTCGGAGCCGATACCATGGTCCTCGCCTTCGCGGTGGCGGCGATCGGCGGGCTCGGACAGATCGAGGGAGCTGCGGTGGCCTCGTTGATCGTTGGTTTCGCGCGCGTGCTCGCGATCTATCTCGTGCCCTCGCTGGATGCGGTTGCGCCCTATGCGGCGATGCTTGCCGTGCTTCTGATCCGCCCCTACGGCCTGTTCGGATCGGTCACGGCGCGGAGGATATGATGCGGATCATTCTGGCCGCTGCTGCGGTAGTCATGCTCGCTGCGCTGGCTTTCGCCGCGCCCTGGCTTCAATTCGTTCTGACGCTTGCGATCGCCAAGGGTTTTGCGGCGCTCGGTGTCGCAGTGTTGCTACGCGCCGGGTTGATCTCGATCGGCCATGCGATGTTCTTCGCAGCCAGCGCCTATGGCGCGGCCTTCCTTGCGCGCGCCGGCATCAACGATCTCGGGTTGCTCCTGATCCTCTCGGTGCTGGTCTCTGCACTGATCGGCGCGATCGCCGGATCGTTCCTTGTCCGCTATCGCGCGATCTTCTTCGCCATGTTGAACCTCGCCGTCTCCATGGTGTTCTACGCGCTGTGCGCCAAACTCTACGGCGTCACCGGCGGAACGGACGGACTGCCGGTCCCGATTCCCGCGGTTTTCGGTATTGTGTTCGCTGAGCCGGTGTTCAAGAGCATCCTGTTCTATCTCAGTCTGACGCTGATGGTGCTCGTCGGTCTCGCCGTCCATCGGTATCTCGATAGTCCACTGGGGCATGCGCTGTCTGCTGTCCACAGCAACGAAATCCGGCTTGAATATCTGGGCATCCCGGTCTGGGCGGTTCTGCTGATCGCCTACACCATCTCCGCGGCGCTCGCGGGTCTTGGCGGTTCAATCGCCGGTTTTGCGATCGGCCGCGTGGTTCCTGACTTCGCATTCTGGACCGCATCGGGGCATCTCGTGCTGATTGCCGTGCTCGGTGGCATTGGCGGCGTGCCAGGTGCGTTCATCGGAGCGCTATTCCTCGAATTGCTGCACAGCGCGGCCGTAACCGTGACGGATGCCTGGAATATGTTCGTGGGCATCACGCTGATCGTCGTGATCATGTTCATGCCGCAGGGCATCTACGGATTGTTTGAGCGCAAGGAGGCTCAGAGCTCATGAGCCGTCCCATCCTGGAGGCCAAGAACCTTCGCGTCGCATTCAACGGGGTCAAAGCGGCCGACGGGGCAAGCATCGCTATCCACGACGGCGAGTTCCTCGCCATCATCGGTCCGAACGGATCGGGAAAGACGACGCTGCTCAACATCTGCACAGGCTATATTCGCCCGATTTCAGGCAGCGTTCTGCTCGACGGCAACGACATCACCCGGATGTCGCCGCGCGCTATTGCCCGACGCGGGGTCGCACGCGCCTTCCAGATCCCGCAACTCTTCTCCGCGCAGCGCGTGATCGACAACATGATGCTGGCGCTTGCCGCGAAAGACGGGCTGTGGACCGTGATCCGGCCACTTGAAACGGCGGAACGGCGCGACGAGGCAAAGGCCTTGCTCGAACTGGTCGGGCTCGACGGCGACACCGATCGGATCAGCAGTACGCTGCCCGAAGGTCATCGCAAGCTGCTCGACATCGCGGTTGCACTGGCGCTCAAGCCGCGGCTCCTTTTGCTGGATGAGCCGACCAGCGGCGTGAGTGCGCTGGAGCGCTTCCCACTGATGGAGGCGTTGATGAGCGCGCTGCGCCAGCGCCGTATCACTGCGCTTTTCGTCGAGCACGACATGGACGTGGTTGCACGCTATGCAAGCCGTGTCCTGGTGTGGAACGCCGGAAATATCATGGCCGAAGGGCGGCCCGACGAGGTGTTTGGCAACGCGCAAGTCCGCGAACGCGTCGTGGGAGTGGCCTGATGCTGAGTGTCGACAAGGTCAGCGTCTCGATCGAAGGCGTGCGTGTGCTACGCAAGGTCAGCTGCGACATCGTCGCGCGAAAGACGACGGTGTTGATTGGCCGCAATGGTGCCGGCAAGACAACGACGCTTCGCGCGATCATGGGGCTCATCCCGCGCGACGAGGGCTCGATCCGCCTCGATTCCGACGATCTCGGCAGGATGCCGGCCCATACCCGCGCCCGGGCCGGCATAGGATATGCCCCGGAAGATCGCCGACTGATACCGGAGCTGAGCGTCGAGGAGAACATCCGTCTTCCGGCCCTGGCGCTCAACCTCGACAAGGCGGAAATTGCTCGCAGGCTGGACGAAATCTATATGCTGCTGCCGGAATTGCATGTGATGCGGTCCCGACCTGCGGGCGGTGTTTCCGGCGGGCAGGGCAAGATGGTTGCGTTGGGCCGTGCGCTGACGGTGGCACGCAAGGTCCTGTTGCTCGATGAACCGTTCCAGGGCCTGGCGCCGGCCCTCGCGCTCGAATATGCGCGGACGCTCGGCGAACTGCGCAAGCACCGGCCCGAACTCGCCTTGCTGATCACGGAATCCTCGCCGGTTCTGCTCGACCGCGTTGCCGATCGCACGTTGCAGATCGAGCGTGGCGAGATTCTCGTTCCGTCCACCAAGGATGACAAAGCCCATGTTCATGAAGTTTGACCGCATCGCGAAGGATCGGACCGATCACGTCGGCGTCGAAATCGAATCGCTTGTGATCGCCGGTTGGGCGGGCAGGGACAGCGCGGCGATCGAGCACCATATCGAGGAGCTCGCCGCGCTCGGAATTCCGCGCCCGTCGACGACGCCGCTCTACTACCGTGTCGCAGCCCAGACACTGACGCAGGCGGATCGCCTGACGGTGTTAGGTCCGGACAGTTCCGGGGAGGTCGAGCCCGTGGTGGTCGCGATGGCCGATGGACTCTGGATCGGAATCGGATCTGACCATACCGATCGCAAGGCGGAAGCTACAGGAATCGCACTTTCCAAGCAGCTTTGCGGCAAACCGATCGGCGGGCAGCTCTGGTGCTACGCTGATGTCGAACCGCACTGGGATGAATTGGTCCTTCGTTCCTGGGCGACGATCGACGGCAAGCGGGTTCTCTATCAGGACAGCCCTGTCTCGTCGCTCAGAACGCCGCGCGATCTCATTCGTCGCTACGCAAGCACCGATCTACTCCTTGCCGGGACCTTGATGTTCTGCGGGACGCCGGGTGCGATCGGCGGAATTCGCCCGGGGACACGCTTTGAAATGGAGCTGAGCGATCCGGTTCTCAAACGCTCCCTGACCCACAGTTACGATATAGACGTTTTGCCGGTTGTCTCGTGACCGCCACCTCCGGCGAGGAGCTTCGACGAATGAGGTCAGAATCCGATCAATCCCAACCCACCGCCGCGGTACGATTGGAGGCCGCGCTCGCGAGCTCATCGGGTGCCGAGTGTACCTTCACCGCCTTGTTCGCTGAGAGTGCCCGCTGCGAGGCTGAAGCTGCCGATCGGCGCGCTGTCGCCGGGACCACACGCGGCCCGCTCGACGGTCGCATTGTCTCGGTCAAGGCACTCTTCGACGTCGCAGGCTCCGTAACGAGCTCGGGGTCCGCTGTACTACGCGCCTTGCCCCCTGCCGCCGAAGACGCCCTGGTCGTGAAGCGCTTGCGCGCCGCGGGAGCCGTGATCATCGGCAAGACCCAGATGACCGAGTTTGCCTTTTCCGCGTTGGGCACGAACCCGAACGATGGGGTGCCGGCTAACCCCCGGGACCGCCGCCGCGTTCCGGGAGGGTCATCGTCGGGGGCTGTCGTCTCGGTCATCGACGGCATGGCGGAAATCGGCATTGGGAGCGACACGGGAGGGTCGATCCGAATTCCGGCGGCGCTGTCGGGCGCAACCGGCTTCAAGCCGACCAGCGGGTTCGTGCCGACCGCCGGCGCGTTCTCGTTGTCGTCCAGCCTCGATACCATCGGGCCGATTGCCTTGAGCGTCGCGGACTGCTTCGTCGCCGATCAGGTGCTGTCGGGTGGAGACGTGGTGCCGCGGCCGCAGGCTGCCTCTCCCTACACCTTTCGTCTCACGGTCGCTCGCGGACGCCTGTTTGACGGCTGCGAGCCGGAAGTGCTTGGCGCATTCGAGAATGCCATAGAGCGGCTTCGATCAGGTGGCTTGCAGATCGAAGATGGATCGATCGAACCTGCTCTCGATCGCATTGCCGAGATCGACAGGATCGGCACTTTTCCGTCGATCGAGGTCGGCGCTACGCTGCGCAGTCTCGGGGTATCGAGCTTGGATGGGGTCGATCCGAAAACCCGGGCTCGTATCGAGGCGGGCGCCGGCATCCTCGCCGTCGATTATGTGCGCATGGTGCGGCTCCGGCACGCCGCAATCCAGGCTTTTGAACAGTCCTTCGGCAATGATGAGATTTTCATTCTGCCAACGACGCCAATCCGTGCGCCGCTTCTGTCGGCGGTCAGGGAGGATAGCGCCTTCCACAAATTCAACGGACTGGTGCTTCGCAATCCCCGCATCGCCAACATGCTCGATTGCCCGTCGATCTCGATGCCGTTGCCGGTCGGCGGCCTGCCCGTCGGCCTGATGCTGATCGGCCGCAGGAATGCCGACCGGCGCTTGCTGGAGATCGCTTCCTGCATCGAGGCACTGTTGTGACTGGGATTGCTATCCAGGTGCGAGCACAGACTCGCACCTAATTGACGATGAGCCAGCCAACCATCATAGCCCGGAATTCGGCAACAGCCGCAATTTAGAAGGGATGACGTGGCATGTGCCGCCCCGCGAGGCGAGCGGTCTTCGCTGATTCAGAGCCATGCGCGGGAGATTCGCGACGGCCAGACCGTCATGATGCGCGAGATCGACGTTCCGATCCGGGGCAAGGGCTGCCATTGGGGCGGCTTTCGAACCGTCTATGCGCTGTAGCGCGGCGTGTTCGCGCATCTTGGGTGGGGTGGAAGACGGGCGCCCTTGCAAGGTCGGCGCCGCATGACCAGAATACATCCGGCCGCCGCTTAGTATCTGAACAGAGCCGGGTGTGGGTATGACTGCAGGCGATTTGCAAATCGCTGACCGCCTCTTCGGAACGCAGCATCGTCTCGTTTCGAGCAGCGATAAGGACGAAGTCGTCGACGCCTGCGCGCGGGCGCTCCGCCCGCACCGTCTGACCATTGCGGAAAAGCACGCGAAGCTTTCGACGCATTTGGATCATCTTCCGTTGGGCCCTTTTTCGGTCAGTCGATTGCGCTATGGCTGCGACGTCACGGTCGCGCCCGCGGTCCCGGAGGAGGACAATTTCCTCATCACTCTCCCCGTCGCCGGCAAGGCGCGCTTCAGTTACGGTTCTGATGCCGCGGAGGTCCGGCCCAAGTGCGGCGCGGTCGCAAGTGCTCATCGCGCTTTCCGCTTCGAGATCAACGGAGCATTCGACCAGATCATCGTGAGGCTCGATAGTCGTCGCGTAGAGGCCGTCTGCGCCAGTCTCGTCGGTTCCGTGAGGCCCCAGGCCGTGCATTTCAAGCTGTCGCTCGGAGAAACGCCCGCGTTTTGGACCAGCCTGCTCGAGACCGCGGCGAACCTCGCGTTGCTTGGCGCGACGAAGAACCATCCTCGGCTGTTTGATCAGTTCGAAGAGTTGGTGATCGAGTCCCTTCTGCTCAGCCAGGCGAACAATTTCAGCGCCGCGATCCATGCCGAGCCCCGGCAGCCGCCTCCGGCGCGGATACGACGTGCGATGGACTACATGCGGGACCATCTCTCCGAGCCGGTTTGCCTCAGCGAGGTGGCTCGACGGAGCGGCATGAGTCTCCGCGGCCTCCAAGCGGGATTCCAACGCTATGTGGGATCGCCGCCGGGGCGATGGCTGCGGTCGGAGCGACTGGACATGGTTCACGCGGTCCTGTCGAGCGCCGAGCCGGGGACGCTGAACGTCACGGACGTCGCCATGCAGTGTGGATTTGTTCATCTCGGCGAATTCGCGACACAGTACAGGGCGCGCTTCGGCAAGCGTCCCTCCGACGTGCTCGCGAAGCGCTGATCCGCGCCCACGCTTCCGTCGACCCCGGGGGCGTCAAGCCCGGACCTCGACGCTCTATATGCATTTTTCCGATGGTCGGCTTCGCCCGGCCGATAGCGCCGGACCTTCTCTTTCATAAGATTGGCTGCGGTCTGGGTTGGACACCGTTCCAATGCCATCATGCCGACGGAAGGAGAGAAAAATGCGTTTCGTTTTGGTGCACGGAGCTTGGCACTACGGAGAACTGTGGAATTCCGTCCGGAGCCATCTCGAGGAGGCCGGACATGAGGTGCACACGCCGACCGCGGGTGGACTCGGAGCGAACGACGACAAGCATGTCGATCTCCGCGGTGCTTCCGCCCCGATCATCGAGTACATCAAGAGCCGCGACCTCCGTGACTATGTGCTCGTCGGACACAGCTGGGGCGGCTACCTGATTTCGCGCATCGCGATCGAACTGCCCGAGCGCGTTCGCCGGCTCGTCTATTTCGCCGCCTTTGTCCCTGCTCAAGGCCGCGCACTCGTGGACGAGATCCCGCCGCATCTGCACGACGCCCTCAGGGCCAGCGCCGCGGAACGGAAGGACGGATCCGTAGTTCTGCCGTTTCCGGTATGGCGCGACGCCTTCTTCAACGACGGGACAACGGAACATGCACGGCAGATCTACGACGTCCTGAGGCCGCAGCCGTTCGGCGCGTTCACGGACAAAGCGGACATGACCGGCTGGGACAAGGTGCCCCCCGCGTTCAGCTACTTGGCGCCGAACGAGGACAACGACATTACGCAAGGAGAGTGGGGCCGACATCCACGTCTTTCCAACCGGCTAGGCGTCTTCCGGCTCATTGGCATGGAGGGCAGCCACGAGGTCCTCCTGACGAACCCCGAACTTACGGCAAGGAAGTTCATCGAAGCCGGACGCGATTGACGTTGATGGTTTGCGGAGGACGACGGCCCGGCTTTCTCCGTCGATAGCCAGGGCCTCCGGTCCTGTTATTTCTCGGGTTGAACGATGCGAGGACGCAAGGGAGCGACCTCACCAGGACTATTGTCCACCACGAAGAGACGGCGCGAAATTTGCCGAGCTTCGGTCCCGGTCATGAGAGAAACCAGGGCGCGGTGCCTCTGGCTGTTGGTCCGAAGTGTCTCCGAGCCAACCACCGATTAACCACCGAAACCTCGTGAACAAACAGCGACAAAGGTAGTCAATCCGGATCGAGCTTTATTGTTTTGTTGATTTTTTAGTCGCTTTGACCTCTCAGAAGGCCGATGTGGCCAAGCGACGTCGCGGCATGGAGCCGGCGATGCGACGGTCGATCGACATCATGATCAAGTTGCGGCCCTAGGACGGTCGCGCGGCGATTGGAGTGGGGAGGGGCTGGGCCTCTCCCCACCGTCGTGGCCATGGTCTAGCCGATCCTTACGATCGTCTTGCCAAAGTTTCGTCCCTGCAGCATGCCGATGAATGCGCTGGGCGCATTTTCGATGCCGTCAGTGATGTCCTCGCGGATCTTGATTTCACCGCTGGCGAGCCGTGCCGACATCTGTGCGATCGCTTCTGGAAATCGCGCGGCATAGTCCGAGATGATGAAGCCACGGATCGTCAGGCGCGACTTGAGCAGGTGCGTCAGCTCGGGTCCGGGATATTTTGTCTTGAGATTGTATTGGGCCATCAGGCCGCAGATTATGACACGCGCGTGTGAGTTGAGCAGTGGCCACACCGCATCGAGGATGGCGCCGCCGACGTTCTCGAAATCGATGTCGACGCCCGTAGGGCACGCTGCGGCGAGCGCCGCGGGAAAGTCTGATGACTTGTAGTCGACGCAGACGTCATAGCCTAGTTCGTCCACCGCATATCTGCACTTCGCTTCGCCGCCCGCGATGCCCACGGTACGCAGGCCGTATCGCTTTGCGAGTTGCCCGACCAGCGCGCCAACCGCGCCGGTCGCCGACGAAACCACGATGGTCTCTCCCGGCTTCGGCGCGCGAGATCGAACAGGCCTACATAAGCGGTCCAGCCGGGCAGTCCCATCGGGCCAAGCCAGGCCGACGGGCTGTGCGAGCCAGTGATCTTCCGCAGAGGCGGAGACTTCAGGACCGCATATTCCTGCCAGTGCCCGGGCCCCCAAACCAGATCACCGGGAGCAAACGCGGCGTTTTTCGATTCGACGACTTCGCCCACGGTATGGCCGTTCATGACGTCGCCGATGTCGATCGCCTGGATGTAGGATTTGCCCCCGTCCATCTGTCCGCGCATGTAGGGATCCAGCGAAAGAAAGCGGTTTCTGACCAGGACTTCATCAGCCCCGAGCGCCGGCACGGGAGCTTCAACGATCGCGAAGTCATCGGGGGTCGGCATGCCCTGCGGACGCTGTTTCAGAAGAATGCGGCGATTGCTGTTCATCGGATCGGCCTCCTGTTGGAGATATGACCAGTCGTCTTGTAACTAGATGCGATTGACAAATGCAAGACGACCGGTCATATTTTAACGAATGGACACGACGGCGGACGCGGAAGACGAAAGCGCGCGTCGCCGACAACAGCGAAGTCAATTCATGCCAAACTCGCTCCACGATCCGTTTGCTATCGGTGACCTGCGCTTGTCGCACCGCGTCGTCATGGCCCCGCTCACGCGAATGCGGGCGGGCCCCGGCGGCGTGCCGACC
Source organism: Bradyrhizobium oropedii (assembly GCF_020889685.1). Lineage (GTDB taxonomy): Bacteria > Pseudomonadota > Alphaproteobacteria > Rhizobiales > Xanthobacteraceae > Bradyrhizobium > Bradyrhizobium oropedii. Next base: position 28,999 of record NZ_JACMYO010000001.1, read on the forward strand.
GCGCTCAACCAGACTTACTACGCCCAACGTTCAAGCGTGGGTGGCTTCCTGATTTCCGAGGCGACGCAGATCTCTGCCGTGGGCAAAGGCTTTCCCGGCACACCGGGAATCCACGATCGCGCGCAGGTGCGTGCCTGGCGGGACGTCACCGATGCCGTGCATGCCGGCGGCGGCTTCATCTTCCTGCAGCTTTGGCACGTCGGGCGGATATCGCATTCGCTGCATCAGCCGTTTGGCCAAGCGCCGGTCGCGCCGTCGGCGATCAGGCCGGCGGGCAACGCACTTGGGCCGGACTTCAGGCCGCTTCCGTTCGAGACGCCGCGGGCGCTCCAACTGCATGAGATCTGGGATGTGGTCGATGACTACCGACGTGCTGCCCGCAACGCGGTGGCCGCGGGGTTCGACGGTGTCGAGGTCCACGGCGCCAATGGCTATCTGCTCGATCAGTTCCTGCAGGATCGTACCAATCATCGCGATGACGGATATGGCGGCAGCATCGAAAATCGGGCGCGCCTGCTGCTCGAGGTGACGGACGCAGTGATCGGCGTATGGGGGCGCGAGCGCGTCGGCGTCAGGCTGTCGCCGTTTGGCGCCTATGGCGACATCGCCGACAGCGACCCTGAAGCGACCTTCGGCCATGTCGTCCAGCAACTCAGCCGGCGCGGTGTCGCATATCTCCACCTCATCGAGCCGCGCGCGAGCCTGGTGACGCGGAGCGATGCGCTCGCAGCGGATGCGCCATCGGCATCGGCGCTGTTCAGGCGGCAGTTCGTCGGACCCTGCATCGTGGCCGGCGGATTCTCCGAGACCGCGGCCAATCGGGTCATCGCCGCCGGCGAAGCCGACGCGGTCGCGTTTGGCCGCTTCTTCGTTGCCAATCCGGACCTGCCGCAGCGACTGAAGCTGGGGGCCGCGCTCCAGCCCTATGATCGCAGCACGTTCTACGGCGGCGGTGCCAAGGGATATACGGATTATGCGCCGTTGAGCGGCGAACTCGTCCATGTCTGAGCTTGCCGGCCGGGTTGCTCTGATCACCGGCGGAGCGCAAGGGCTGGGGGCCGAGTTTGCCCGCGCCATGGCTACCGCCGGTGCGAAAATTGTGGTCGTCGACAAGCGTGAACCGGACGAACTGGTAGCCGAACTCGCGGGCCGCGGCGCCGATGCGATCGGCGCGCGGGCCGACGCCACGCGCGAAGCCGACATGAGCGCGGTGGTCGATCTTGCGATCGCGCGGTTCGGCAAGATCGAAATCCTGGTCAACAATGCCGGTATCGTCGCCGATCTCGCGATGAAGCCGCTCGACCAGATCAGTGCCGACGAGTGGTCGATGGTGATGACCACGAATGCGGGCAGCGCGTTCGTGTCGACGAGGGCGGTGCTGCCGGTGATGAAGGCGGGCGGGTACGGCAAGATCGTCAACATGGCATCGAGCACGTTTTTCAACGGTGCTGTGAACATGTCGCACTACATCGCGTCGAAAGGTGCGGTCATCGGGCTGACCAGGGCGTCGGCGCGCGAGCTCGGTGATTTCGGCATCCGCGTCAATTGCCTCGCTCCCGGCCTCGTCATGAATGCCGCCGTGCGCAATCACCCCGTGCTCGGGAGTGAGCGGGCCGCGCGACAGATCGATCAGCGCTGCATCAAGCGAGAGGCAGTAGCATCCGACCTGATCGGCGCGCTCCTGTTCCTCGTCGGTCCGGGTAGCGATTTCGTGACCGGCCAGACCGTCGTCGTCGATGGCGGCCTGGTCTTCCACTAGCGTTGCGTCGGAGATGACCATGAACGGAAACATGATGCATCTGCCGCTCACGATTCCGTCGCTTCTTGCGTTCGCGGCGTCTCGGCACCGCGACACGGAAGTCGTGTCGTGCCATAGCGGGGGCCGGCACCGGCGCAGCTATGGCGAGGTGTGGGGCCGCGTCAATCGGCTGGCGAAGGCGCTGCTCGAACTGGGGGTTCGCCGTGGCGATCGTGTCGGGACGATTGCCTACAACGACAGCCGGCACTTCGAGCTCTACTATGCTGTGCCCTCCATCGGCGCGGTCTGCCACACCATCAATCCACGGCTCGATCCGGAAAACCTCCGCTATGTCGTCGCGCATGCCGATGACCGGCTGTTGTTCGTCGATGCCCGGCTTCTCGACGCGGTGCTTGGCGCGCTTCCCGACTATCCACTGCAGCGGCTGATCGCGCTGGAGGATGCCGCGCAGCCGGCACGCCCCGCGACGCTGCGCTATGAGGATCTGCTCACGGCTCAATCCGATGCGGCATTGAACATTGCGATCGGCGAGGAGGAAGCCTCGGGCCTCTGTTACACGTCGGGCACCACCGGGCGACCCAAGGGCGTGTTGTACTCGCACCGGTCGACGGTGCTGTTCGCGCTTGCGATGTGCAGCGCCAATTCCACCGCGGTGAGCGCGCTCGACGCCGTATTGCCGGCGGTACCGATGTTTCACGTCAATGCGTGGGGAATGCCGCATGCCGCGCCGATGGCCGGCGCCAAGCTGGTGCTGCCCGGCGCGGATCTGAGCGGCCGGCATCTGGCCACCCTGTTCAACGAGGAGCAGGTGTCGCTCGCGATCGGCGTCCCCACCATCTGGAACGGACTTCTCGAGCATCTCGGCGGGAGCGGCGACCGCTTGCCGGCCGGGATCCGCCTTGGCGTCGGCGGATCGGCCCTTCCGCGCAAGATGATCGATGCGTTCGAGGGCATGCATGGTGCGACCATGATCCATGGCTGGGGCATGACCGAGACCAGTCCGACCGGAGCGGCGGGGATCGCGCATCACGCCAGCAGGGCGCTCCCCGTCGAGGACCTGCGCACGCTTCGCGAGACGCAGGGACATGCCCTGTGGGGGATCGATCTGCGCCTGGTCGATGACGATAGCGGTGAGGTCGCCGCAGATGGCAAGACCGCCGGGCATCTTCAGGTCAGAGGGCACTGGGTTGCGAATGCCTATTTCAACGAACCGCAGCACGATGCCTTCCGCGATGGCTGGTTCGATACCGGCGACATCGCAACCATCGACGAGCGCGGCTTCCTGACCCTGACCGACCGCGCCAAGGACATCATCAAATCGGGCGGCGAGTGGATCAGCTCGGTTGCGCTCGAGAACATCGCGCAAACCCATCCGGCGATCACGGAGGCCGCGGTCATCGCAGTGCCGCATCCCAAATGGCAGGAGCGGCCGCTGTTGATTGCCGTGCGCGCGCAATCGTCCGAGATCACTGAGGCGGAATTGCTTGGGCATTTCGACGACAAGGTTCCGAGCTGGTGGCGTCCGGACGCGGTGATGTTCGCAACCGCGTTGCCGCGCAACGGCAATGGCAAGGTGATCAAGTCGCAACTGCGCGAACGCTTCGCCGCCGAGCCGATCCTTCAGCGCTCGATCGTCGACAGCACAGGGGGGTGGTTCCGTGAAGACTATCCAGATCAGCAAATATGGGCGACCGGGTGAGGTCATCGAACTGGTCGACGTCGCGCCGCCGGATCGTGCCGGACCGGGGGAGGTGATCATCGCCATGACGCTGGCGCCGATTCATCCCGCCGACCTGCTGCTTGCTCGGGGCTTCTACGGCGTGCGCCCCAAGCTGCCGGCCGTGCTCGGCGGCGAGGGTGTCGGACGGGTGCTGCAGGCCGGCGACGGCGTTGGGCTGAAGCCCGGCGATCGCGTTCTCGTCCCCAATCGCTATCCGTGCTGGGCCGAGCAGATCAAGATTCCGGCAACCGGGCTGTTTGCCTGTCCGCCTGACGTCCCCGACGACCAGCTTGCGCTGGTTTCGGTCAATCCGCTGACCGCGATGCTGATGCTCGACGAAAGCAGGCTCACGCCCGGGCGCTGGTTCATCCAGAACGCGGCCAATTCCGGCGTCGGCCGCGCCGCCATCATGATTGCGCGCGCGAAGGGCCTGCGCAGCGTCAACCTCGTCCGTCGGCCGGAACTGATCCCGGAGCTGAAGTCGATCGGCGCCGACATCGTGCTGCTCGAAGGTCCCAATCTCAAGCAGCGCCTCGCTGCGGAGGCCGGTGCTGTCGCCATCGACGCTGCATTTGATGGCGTCGCCGGCGAATCGACCGCGCAGCTTGTAGCCTGCCTCGCCAAGGGCGGCACGCTGACCAGCTACGCCGGGGTCAGCAACCAGCCGTTTTCGCTATCGCCAACCGAAATGATCTTTCGCGACATCACCCTGCGCGGCTTCTGGCTGGTGGATTGGCTCACGCGCACCGCGCCGGAGACCGTCGCCGAGCGATTACAATCGCTAGTCGAGATGACGCGGCAGGGGGTGATCCGCTCGGAGGTCGCCGTCGACTATGCCGTGGAGGATTTCGCCGCCGCCATCGCACACGCGCAAAAGGGCGAGGGCAAGATCCTGCTCAGGTTCGGAACGCGTCACGCGGCCTGAGACAGAAGCAGCGGGGCAATCATGACGACCGCAAGCAAGATGCTCATCTCGGCGCTCGCACTCGGGCTGTTCTGTTGCACGCTCGCGCGCGCGGCGCCGCAATACGATACCGGCGCCTCCGATACCGAGATCAGGATCGGGCAGACCTATCCTTACAGCGGGCCGGCCTCGATGTTCAGCACCGGGGCTAAAGTCGAGCTGGCCTATTTCCGCATGATCAACGAGCGAGGTGGCATCAACGGGCGCCGCATCAACCTGATCTCGCTCGACGATGCCTACGGTCCGCCCAAGACGGTCGAGCAGACCCGCAAGCTCGTCGAGCAGGACGAGGTGTTGTTCATCTTCAATTCGCTCGGCACGGCGACCAACGCCGCGACCCAACGCTATCTCAATGCCAAGAAGGTGCCGCAACTCTTCGTCGCGACCGGCGCCAGCAAGATCAGCGATCCGAAGACCTATCCCTGGACCATGGGCTGGCTGCCCAGCTACCGCAGCGAGGCGTTCATCTACGCCCGCTATGTCCTCGCCACCGTGAAAGATGCGAAGATCGGGATCCTCTATCAGAACGACGATCTCGGGAAGGATTATCTGGCCGGCTTCCGCGCCGGCCTTGGCGAGGCGGCGGACCGGCTGATCGTCAAGCAGGTGCCTTACGAGGTTGCCGAGCCGACCATCCAGTCCGAGCTGACGATCCTGAGGGCTTCCGGCGCGAACGTCCTGCTCAACGTCTCCTCGCCAAAATTCGCGGCGCAGGCTATTCGAAAAGCCGGCGCGTCGGATTGGAAGCCGCTCCACATCCTCACCAACATCTCCAATTCCGTCGCCGGCGTGTTGAAGCCCGCAGGTCTCGACAGCGCGGTCGGATTGATCTCCGCGCGCTATCAGAAGGATCCCGCAGATCCCGAATGGGTTGACGATGATGGGATGCGTGAATTCCAGCGTTTCATGCGGCAGTATTACCCGGACGGCGACCCGCAGGACCTGTTCAACGTCTATGGCTACAACGTCGCGCAGGCCATCGTCGAGGTGCTGCGCCGCTGCGGCGATGATCTGACGCGCGCGAACCTGCTGCGGCAGGCAACCAACCTCGACGGATTGCAGCTCGGCACGGTGATCCCCGGCATCAAGGTCACGACCAGAAGGTTTCGGCGACATTCAGAGCGGCGGGACTGAGCACCGCAATCGATCGAGGGATTCATCGCCATGACCGATCTCATGCCGCCGCCAGGCCTCGTCCATCTCTGCTCGGCAGCGGCAAGGCTGGCCGAACGGGTCCCGATCCCTGAGGGGCCGTCGGGAACGCGGGCGATCGTCGAGGTGTTGTCGATGCAATGCACCGGCGAACGGTTTCGGGCGACGCTGAAGGGAGCGACGGCGGCCGACTGGCTGATGATCGCGCCGGGCGGACAATTCGGGACGCCGGATGTCCGCCTCGTGCTCGAAACGGACGACCAGGCGATCGTCTTCGTCCAGTACAACGGGCGGATCGACTTCGCCGCGGCGCCCGGAAAATTCCGGCTGGTGGTGGCGCCCCGGTTCGAGACCGGCGATGCTCGATACGCCTGGATCAACCGGATCCAGGCGGTCGGCGTCGGTGTGATGGATCTCGCGACGCGCAGTCTCATATATGATTTCTACGAGGTCCGCCCCGACTGGCCGCAGGGCTGAGCGGACCGTCCGCGCCGGCGGTGGGTGCCTGGTCATATCGTACCGGTCGCCACAAGGGGCTGTGCTGCTACATCACGCGAGGGAACGATGAAGCTCTACTATGCGCCGCAGTCGCCATTCGCACGCAAGGTCAGGGTCGCTGCGATCGAACTCGGCCTGTCGGACCGCATCACGCTCGAATATGCGAAGGTGGTGCCGGGGCTCGCCAACAGGACCTATGCCGACGCGGTCAATCCGCTGCGCCAGGTTCCGGCATTGGTTGCCGATGACGGCAAGATCATTCACGGCTCCGCGGTCATCTGCGACTATCTCAATGCGCTCGCGGGTGGGAATCTGCTTCCACCGCCCACCGGCAGCGACCGCTGGCGTGTCCTGACCAACGACGCGCTGGCCCAGGGCATGTGCGACGCCGTCATCGCGGTTCGCTACGAGACCGGCCTTCGTCCGCCGGAGTTCAGGTGGCCGGCATGGGTCGACGATCAATGGGACAAGATCAGGTCCGGGCTTGCGTGGTTCAACCATCACGGCGATCAGCTCGACGGGCCGCTCGACATCAGCCATATCACCCTCGGCTGCCTGCTCGGCTATGTCGAGTTCAGGTTCGGCGATCACGGCTGGACCGATTTCCCGGTCGTGACGTCCTGGTACCGGTCACTTTGCCGGCGGAGCTCTTTCGAGCTCACGCGCCCCGCCGATCCTTCGGCGTAACGGCATGGTGGTTTGGTCTCCCGCTGGCATCGTGGGGGATGTTCAAGCCGTGGGGCTCGCTGCGCAAATCAACGCAACGAGCGTGTCGGCATTGCTAGCGATGCTCTCTGTCCGCAGATCGCCACGCGACTGGATTGCGACCATGTCGAGCGTTGCGATGACGAGCCTCAGCGCGGTGGCCGGCGACACGCCGGCCTGAAGGTCGCTGTCGGCGCAAGCCAGCTCGATACGATGAAGCAACGCCTGCTCCAGACGCCTTCGCGCGTGGAGGATTTCATCCTTGATGATCATGCCGGCGCTAGACGCCTCGAACCAGGCCGCCAATGCTAGGCATCCCTTGGCGCCGGTGCTCGGGCGGTAGATCGAGAGCAGCCGGCGAAACAGGCTCCGCAGCACCACACCGAGCGGTGCCGAGCGGCCGAGCTCTTCGGCCAAGGCGATCTCGACGGTGGCGCTTTCAGGCAGGCCAGATACATCGCCTGCTTGTCGCCGAATGCCAGATAGAGGCTTGGTCGCCGCATTCCGGTGACGGCGCTGATGTCGTCGAGCGACGTCGCCTCATAGCCGGCCGACCGAAATTGCGCCGCGATGGCCCGGCGTGCGGCGTCCGCGTCGTATCGCCGGGGGCGGCCTCGCTGCCGTCGCGGAGCGGCGTCGATCTCCGGCGCGGGTGAGGTGCGGCGAGTGGTCATGTGGTCCGAGCAGCGCTGCGTGGATCGGCGTCCTCGGGGTGTGAGCGAGATGGATATCTGGCGCGCACAAGCTGGCGGGACGTCGCCAGCAGCGTTCCATCTGGCGCCCAGATCCGCGAATCCTGATCGAAATATCCGTGTGTGCCGATCGTGGTGGAGGCTTCGATCAGCACGTGCTGTCCGCCAATGGCTGCGAGCGTCCCCTCCGTGCAGTGGTAGTGATTGGAAATGCTGACAGTGGCGATCGCCGGCCGCGGCGCGGGACGATAATAGCTGCGGGCAATCGATGCGTCGGTGAGGGCGGCGAGCCGCTCGAAGTCCATCGCGTCGTCGCCGAGCAATCGCGTCCACACACGGCTCGTGCCGTCGCCGTCAGCACCGGGCGCGCCAAGCGCGTGCCGCATGTCGTGGGATGCGACCCACGTGCCGGGAAACAAGCTCCGATCCAGCGCTTGTAGCTCATCGGGTGAGGGTACACAGGGCATCGTGCGCACCGTGAACGATGGATCATCGCGCGGGCGCGACTGCAGCATCGTGGCTTCAGCGACCGGCGTGCCGTCGGTCAGATGCAAGCGGGCGCGGTGGCATTCCGAGGCCGCCGCCGTGCGGAGCGCGCTGACCGCGATGATCACGCTTGCGCCCGAAGGCGCGGCCGCAAGGAATTCGGCGTTGAGCGTCTTGGGGACCATGCCGGCCTCAGCAGCGCCGCGTAACGCTCGCGTTGCGACAGCCAGAATCCAGCCACCAAAGGCGCCGCCTCCAGTCAGGAAGGCGTCGTGCACATCCGCTTGCAGCCGGCCGCCCGGCGCGCGCCACAGCCGCGTAGCATCCTCAAAAACCGAGTCCATCGCGCATCCTCATCCGCTCGTCTTGCCTCTTCACGCCATAACCAAGTCGGGACTTTACAATACGACCGATCGTGCTATTATTTCGTCATGAAGAAGGGCCAGTCAACCCGTCAGATGATCGTGGACACCGCGCTGAACCAATCGGTGAGGTTGGGTCTGGAGGGCGTGTCGCTCGGCAATCTCGCCGAGGATGTCGGCCTGTCGAAATCGGGGTTGTTCGCTCACTTCAAATCGAAGGAGGCGTTGCAGCTCGCCGTGCTGGAAGAAGCGGTCGGTCGCTACATGCGGCTCGTCGTCGAGCCCGCGTTGAAAAAGCCTGCGGGACTGCCGAGGGTGCGGGCGCTGTTCGAAAACTATCTGGATTGGATCGCAGGCGAGCACGAGGCGGGCGGCTGCCCGTTCGTGACCTTCGTCCAGGAGTTCGATGATCGGCCCGGTGCAATCCGAGACATGCTGGCGAAATCACAGCGGCAGTGGCGCGTCGGGTTTGCGTCCGCCATCGGGACGGCAATGGAAAGGAAGGAGATCGCGCGTCGCGCCGATCCGGAGCAGGTCGCGTTTGAACTGATCGGCGCCGCACTCGCCTTCCAGACGTCACTTCGGCTGCTTGGCGAGCGCGGCTGCCGCGTGCGCGCGCTCGCGGCCTTCGATCGCATCACGAGCTAGCGAGAATCTGATCATGACTGACAACATATCGCGACCAAAAATAGCACGATCGATCGTGCTGAAAATGAAAGAGATCGTGGCGTTGTCCTGGACGTCAGAACCGGCGAGCAGGGGACGCTCGCGGCCTGGGCCGGCTGCTTTGCCGAAGTCTGGGATCGTCCTCGCGAACGGCTCGATCGGCTGCTTGGGCTGCTCAGCGACGACATTGTGCTGAAGGCGCCGATCAGGCCACCGGTCAGCCGGGGCAAGCAGGCGGCGCGGCGCGGCTTCGAGGTCGCGCTGCACGGCATGCCTGACCTGCGTGCCGATATTCAGCGTTGGCGCGGGGCCGGCGACACGCTGTTCATCGAATTGACCTTCCGCGCGACCATCGGTGGTCACGCGATCGCCTGGAACAATGTCGATCGCATCACCTTCAGCGGCGGAATAGCCGTGGAGCGTGTCGCCTTTTTCGATCCGACCATCGTTCGACGGGCGTTCTTCCGCAACTTTGCGGCCTTCCGGCAACTTCGCCGGATGCGCACTGCTGGGCGGGAGGGGCGATAATGCGATTGCTCACTGGTCCACTCAGCATGTTCGGCGCCAAGGCACAGATTGCTGTGGCCGAGAAGGCCCTCTCATGCGCGGTCGAGTTCGTCCCGTTCGGGATGAAGCGCCGCTACGACCCCAAGCACCCCGATGTGCTTCGGATCAATCCAAAGGCGCAGGTTCCAGTCCTGATCGACGGGACGCTGGAAATCTTCGATTCGACCCAGATCTTCGAGTATCTCGAGCATGCCTATCCGCAGCCGCCGTTGTGGCCGAGTGACGCGAAAGCGCGGGCGGTCGCGCGTCTCGTCGAGCACAAATCCGACGAGGTGTTCTTTCCGAACATCATCAGGCTGATGAGCCTGCAGGGAGATCTCGCAGGCGAGGACGCGGTGACCGCCTGCCGGCGTGCACAGTCCTTCTATGACGAGATCGAGGGCCGCCTTGCGGACAGTGACTTCGTCGCCGGCGACTACTCCTATGCCGACATTGCCCTGATCATGGCGCACTTCTTTGCGGTGCGGCTCGGAGCCGACATCAACGAGTCCCATCACCGCTTCGACGCCTGGCGCCGCCGGGTCAGCGCACGGCCTGCCGTGCAGCAGGTCCTGTCGCCGATGTCCGACTTCCTGCGCAGCAGGGGCCTCGCGCCGCCGGCCTTCTGTCAACCTTGCAACGCGGCCAACTGACCGGAGGCGACATGATCGAAACCAGTTTCACTCTTCCTTGTGGTCTCATTCTGCCGAACAGGATCGTCAAGGCTGCAATGACCGAGAAATTCTCCGACGTCGACGGTCATGCCACGCCACGGCATGCGTGCCTGTTCGAACGGCTCGCGGAGGGAGGCGCGGGCATGCTGATTACCGGGAATGTGGTGATCGATCCGCGCTATCTCGAGGCGCCCGGCAATGTCTTCATCGAGGACGACAGTGGGCTTGACGCGCTCAAGCGCTGGGCCGCCGCCGGCAAATCACGCGGCGTGCGCATGATCATGCAACTCAATCATGCGGGCCGGCAAACGCCGGCCTCTGTATCGCCGGTATCGATCGCGCCGTCGGCGGTGCCGCTCAATCTCGGGACGTTCTTTTCGGTACCGCGCGCGATGTCGGACGTCGAGATCGAGGAGGTCATCGGCCGCTTTGCCTTTGCTGCATCGCTGGCGGAGAAAGCCGGATTCGACGGCGTGGAGATTCACGCCGCGCACGGATACCTGATTAGCCAATTCCTGTCTCCCCGGATCAACAAGCGCAACGACATGTGGGGCGGATCGATCGCGAATCGGGCCCGGCTTCTGGTTCGCGTCGTCGAAGCGGTCCGAGGGTCCGTGTCGGATGGGTTCGCCGTCGGCATCAAGCTGAACGTCGGTGACTTCATCAAGGGCGGTCTCGAGCCGGAAGACTCCATCGCAGTTGCGCGGATGCTGGATCCCCTCGGTGTCGATTTCATTGAACTGTCGGGCGGCACCCATGAGCGCGCCGTTTCGTTCGGGTTTGGCGATGCGCCCAAGGGTCCCCGCTCCGAGGCCTATTTTGTGTCCTATGCCCGGGACATCCGCTCCGTCACGCGCGTTCCCCTGATCCTCACCGGCGGCATGCGCAGTGCGCAGGTGATGCGCGACGTCCTCCAAGCCAGACATTGCGACCTGATCGGCATGGCGAGGCCGCTCGTGATCGAGCCGGACTTGCCGCGGCTGCTGCTGCGCGGAGCGCTGCGGGAGGCGCGGAGTTTCTCGCTCAAGCTGCCGGCGTCACCGCGCGCTAATCTTCTCGAATTGCTCTGGTCGCGCGAGCAACTGATCCGGATCGCAGATGGCAAGGCGCCAAAACTGAATGCGTCGCCAAAGCTGTCGCTGTACCGAATGCTGTGGGACGAACTCGGCTTTCGGCGAAGGCGGGCGCGTTTCGTCGCGCGCTTTCCAGTCCAGCCGTCCTCGATTTTCGTCGCCCTCGCGAACGGTCTGCGCAAGCCGCGACCGGACCAGGGCGCGGCACGGCCGGCCGCATGATCGATAGCGTTCAATCACAACCGCAAGGGAGGCAAGAGATGATACAGGCACAGACACTTGGAAGCGTACACCGGGAGAAGTCGCCCGACATACGCGACATCTGCCAGAACTACCTCGCGACATTCTCGACCAGGAACATCGCGGCCATCGCGAAGAATCACGCCGTCGACGGCACGTTCTGGCTTCGCGCCGGCGGACCGGCGGTGAAGGGACGTGACGCGATCGGCGCGACGTTTGCGGGCTTCTTCGCGCAATGGCCGAATTTCGGTTATGAAGTCCATCGAACCCTGTTCACCGAGCGCCAGTGGATCCTCGACTGGACGGCAACGGCCGATCTGCGTCAGGCCGACGGCACCCTGCGGCAGGTTCGGTTTGATTGTCTTGACGTGGTTGACGTCGATGCCGACGGATTGGTCGTCCGAAAGGATACGTTCGTCGACCTGGTGCAGGTTCAGGCGGCGCGCGCGCTCGGCGGTTGATCGTGGCTGAGCGTCGCTTGCCGGAGATCGCCTGGCATCTCGCCGATGCGGTCAATTTCGACCGCATCGTGCGGGAGGGCCTGAAATGCGCGGCCGACCTGCTCGATCGCGACGCGGTCGCGTGCGGCACGCATCGGCCGACGGCCGTGATGACCAGGCACGGCAGCTACATCCGGGACCAGGCGCCGATGCCGCCGGCCGCCTTGGCACGCTGTCTCGACCGGCCGCTGACGCCGGCGGACTGGTATCGGCTCCTGAACGGTTTCGTCTTCTTCTGGCTCGATCCCGAGCGGCTCAGGCGGCACCTCGTCGCGACCAGGGGGCGGCCGCAGCGCCTGATGTCGATCGATACCGCGGGGCTCGTCGCGCACTACGGGGATGCGCTCGGCGTAACACCTTTCAATACCGGCAACGCGCGTCGTCGACCTGCCAGGCGTGGCCGGCGCAGCATTGTGCCGGTTCAGCGCTGGCAAACGGAGGCGTGGCGTTCGGAATGCGAGCCCGGTGGGCGACCGCGCGCGCCGTCGCACCGGCCGGTGGAGCTGGTCGCGTCGGTATCGATCCCCGACATCATGAATTTCTGTACGGCTGTCGAGACGATCAACCGGGGAGCATCACGTGGCGGGTAACCCGGTTCGCATCGATGGCGGTCACGGCAATGTCGCGCGTCCGCTGGCCAGGGCGTTCGTGACCGGTGGGTCCGGCTTCGTCGGCGGACACCTGATCCGTGCGCTCGTAGCCCGAGGCATTCAAGTGGTCGCACTGGCGCGGTCAGCGAGCGCGCGCAATGCGGTGGTCAAGGCGGGGGCCATGGCCCAATCCGGAGATCTTTCCGACGTCGACGACCTCGCCGGTGGCATGGCCGGCTGCGACACGGTGTTTCACGCCGGCGCCTATCTTCCGGACTGGGACAGGAAACAGGCGTTCGCGGTGAACGTCGTGGGCAGCCGCAACGTGGTGGCGGCGGCACGCCTCGTGGGCGTGAGCAGGATCGTCTATGTGAGCGGCATCGGCGTCATGATCGGCAGCGGCCCGGTCCGCAACGTCGACGAGAACGTTCCTCGCGGCAGGCCGGTCGGCGTGCTCGGCGCGTCGCGCGTCCAGAGCGAACGCGAGATGCAGCAGGCTAATGCCGACGACCTCGGTATCGTCGTGGTCCGCTTTCCCTATGTCTGGGGGCCTGGCAACACGCTGATCCCGTCCCTGCGCGCCGGCATCGCGCGCGGGCGCTTTCGCTGGATCGCGGGCGGCCGTCACGAGATCTCGACCGTCCACATCGACAATGCGGTTGAGGGCCTCATCCTGGCGGCGCGCCGTGGCCGGCCGGGAGAGATCTATTATTTCACCGATGGCGCGCCGGTCGAGCTGCGGGAATTCTTCGAGGTGCAGCTCCGCGCCGCCGGGATCGCGCCGCCGCGCGCCGAGATCAGCTTCAATGCGGCGCGGCTGCTCGGCCATCTGCTGGCGCTGCTCTGGAAGGTAACGGGCAGGACCTATGCGCCGCCGCTGACGCCGACGATCGTGCGGTTTCTCGGCCAGGAGGTGACGGTGAACGACCAGAAGGCGCGCCGCGAACTCGGTTATGCGCCACGGATATCGTGGCCGAATGGACCATTCTAGCGCAGTCGTCTCGCACTGGCGCTGCCCGTTAAGACGAGCGACAGCCTTGCTGTGTCACGTCCCGTAGCCGGCAGCCGCCTCAGCTCCGGGCGGTTGACTTTTGGCAAGACGACTGGTCATATCGTTCCATGGCAAAAGCAGGTTTGCGCGACAAGCTGATTGAGATGGGGCTCGAGACAGTTCACAAGAACGGCTTTGGCGCCACCGGCGTGCAGGTGATCGTCGACGCCGCTGATGTGCCGAAAGGCTCGTTCTACAACTATTTCGATTCCAAGGAAGCCTTCGGCGTCGAGGTCTTGAACCTCTACTTCAAGGGGTTCGGGCCAAGGCTTCAACTGCTCACCGACCCGTCGAAATCGCCGGTCCAGCGGCTGAAGGCGTATTTCGAATCGCTCGGCAAGACGCTCGGGCAGTGGGAGTATGAAAAGGGCTGCCTGATCGGCAATCTCAGCGCCGAGCTCTCCAGCAAGAACGAGCTGATTCGGGAACGCCTCGCCGAGGTCTATGAGGGCTGGACCAGCCGGATCGAGGCCTGTGTGCGCGAAGGTCAGGAGCAGGGCGAGATTTCGCGGGAGCTGAAGGCCTCCGTCATCGCGTCCTATCTGTTGAACGCCTGGGAAGGCGTCGCGCTTCGCACCAAGGTCGACAAGGACAAGACGGCCATCACCCAGTTCATGGCGGTGACCTTCAAGACGGTCCTCCGCTAGCGCCACGCTGTCTCGCGCATGGCGGCCCTGTATGATGGGGGGCAGCGTCGAACTTGATAGCTGCCTGTCAGATATCTTGAACAAATGGGGCTGTGACAGACTGCATAGGAGATTCAAGGAACCTTCGCCTCCTCGTGGCCGGCAGTCGATTGTGCGATAGGCGCGAGCTGGTCGCGGATACCGTGGTGCATTGCCATAACCGGCTGGGGCGTATCTATCTTACGACGATATCACCGTTTCATCGGATGATTGTGCGGGCCAGTTTAGAGCAGGCGGCAAGAGCAATGAAGATCTAAGCTTGCTTCGGTGGTCGCGAGTGGTTCTAGTCGGCCATTAGCGGTCCGTAGCGCATCCTGCGAATTTGATGGTGTTTTGCAATTCGTATGGCGACATATCCTGCCTTCGACAGGTGGTACATTTAGACAAGCTATCACAGGAGCGAATATGTCTGAGGGCAGCGCCGCAAAGGATCGGAGTGACCCTTCGCTCCCGTTGGCTCGTAGCGCCGATTGCCTCCCAAAATCGCGGTTCAGCACTCATGCCTCCGCCGATGCCTCCGGAATCCTTGCCGTGCCCGCCGCGTCGTTCATGTCGCTGCTTCTCGCCGACGAATTTAGGGCATAAATCAGTTGCCGAAGTTCACCACAGATGCCAGATTTTGCTGCTGTATCGAATTTGTCCGATAGGACAGAGAGCAGGCCGTCAATTACATCGTTATCCAAAATGACGTGTAGCTTCAGCGCCGGTGCATCCGGCCGCACGGAGGCTGTTGCGTCGTCCAAAACCTCGCCATGCTAAGGAAGCCAGCGTATGAGCACGACACGGCCCACCATCATCTACACGCTGACCGATGAAGCCCCGGCGCTCGCGACGGTCGCGTTCTTGCCCATCGTGCGGGCATTTGCGACTGCGGCCGGGATCAACGTCACTACCAGCGACATTTCGGTAGCGGCCCGGATCCTCGGTGAGTTTCCCGAATTCCTGACCGAAGGGCAGCGTGTGCCCGACAACCTGGCCGAGTTGGGCCGGCTGACGCTGCTACCCGGCACCAACATTATCAAGCTGCCAAACATCAGCGCTTCGGTGGCGCAGTTGATGGCGGCGATCAAGGAGCTCAAGGGTAAGGGCTACAATATCCCGGACTATCCCGAGAACCCCACGTCGGACGAGCAGAAGGCGATCCGAGCGCGTTACGCCAAATGCACCGGCAGCGCAGTGAACCCGGTGCTGCGCGAGGGCAATTCCGATCGCCGCGCGCCGCTGGCGGTGAAGAACTATGCGCGCAAGAACCCGCACACCATGGCCGAATGGAGCCAAGCCTCGCGTTCGCACGTCTCGCACATGCACCATGGCGACTTCTACCACGGCGAAAAATCCATGACGCTGGACAAGGCGCGTGACGTGAAGATGGAGCTGATTACCAAGAGTGGAAAGACGATCGTGCTCAAGCCCAAGGTGGCGCTGCAGGACCGCGAGGTGATCGACTCGATGTTCATGAGCAAGAAGGCGCTCCTGGAATTCTACGAGGAACAGATCGAGGACGCGCACAAGACTGGTGTGATGTTCTCGCTGCACGTCAAGGCCACCATGATGAAGGTGTCTCACCCAATCGTGTTCGGCCACTGCGTGAAGATCTTCTATCGCGATGCCTTCGCCAAGCACGGCCAATTGTTCGACGAGATAGGCGTGAACGTCAACAACGGTATGGTCGACTTGTACAACAAGATCGCGAGCCTCCCAGAGAGCAAGCAGGACGAGATCAAGCGCGACCTGCACGCGTGCCATGAGCATCGGCCCGAGTTGGCGATGGTCGACTCGACCAAGGGCATCACCAATTTCCATTCTCCCAATGACGTCATCGTCGACGCATCCATGCCGGCCATGATCCGCAACGGCGGCAAGATGTGGGGGGCCGACGGCCGCCTGAAGGACGTCAAGGCGGTGATGCCGGAAAGCACCTTTGCCCGCATCTATCAGGAGATGATCAACTTCTGTAAATGGCACGGGGCGTTCGATCCGAAGACCATGGGCACCGTGCCAAACGTCGGTCTGATGGCTCAGCAGGCCGAGGAATACGGTTCGCACGACAAGACGTTTGAGATCGCCGAGGACGGTGTAGCCAACATCACCGATCTTGCCACCGGCGAAGTGCTGCTCAGCCAGAATGTCGAACAGGGGGACATCTGGCGGATGTGCCAGGTCAAGGATGCGGCGATCCGGGACTGGGTCAAGCTCGCCGTCAACCGTGCCCGCAACTCAGGTATGCCGGTGCTGTTCTGGCTCGACCCGTACCGTCCGCACGAGGCGCAGCTCATCACGAAGGTCAAGATGTACCTGCATGAGCACGACACCACTGGCCTCGACATCCAGATCATGAGCCAGGTGCGCGCCATGCGCTATACATTGGAGCGCGTTATTCGCGGCCTCGACACGATCAGTGCCACCGGCAACATCCTGCGCGACTATCTGACTGACCTGTTCCCCATCATGGAGCTGGGCACCTCGGCCAAGATGCTGTCCATCGTTCCGCTCATGGCCGGTGGTGGCATGTACGAAACCGGCGCTGGCGGCTCTGCGCCCAAGCACGTGCAGCAACTGGCTGAGGAGAACCACCTCCGTTGGGATTCGCTGGGTGAATTTTTAGCGCTGGCCGTCTCCCTCGAAGACCTTGGCCTGAAGACCGGCAATCAGAAGGCGAAGCTGTTAGCCAGGACGCTCGATGCCGCGACCGGCAAGCTGCTGGACAACAGGAAGTCGCCATCGCCGCGGACTGGCGAACTGGACAATCGGGGCAGCCAGTTTTACCTGGCGATGTACTGGGCACAGGAGCTTGCTGCTCAGTCGGAGGATCCCGCGCTGCAGGCGCTGTTCGCTCCGCTGGCTGCGGCGCTCGCCCGCAACGAAGAGAAGATTGTCGCTGAACTTGCGGCGGTCCAGGCCAACCCCGCGGACGTCGGCGGCTATTACCTGCCCGATCCAAAGAAATGCGAAGCGGTGATGCGCCCGAGCGCTACGTTCAACGCAACACTTGCGCAAATGGGAAACTCATAGGGGGCTGCGGGGGGGGCAGCTGACCCGTAGAGCAGCTGACTCTTAATCAGCGGGTTCCAGGTTGGAGCCCTGGTTCGCCCACCAAGCTTTCAGAGCTTAGGTTTGCCCTCGTAACGGCCGCACCGGCCAGAAGCCGCGTCGATTCCGACGCCGGCTGCGCGCTTGTTGAATCCTCCCAACCGTCTCCTGATCGTCGATCGCAACTGCATGCGCGTGCGTTTTGCATCGGCCGGCAAGCCGTCCCGCTGACCGGTCGAGGGCCGTGACGCGCAGTCCCGCGGCTGCTTTTGCATGCCCCAGGTCGCGCGCGATCGCTCGTTCGACGCGCGGTCGCATCCTGACGGCATTCACGACGGATCTGCGAACGCCGTGTGACGGAGCGGTCGGCGGAAAGCGGGGGTGCCTTGCAGCCAGGGACGGTTGACAGGGAGGCCCGCCCACTTTAATCACCCGGCCAACTAATTAATCAATTAATTAAGGCAAAACCCTAGGGAAAGAATCCGCCTGATGCCGGCCGGCCAAAGAGAAACGAAGCTGCTTGCCCCGCGTGGTCGCGGCTTCGCTCGGCTGGAAATCCACCCGCGCATCGGCTCCGTGCGGACCGGTCTCGAACAGGCCAAGCGCGGCTTCGTCCAGCAGGCCGCAAGTTTTGCCGCGCGTGCAAAGACCACCGCGAACATCACCGGCGCAACCTGCGCCGATCCCTGCTGCCAGATCCTGCACACAAGTCCGCGCGCGCAGGCCGCGGCGCGTTGCGCGCCTGGCCGTGACGTCGCGGATCGCCGCCTTCCGCGCGAAGCAGAGCTGGTTTCGTTCACCCGTAGCAAACATGAGGAGTGAGGCGTAAACGATGGGACGTCGATCTGAGGTACTGATGGCGCAAGACAGCGCCGGCACGGACAACCGGCGCGTGATCCAGGTGGTGTCGCGCGCATTCGACATCGTGCGTTGCTTCGAAGGTCGAAGCATACGCCTGGGCAATCGCGAAATCGCCGATCGCTGTGGTCTTCCGCGATCCACGGTCTCCCGTCTCACGCTGACGCTCACCCAGATCGGCCAGTTAATCTACCTGCCGCAGGAGCAGAAATATGCTCTGGGTCCGCACGCCGCCGCGCCCGGCGCGCCGTTGTTGGCGGAGAGCCGCGACAAGCCCGCATGCGCCGACGAGCGGGCGCGCGAAACGGCGCAACCGTCCATGCTGATCAACTCGCGCTATTTCGACGACCAGCGCAACCCGGTTGCCGGACCGCTCGCGGTGACACCGCAGCGCTGACGCCTCGGCTTGCTCCGAGGCAGGCAACTGCGGAAAATGGTCGGGACCGTCGGCACGGGCCCATTACAACGAGACATCCAAAGCAAAGGGAAACGCATGTCTGAAGCATACATCATTGACGCGGTTCGCACGCCGCGCGGCGTTGGCAAGCCGGGCAAGGGGGCGCTGTCGCACCTGCACCCGCAGAAACTGGCAGCAACGGTGCTCGGCGCGCTCAAGGAGCGCAACAAGCTCGATACGTCGACCGTCGATGACATCATCTGGTCGACGTCGACCCAGGAAGGCAAGCAGGGCGGCGATCTCGGACGCATGTCGGCGCTCGCGGCCGGCTACGACATCAACGCCAGCGGTACGACGCTGGATCGCTTCTGCGGCGGCGGCATTACCTCGGTGAACCTCGCGGCAGCGTCGGTGATGTCTGGCATGGAAGATTGCGTCATCGCCGGTGGCACCGAGATGATGAGCTACCAACAGGTCCTCGCCGCCGAGCGCTCCAAGGCGGGACAGCCGGCGCGGATGATGGGCTCGGGCAATCCGGCGCTCGACGAGATTCACCCGCAGTCGCACCAGGGCGTGTGCGGCGATGCCATTGCGACGCGCGAGGGGATCAGCCGCGAGGCCTGCGATGCGCTGGCGCTGACGAGCCAGCAGCGCGCCAAGCGGGCGATCGATGAAGGCCGCTTTGCCAAGTCGGTGATTCCCGTGCTCAACGACGACGGCAGCGTTGCCCTCGGTCGTGAGGAATTCCCGCGCCCCGAGACCACCGCCGAAGGGCTGGCGTCGCTGAAGCCGAGCTTCGAGCAGCTTGCCGATTTCGATCTCGGCAACGGCGTCACCTTCAAGAAGCAGATCCAGCGCCGCTATCCGGGCCTTGAGTGGAAGGGCGTGCATCATGCCGGCAACAGCTCGGGCGTGGTGGACGGCGCCGCTGCGGTGCTGATCACCTCGAAGGAATATGCCGAGAAGCACGGCCTCAAGCCGCGCGGCCGCATCGTCGCCTATGCCAACCAGGGTGACGATCCGACCCTGATGCTCAACGCACCGGTTCCCGCGGCCAAGAAGGTTCTCGCCAAGGCCGGCCTGACCAAGGACGACATCGACGTCTGGGAGATCAACGAGGCCTTCGCCGTCGTCGCCGAGAAGTTCATCCGCGACCTCGATCTGAACCGCGAGAAGGTCAACATCAATGGCGGCTCGATCGCGCTCGGCCACCCGATCGGCGCGACCGGATCGATCCTGATCGGCACCGCGCTCGACGAGCTCGAACGCAGCGGCGGTCGTTATGGTCTCGTCACCATGTGCGCCGCCGGCGGCATGGCGCCGGCCATCATCATCGAACGCATCTGATCGCGAAAGGACACTGCAATGAAACTCGATTCATCGGTCGCCGCCGTCGTCACCGGCGCGCTTCCGGCCTCGGCGCAGCCACCTCGCGGGCGCTCGCCGCGCAAGGCGTGAAGGTCGCGATCTTCGACTTCAACGAAGAGAAGGGCGAAGCCATCGCCAAGGAAATCGGCGGTGTGTTCTGCAAGGTCGACGTTACCTCCGACGAGTTGGTCGATGCGGGCTTCGCCAAGGCCCGCGCGGCCCACGGCCAGGAGCGCATCCTGGTGAACTGCGCCGGCACCGGCAACGCGGTGAAGACCGCCGGCCGCGACAAGAAGACCGGCGAACCCACGCACTTCCCGATCGACGCCTTCAACCGTATCATCCAGATCAACCTCGTCGGCACCTTCCGTTGCATCGCCAAGTCGGCGCAGGGCATGCTGTCGCTGTCTCCGCTCGAGCACGGCGAGCGCGGTGCGGTCGTGAATACCGCTTCCGTCGCGGCCGAGGACGGTCAGATGGGGCAGGCGGCTTATTCGGCTTCGAAGGCCGGCGTCGTCGGCATGACTTTGCCGATCGCGCGCGACCTGATGGCCGAGGGCATTCGCGTCAACACCATCCTGCCGGGCATCTTCAACACGCCGCTGCTGCAGGGGGCACCTGAGAACGTCAAGGCCGCGCTCAGCGCGTCGGTGCCGTTCCCGAAGCGCCTCGGCATGCCGGAGGAGTATGCGCAGCTGGCGCTGACCATGATCACCAACGGCTACTTCAACGGCGAAGACGTCCGCCTCGACGGGGCCATTCGCATGGCCCCGCGCTAGAGCATGATCCGGAAAAGTGTGAAGCGGTTTTCCGAAAAGATCATGCTCAAACAATAGGTACGGCAACAGGAGACGAAAGCGATGTCCGAAGAAACGCCGGTCCTCACTGAAGTCCGCGGACCGAT
The DNA here is from genome assembly GCF_020889685.1 of Bradyrhizobium oropedii. Taxonomy (GTDB): domain Bacteria; phylum Pseudomonadota; class Alphaproteobacteria; order Rhizobiales; family Xanthobacteraceae; genus Bradyrhizobium; species Bradyrhizobium oropedii. The sequence goes on from NZ_JACMYO010000001.1 coordinate 49,920, forward strand.
ACTGATCATCACCCTGAACCGGCCGGAAGCCAAGAATGCGGCCAACCTCGCGCTCTCCAAGGGCGTGGCCGCGGCTATCGACCGGCTCGACGCCGACGATGCGTTGAGCGTCGGCATCATCACCGGCGCCGGCGGTACATTCTGCTCGGGCATGGACCTCAAGGGGTTCCTGAAGGGCGAGCGGCCGTCGATCCCGGGCCGCGGCTTCGCCGGCCTCACCGAGGCGCCGCCAAAGAAGCCGCTCATCGCGGCTGTCGACGGCTACGCGCTCGCCGGCGGGATGGAGATCGCGCTGTCGTGCGACATGATCGTCGCGAATCGCAACGCCAAGTTCGGGATCCCCGAGGTGAAGCGCGGGCTCGCGGCTGCGGCCGGCGGCCTGATCCGCATGCCGCGCCAGATGCCGATCCGTGTGGCGATGGAATTCGCATTGACCGGCGAATTCTTCGGCGCCGAGCGCGCTCACCAACTCGGCATCATCAACCGCGTGACCGATGGCCCGGCTCTCGAGGCTGCGCTTGAGCTTGCAGCCGCGATCGGCGCCAACGGCCCGCTCGCCGTGAAGGCGTCCAAGCAGGTGGTCGTCGAATCCCGGCTCTGGCCGGAAGACCAGATGTGGAAGAAGCAGCAGGAGATCGTCGGTCCTGTCTTCGTCTCCGAGGATGCCCGCGAGGGCGCTGCGGCCTTTGCCGAAAAGCGCGCGCCGAACTGGAAGGGCAAGTAAGGCTCGACTGTTTCGATGACGGAGCGCCGGTTTTGATTGAAGCAGAACCGGCGCTCGAATTTTTTGTACCGGTGCCTCGCCGTAGGCCGGCCGGTGCCCTTGACAGCGCTATTGGGTGATTGATGCGCAGCTTTACCGAAGACCAGGTCATCTTTCGCGACTCCTACCGCAAGTTCCTTGCGAGCGAGATCACGCCTCACATGGAGGAGTGGCGGGAGGCCGGCATCGTCGACCGCAGCGCGTTCAAGAAGGCCGGCGACCTCGGCTTCCTGATGATCTGGCCCGAAGAGAAGTATGGCGGCATGGGCGATGAGGACTTCCGCTACGAGCAGATCATCATCGAGGAGACCGCGCGCTCCGGCTGCAAGGGCTGGTTCAACACGCTGCACAGCCGCCTGGTCGGATCCTATTTCAAGCGCTTCGGCACCGAGGAGCAGCGCGACCGCTTCCTGCCGAAATGCGTCAGCGGCGAGACCATCCTGGCGATTGCGATGACCGAGCCCGGTGCGGGCTCAGACCTCGCGGGCATGCGAACGACCGCGGAATACAAGGGCGACCATTTCCTGCTCAACGGTTCGAAGACTTATATTTCCAACGGCATCAATTCCGACGTCGTGATCGTGGCGGCCAAGCTCGCCGGTGCCGAGAAGAAGCACGCCATGGTGCTTCTGATCGTCGAGCGCGGCATGGAAGGTTTCGAGCGCGGCCGCAATCTGAAGAAGATGGGCATGCCGGCGCAGGACACTGCCGAGCTGTTCTTCCAGAATGTGAAGGTGCCCAAGGCCAACGTGCTGGGAGAGCCGGGCAGGGGCTTCTACTACCTCATGGAAGGCCTTGCCGAGGAGCGGCTGATCTCGGCGGTCGGATCGATCGCCAACGGCCGCAAGGCGTTCGACATCACGCGCGCTTACGTGATGGAGCGCAAGCTGTTCGGCAGGCCGCTCGCCGAACAGCAGAACACCCAGTTTCGCATGGCGGAGATGGATGCCGAGATCGATCTCGTGCAGGTCTATGTCGATCACTGCGTGGCCGAGCACAATGCGGGGCGCCTGACCAGCAATATGGGCGCCAAGGCCAAGATGATGTCGTCGGAAGTCGAGTGGAAGATGCTCGACCTCGGCGTTCAGCTGCACGGCGGCGCGGGATACATGGATGAATATCCGATCAGCCGCATGTTCACCGATGCGCGCGTCAATCGGATCCTGGCCGGAAGCTCCGAGGTAATGCGGCTGATCATCGGCCGCGACGTCTTCTCGGAGGACTACAAGAGCATTTTGGACTAGAAGGCCATCGCTCCGCGTGTCAACCGCGTGCCTGCCGCAGCGGCTCGCGCACATGCTCCTTCGAACGCATCAATGCATCGACGAAGATCGGCTCCCAGGACCGGATGTGGCTGCGCAGCAGAGTCGGCAGCGCGTCGGTCTCGCCGGCGAGCGCGAGTTCGATCAGCCGGTAGTGCTCGGGCACCGAGGCCTGCTGCCGCTCGTGACCGGCGCGTGAGCTGATGCCGTAGAGCCGCATCTTGTCGCGCAGGCCCATCACCATCTCGGTCAAGAGCTCGTTGCCGGCGGCGGCGATGAACTCGCGATGATAGGCGCGGTCGGCTTCCAGATAGAGCTGGACGTCGTCGGTCTCGACGGCCCGCGCGATCTCATCGGCCCAGCGGCGTGCGGTTGGTAGATCTTTTGGCGGATTGGCTGCGACCAGCACGGCGGCGTGCAGCTCCAGCACCTCGCGCATGTCGAACAAGTTGCGCAGCTCGGCCAACGTCGGCTCCACCACTTTGAAGCCGCGGTTTCGCATCGGTTCGACCAAGCCGCCGCGGCTGAGCTCGAGCAGTGCTTCGCGCACCGGCGTCGAGGAGACGCCGAGGCTCGTTGCGAGACTCGGCACCGAATACATTGTGCCCGGAAGGCTCTGCCCGGAAATGATCTCGGCTCGTACCCGCTGCAGCACCTGTTCGCGCAAATTCTGGTCCATGGGTGGTCGTAGCCGCCTCTCGTTGGGAACTCCGATTCGTCCCTGATTATTACTTAGCCTTGACGGGAGTGCTAGCGTATGACGTAAATGTGTAACGCATTACAAAAATGCGTCACAAGGGCTGACTTGACCATGAGACGGCGGTGAAACAGCGGCTACCCGGCTATTGTACGCTTTGCCGTTCGCGCTGCGGTGCCGTCACCGTGGTGGAGGACGGGCGTCTCGTCGGCGTGGAGGTATTAAATAACCACCCAACTGGTGGCGTGCTCTGCGCCAAGGGCCGCGCCGCCCCCGAAATCGTCGGCAGCCCGCGCCGGCTGATCGTCCCGCTGAAGCGGACCCGGCCGCGCGATGCCGCCGATCCGGGTTGGGTTGAGGTGTCCTGGGACGAGGCGCTGACCGAGATCGCCAACCGGCTCGGCAGGATCCGAACCGAGAGCGGCGCCGAGGCGGTGGCATTCGGCGTCACCACGCCAAGCGGCACGCCGATGGTCGACAGCTTCGAGTGGGTCGAGCGCTTCATCCGAGGCTTCGGCAGCCCGAACCTGATCTATGCGGTCGAGATCTGCGGCTGGCACAAGGACTATGCGCACGCGCTGACCTTCGGTCGCGGCATCGGCTTTCCCGATTACGACAATGCCGATGCGATCATCCTGTGGGGCCACAATCCCGCGCGCACCTGGCTTGCCCAGGCGACGCGGATCGCCGATGCGCGGCGCCGCGGCGCCAAGGTCGTCGTCGTCGATCCCAAGCCGAACGGCTCGGGCCAGCAGGCCGATCTCTGGCTGCGCATTCGTCCCGGCGCCGATGGCGCGCTTGCGATGGGCGCGATCCGTCACCTCATTGCGACCGGCAGCTTCGATGCGGATTTCGTCAGCGCATGGACCAACGGGTCGCTGCTGGTCGATCGCGCCACCGGGCGCTTCCTGCGCGCCGATGCGTTGTGGCCGGATGGCGCGCCCGATGCGTTCGTTCGTCTCGATGCATCGGGCTCGCCTGTGGCCTGCGACACGCGCTATGCGCCGGAGCGCGGTGGCCAGCTACGCGGCGCGCTGTCGATCCTTGCACGCGACGGCCGCATGGTATCGGCAGCAACCGCGTTCGAATTGCTGGCCGAGCGCGCTGCGCCTTACACGCCGGCGCGTGTGGCGGAGCTAACCTGGCTGCCCATCGAGGACATTGACGCGTTCAACGCGCTGCTCGCGGCCCGGCCGCGGCTTGCCTATCATTCCTGGACCGGCGTCGGCCAGCACACCAACGCAACCGCTATCGAGCGTACGATCGCGACACTCTACGCGCTGACCGGCGCCTGCGATCGGCCCGGCGGCAACCGTTGGCCGGTGCCGCCGCCGACGCGTGCCCTCAACGACTACAACATCCTGCCGCCGGAGCAGCAGGCCAAGGCGCTGGGCATTGCCGAACTGCCGCTCGGTCCGCCGGCGAAGGGCTGGATCACGGCGCGCGATTTCAGCCGGGCTGTGCTCGAGGGCGAGCCTTACCGCGTGCGTGCGCTGGTCGCCTTCGGCACCAACTTCGTCGTCTCGCAGGGCCATTCCGAGCGCAACAAGGCCGCGCTGAATGCGCTGGAATTCCAGGTTCATATCGACATGTTCATGAATCCGACCGCGGAGAGCGCCGATTTCGTTCTGCCGGCCAGCACGCCGTGGGAGCGCGATGCGCTCAAGATCGGGTTCGAGATCACGCAGGAGGCCGTCGAGACCGTGCAGTTTCGCCCGCGTATGGTCGATCCGATCGGTGAAGTGAAGGCAGACTACGAGATCGCCGCTGCGCTCGCGCTCAAGCTCGGCATGGGCGACTTGTTCTTCGGCGGCGACATCAGGGCCGGCTGGAATTATCAACTCGCGCCGCTCGGCATCGCTGTCGACGATCTGCGCGCGCATCCCGAAGGCCGCCGTTTTCCGCAGGCGTTCCGTGACGAAAAATACGCCATCACGCGCGAGGACGGCACGGCAGCGGGCTTTGCGACGCCGACGCGCCGGGTCGAGATTTATTCGGAGCTGATGCTGGGGCATGGGCATGACCCGTTGCCCGATCATGTCGAACCGGTCGGCAGCCCGCTCACGACAACGGCGGACGAACGCTTTCCGCTGGTGCTCTCCACCGCCAAAAGCGGATGGTACGTTCACTCCTCGCATCGGCACATTGCCTCATTGCGGCGCAAGTCGCCGGACCCGGCAGTCGAGATCAGCCCGCAACTCGCCGCGCGGCGCGGGCTTGTTGAAGGCGACTGGGCCGTGGTGGAGACGCAAGGCGGTGTCGTGCGTCTGAAGGTGCGGCTCAACGCGGCGCTCGACGATCGTGTCGTCGTCGCCGAATTCGGCTGGTGGGAGGATTGCCCGCCGCTTGGTCGCGATCGTTCCGCGGCGTCAGGAGTCCGCACCCGCAACATCAACGCGGTGTTGCACGACGATGCGCGCGATCCGGTCAGCGGCTCCGTCCCGCTGCGCGCGATCGTCTGCGAGATCAGGCGCGATGCCGTGGCAAGCCGCGGCGTCTGGAGCGGCCAGCGCCGTTTCACGGTTGCCGCGCGCCGCGCCGAGGCCGATAACGTCATCGCCTTCAGCCTGCGGCCGCTTGACGGCGGCCCGCTGCCCGACTTCCTGCCGGGCCAGCATGTGATGATCGCGCTGCCCGGCACAGCGGAAGCGCGGGCCTATTCTCTGACCGGATCGTGCGATCTGCCCGACGCGCTGTCGATTGCGGTGAAGGGGCGGTTCTTCAATGAGGTGCGGAGCGGCGACGCGGCGTTCTTCATGCCGGACCGTCTTCATGGTCTTGCGGCCGGAGACGAGGTTCTGCTGGAGCCGCCGGGCGGCATCTTCACGCCGCCATTGAAGGGACCGCGGCCGCTGGTCTTCCTCGCGGCCGGCATCGGCATCACGCCGTTCATCAGTCATCTCGAAACGCTTCAACATCTAGCACCGGAAGAACGTGCGCCGGAGATCCTGCTGCTCCATGGCTGCCGCAGCAGCCGCGAGCATCCATTTGCGCAGCGGCTTGCGGAACTGGAAGCCAGCACGCCGGGGCTGAAACGCATGACGTTCTACTCCACGCCGCTCGCGCAGGGCGCGGCCGCCTCGTTTTCGCTGCGCAAGGGGCGACTCGATCTCGAACAGGTCAAGCCGCTCGTGGCGCGCCGGCCGCTCGTCTACATCTGCGGCTCACCGGATTTCGTTGCGGAGCAGATCGAGGCCGTGACGGCGCTCGGCGTGCCGCGCTTCGACATCTTTGCTGAAAGCTTCGTGTCGCCGCCATCGGTGCCGGACAATCTCGCGCCGCGAACCATCCGGCTTACGAGCAGCAAGCAGAGCTTTTCCTGGGGACCGGAGCAGGGGACGCTGCTCGACGCGGCGGCTGCGGCGGGTATCGCGCTGCCGAGCGGTTGCCGCGTCGGGCAATGCGAGAGCTGCGCAGTCGAGGTGGTCGCTGGGGAGTTCACCCATCTCGGGCCTGTCGATGGCAGCGAGGGGCAATGCCTCACCTGCCAGGCCGTGCCGCTCACCGATCTCACCCTCGCGCTTTGAATGACCAATCAAGATTGAAGACGAACCGCATCACCGGAAGGGGATCAGATTGATGACGAATGCAACGCATGACCAAACAGTGAGCCTGCGAAAACCTGTCGCGGACAATATCATCGCGCGCTTTTCGCAGGCGCTGGTGGCGTTTGCGGAACGCCGGTTTCCGGATGCGTACGTCTTCGTCCTGATCGCGGTAATTGCGGTTGCCGCGGGTGGGATCCTGCACGGCGGTTCGCCGCTCGCCGTCAGCCGCGCGTTCGGCGATGGCTTCTGGAATCTGATTCCCTTCACGATGCAGATGGCGCTGGTCGCGGTCGGCGGATACGTCGTGGCGATGTCACCGCCGGTGGCGGCCGTACTGGCGCGGCTCGCAAGCGTGCCGAGGACCGGGCGTGGTGCCGTGGTCTTCGTCGGCGTGCTCAGCATCGTTCTCTCGCTGCTGAACTGGGGCCTCAGCCTGATCTTCTCCGGCCTCCTGGTGCGGAAGATCGCGCGGCGCACCGACATCCGGCTCGACTATCGGGCAGCCGGCGCGGCCGGCTATCTCGGGCTCGGCTGCGGCTTCACCCTCGGCATCACGTCGTCAGCCGCGCAGCTCCAGGCCAATGCCGGGAGCATTCCGGCATCGCTTCTGCCGATCACCGGCGTGATCGGTTTCTCGGAAACCATCCTGACCTGGCAGAACATGGTCACGGTCGCGATGGTGACCGTCGTCTCAGCCGCGATCTGCTATTTCACCACGCCTGCGCCTGAGCAGGCCAAGACCGCGGAAGACCTCGGCGTTACGCTCGACGATGACCGCATCGAGGTCAGGAAACCAGCCCGTCCGGGCGACTGGCTGGAGTTCAGCCCGGTGCTGACGATCCTGATCGCAGTCCTCGCCGCCGGCTGGCTATGGCAGACGTTCCAGTCGGGTAATCCGCTGATCACGCTGTCGGGGCTCAACACCTACAACTTCGTCTTCCTGATTCTCGGCATCGTGCTGCACTGGCGGCCGCGCAGCCTGGTCGAGTCGTTCTCGAAGGCGATGCCGAGTGTCTCCGGCGTGCTGTTGCAGTTTCCGTTCTATGCCGGCGTCGCGCAGATCCTGACCAAGGTGCCGAACAGCAGCGGCACCACACTGTCGGACACGATCGCGCACTGGTTCGTCGGCGCTTCCAGCAATTCGACCGTGTTCTCGTTCCTGGTCGGAATCTATTCGGCGCTGCTTGGTTTCTTCGTGCCGTCGGCCGGCGGCAAGTGGATCATCGAGGCGCCCTACATCATGAAGGCGGCCAACGATATCGGCGCGCATCTCGGCTGGACGGTGATGGTCTACAACATCGCCGAGACGCTGCCGAACTTCATCAACCCGTTCTGGATGCTGCCGCTGCTCGGCATTCTCGGCCTGAAGTCGAAGGACCTGATCGGCTACACGTCGGTGCAGTTCTTCATCCACTTCCCGATCGTGATGCTGCTGGCGGCGATCCTGATGGCGACCTTCACCTATCACCCGCCGATCCTGCCCTGAGCGATCATGGCCGGGCAGCAGCACGCACTGCCCGGCCAATATCCGCAAATTCGGCGGTTCGCACCCGCCGTCCCCAAAACTGTGCTGCTTTTTCCGCCCGTCGCGAACAAGGCATCGCGCCGGGCCATCATCTTTGGTCAGTCATTTCATTGACCGCGACGCGGTTCGGCCGGATATTGATACGCGATATCCGCGTTGTTCAAGGTCACCGCAATGAGACATCCCCACCGCAGCCTGATGTGTGACATGCGAATCCGCATGCAGCATCGCTGCGTCTCGGCGGCGGCCGGCGTCTGTTGTTGATCGCTTAGAAAATCAAAGCACCCGACAATCAGACAGGAGCGCCGTCGTTCGGCGATCGAGCACGCATGTCCCAAGCACAAGTCTCCAAAGCCCAAACGTCTCAAGCTTACGTCATCGAAGTATCGGATCGCACCGCGGGCATCGTTGTCAGCGATGCCAGCGGCTTCTGCTTCTTCTCCTCGGACCGCGCCTTTGACGGCCTCGACGGCGGCTATTTCGGCTCCGCACGCGCCGCGGAGCGCGCGGTGAGGGCGCACTTGCAGCGCCGCCAGACGCGCGGTCAGCCATCATCGAATTCACGCAACATCTGAACGGCAACCTTTGAAAGGACTGTCATGACGACCAGACGTACCATTCTTGCAGCCGCACTGGCGCTGTCGGCATTTGCCGTCGCTCCGGCGAGGGCCGAGGACAAGCCGGCCGAGATCCGCATCGGCACGCAGAAGGGCGGCCTGTTTCCGGCCGTCCGCCAACGTCATACCGTCGAGGACGCGTTCAAGCCGCTCGGCATCGAGGTGAAGTGGATCGACTTCCAGTTCGGCCCGCCGCTACTTGAGGCGATCAATGTCGGCAGCGTCGATTTTGGTTTCGTCGGCGATACGCCGCCGATCTTCGCACAGGCCGGCGCGGCCAAGATCGAGTATGTGGCGGCGGTGACGTCTGATGGCAGCAAGCGGTCGTTCTGCTTCTCAGTCATCATCGCGACAGGCGAATATCTCTTCAGCGGTGCCCGCACCGACACCGCCCCGGCGGATCTGTCGACGTATGGGACCGGCACCGGTTCGCTGACGACGACAGACACCAGCTACTACAAGGGTGACAGCGAGATCGCATCTGTGCGCGTGTCCGACAGCCAGTCGATCTCCTACGGCGTCACGGCTGACAATCCGGCCTTCGAGCAGGTGATGCGGCTTTTGAAATACGTCGGCAACAGCACGACGTTGACGTCGAGCGATATTTCGCAGGCGCTCGACGTCGCCAGCACTGCGCTGGATGCAACGTCCACGGTGCAGGCGAAGCTCTCGACTGCGGCGTCGCAGATCGAGACCGCCAGCACCAACCAGAGCGACTACCAGAATTTCGCGAAGACCCTGTCGACCAACCTCACCAGCGTCGACGTCGCCGCGGTGCCGGCGCAGCTTTCGACCTATCAGGCGCAGCTGACGGCGTCCTATTCGGCGATCGCCAAGATCCAATGCATGAACCTGGCCAATTACCTGAAATAGCCGGGCCGCGGCGAGCGGCTCAGCGGTTCAGGATCTTCAGCCAGACATCACCGAGGACGATCGGCTCGCGCGGGGCGAGCCAGGTGAGGCCAGCCGCCTTGCCGAGCTCGGCGATGGTGCCCTTGGCTTGCAGATCGGACAGCACCTTGTTGACAGCCTCCAGCAGCGCCTTGTCGGTTTCGAGCGCAACGTAACCGCGATTGGCGCCGATCGGATAATAATAGCCCGAAGCGGTGATCCTGGTATCCGGATGGCTGGCGCGGTAGGCGTCGAAGCGGCGGAGGTCGAGCAGCGTTGCGTCGAATTCGCCGTGCTCGAGCTCTCCCAGCAGGTCGCTGCGGCCGGGCACGAGGTGGGTGATGTCTTCGATCAGCTTGCCCTTGTCGAAGGTCATCAGAATGGCATCGCCCAACGTGCCGCTTTCGATCGTTAGGCGAAGGCCGGAGAGATCGCCGATATCGGTGATCTTTTTGTCTTTGGCTTTGGGACCGAGCACGACGGTCATCGGCGAATAGATGTAGGGCTGGCTTGGCACCAGGACGCCGATCGGGATCCGCCGGCGGCGATCGTCGCGGGTGGCGCCGTCGAAGTCCGGCAGCTTTGCCGTCGGGACGCCGGGTACCTTCAGCGAGTCTATGGTGAACGCGTAGCCGCCGACCAGCGAGCAGCGCCCGTCCGACAGCAACGCATTGGCTTCGAGCGCCGGGCTCGAATCTTCGTCGAGCTTGCTCTCGAACCACTGGATCTTGAGCGGCCGCCCGAGCCGTTCGGCGATGGTCTGCGCGAGCGCTACGTCGAAGCCGGCGTCCGGCTTGCCGCGATGATGGGCCGACAGCGGCGGAAGATCCTCGTCGAGGCATACCTTGAGCGGCTCGTCGGCGGCATGCGCTGCCGTCGACATGGCGAGAAGCAAGGCTGTCGCCGCGGCCGCCAGCCGGGCCCTCATGGGGTCCTCCGGCTCGACACGAACGCCCAGACGTCGGCGATCTCCTGCTCGCTCAGGATGTCGGTCCAGGGCGGCATCTTGCCGTTCTTGCCTTGCTTCACGGTGGTCACGAAGCGCGTCTTGTCGTCGGGAAATGCGCGCAAGTCCGGCGTGATGGTGCCGGAGTTGACCATGTTGGGCCCATGGCAATGCGAGCAGTTCTTGGCGTAGGTGACCTTGCCCTGGTCGGTCTGACCCGGAAGGTCGAGTGCACTGGATTGCTGTGCGGCAGCCGGGATCAGCATGATCAAGGCCGCCGCGACGGCGGCGAAGATCGCCGCCGTCAACAGGGTTACTCTTTCAGTCACGTGTGCTCCGCGCTCAATTCTTGACCGCGAAAACCCACAGCGAGCCGCCGGGTGGCACCTTGGCAAGCCGCTCGTCGCCGGAGAACAGCGAATAGACGCCGCCGTACCCCGAGGTGACGGCGACATACTGCACGCCGTCCTGCTGCCAGGTGACGGGTTGTCCCTCGATGCCCGAGCCGGTCTGGAACTGCCAGAGCTTCTTGCCGGTGTCGGCGTCGAACGCCTCGAATTCGCCGGTCAGCTGACCGGAGAACACCACGCCGCCGGCGGTCGAGAGCACGCCGGAGAAGCGCGGAATGTCGCTCGGCGCTTCCCACTTCGCCTTGCCGGTCATCGGATCGATTGCCTTGAGATGGCCGCGCGGTCCGGTGCCCCATTCCCAGGGATCGGTGAGGTCCATGCCGAGATACCATTCGCCCTGCTTGAACGTCACCGGTTCGGACTTGTACTTGCCGCCGAAGGCGAGCGTGTTGGCGTAGGCGAGGCCGGTCTGCGGATTGAACGACATCGGCTCCCAGTTCTTGCCGCCGAGGATCGACGGGTAGACCGTGACCTTCTTGCCGTCACGTGCATCCTTGACGACATCGGTCTCGATCGGGCGGCCGGTCTTCAGGTCTACTCCGGTAGCCCAGTTGACGTTCACATAGGGATTGGCCGCGAGCAGCTTCCCGTTGGTGCGATCGAGCACGTAGAAGAAGCCGTTGCGGTTGGCGTCCATCAGCACCTTGGTCGGCTTGCCCTCGACATTCATGTCGGCGAGCACCATCTCGGCCACCGAGTCATAGTCGAACGGATTGTTCGGCGAGAACTGGTAGTGCCACTTGATCTTGCCGGTCTTCGGATCGAGCGCGAGCACCGAGCAGGTGTAGAGGTTGTCGCCGGGACGCACCGCCGAGTTGAACGGTCCGGGATTGCCGATGCCCCAATAGACCGTGTTCAGTTCGGCATCATAGGAGCCGGTGATCCAGGTCGATCCGCCGCCCAGTTTCCAAGTATCGCCCTTCCAGGTGTCGCCACCGGGCTCGTCCGGAGTCGGGATCGAATAGGTCCGCCAGAGCTTCTTGCCGGTGGCGGGATCCCAGCCGTCGATGAAGCCGCGGGTGCCGAATTCGGCGCCCGAGATGCCGGTGATCACGACGCCGTCGGCGACCAGCGGCGCCACCGTCATCGAGTAGCCTTCCTTGATGTCAGCAGCCTTCTGGCGCCACAGCTCCTTGCCGGTCTTGGCATCGAGTGCGATCACATTGGCGTCGAGCGTGGTGCGGAACAGCTTGCCGTCATAGATCGCCGCGCCACGGTTGATGATGCCGCAGCAGACGATACGCGGCGTCTCGGCGGGATATTCGACCTTGGTCTTCCAGATCTGCTTGCCGGTCTTGGCGTCGACCGCAATCGTGGCGTTGTGCGTAGTGACGTAAAGGACGCCCTGGTAGACGAGCGGCTGAGATTCCTCGCTGCGGTCGTCGTTGAGGCTGTAATTCCAGACCGGCACCAGATTCTTGATGGTGTCCTTGTTGATCTGGTTCAGCGTCGAGAAACGCTGAAGATTGTAACCCATTCCGTAATTGAGAACGTTCGATGTGTCGGTCGCACCCTTGACCAACTGATCGGTGGTCTGGGCGCTTGCACCGTATGATGCAAGAATCACGAGGCTTGCGGCCAGCGCAATGCGTCTCATCCTATCCTCCCAATGAACCTTTTCTGCACGCCTATTCCTGACGTTGCAGACGGAACCATCGGCCTGAAACCAAAACGGGTCAATACGAAAACGTGAACGAACCCCAGCCAACCGCACAAGCCCTGTTGGGCGGGTCAGGTTTTCGCTGATGCGTCCGTAGCTTACCGTCTCGTGGAATACGCAACGCCAGCGCCGCTCGCCGTTATCTCGCAGCGCGAACGGTTCGATCAGCTCGAGGGCGCATGCGGACAGGCACTCGGACGTGGCTTGGTGCCCCGCTTGTCCGGCGGCACATTGCAATTGTCGATGCGCTGCTCGTCGCTCCATTTGCGTCCGAGCCGCTCCTTCCCGGTGAGCGTGCGCTGCTGAATCGCCCCCGCCGAGGCGCCGAGGGGGCTGTTCTGTGCGGACACGGGCGCGATCAGGCCGAGCGCAACGAGGCAGCCCAACGTGGTCCTGCAAACATCGTTCATGGGTCACCTCGTGCGTTCCGGTGCAATGCAATCGGCAGAACGCCACAGATGATCCGTGGGGTCGTCCGTTACCACCCGAAACCCGACAGGCTATCGCCGCTCAGACCAGCTGCAGGAAGGGTCGCCTGACTGCTATGATGGGCATCGATCGCAGGGCGCGCTCCGCAACCCCGGCGGAGCGGCACTCAAGGGAGACCAATGATGATTTCGCGCCGTTCACTTGCTCTGACTTTGGCCATGGCCGTCCTGTCAGGTCCCGTCTTGGCGGCATCCAGCGGTCGCAACGCGCTCAAGCCGCTCGATCCCGACAATGACGGTACCGTCGATCTTGCCGAAGCCAAGAAGGCCGCCGCCGATATGTTCGCGAAGCTCGATCCTGATCACGACGGCACGCTCGACCTGCGCGAATTGCGCGGACGGCTCACCGCGAAAGAACTCGCCGCCGCGGATCCCGATCATGACGGCACCCTGACGCTCGACGAGTACCTTGCGGTGGTCGAGCAGCGCTTCAGGGCCGCCGATCCCGACAATGACGGAACGCTGGATGCGAAAGAGTTGAAGTCGCGCGCCGGCCGGGCACTGCTGCGCCTGCTCAAGTAGGCGCGTGGCGGCGAATTTTGCCGGGCGATTCCGGAGACAGACGCCGGATTCCGCGCATAACAAAAAAAGTTGCGATTTCGCTCTTGGGCAAGACTCGACCGGCGCAATCGGGTCTGCTTATCCGCGCGTCGCTGCCCGGCGGCCGGAAAATGCCTGACAGAACAGTGTCGGAATTTCCCAGCCGTTTCAAAGCCGGGCAGACGTCAGCGAGCCGTCGTCCGTTTCGGCATGTCCAGCAGCGAAGTCGGGTCCTTACCGGCCCTGCTTGCGCCCTGGAAAAGCCAGTCCTAGCTTGCCGCGCGGCGCGAGGCTTGCGCCAACTTATACTTGGGAGAAGGAAATGGCCTGGAAAACACCGAAGATCGTCGAAGTGCCGGTGGGCATGGAAATCAACATGTACGCCTGCGCAGCGCGCAAGTAATCCAAGATAAGTAACGTGAGACAGCCTGCCCGGTTCGTGCAGCTTGCTGCATCGAGCCGGGCAGGTGTCTTCCGCGGCCGCGATGCTGCCGCTCGCATAGCTTCCCTCGCATCCTCTCCAAAAAGACCTTGAGAGTGACACCGCCTGCGCGATTGGCGGGCTGCATCGGTTTGTCTTGCCGTGACGGTCAAGGCGGTGGCCCGGCGACCACGAATGTCTAAATCAAGCGAGCGCGTTCGGGGGTCGTGGTGTCCGCGGCGATCGCTGCCGCCCAGTGCCCACGCCGAGGTCGGTGCGGGTGAATTCCGGAGTCGGACCACCGGGCGCTCCGCCAGGCATGGCGGCCGCTACACACGCTCTTTCAGGAAATGGAGCTGGAGCTCGTAACGACCACGAATTTTCGTTCCTTCAGGTTCCCGTCCTTTCACGGGGCTGTGAAACACTGATTTGGCTGATTACGTATTTCGTCGTGGTATCTATTTCATGAGCACGCTTAGGGATCGCGCATGAACCCGATTGATCTGATCGTCACTGTATGTGCCGTGCTGTCACCCGCCACCTGCGAGGAGCAGCATCTAGTGTTCAACTGGAATGGTTCGCTGCAGCAATGCGCCATGGCCGCGCCGCCTTACATCGCGCAATGGGTCGGCGAACATCCGAAATGGACCGCGGTCCGTTGGCGTTGCGAATATCCGCACAGCAATGACCACGCCGGCACCGACGGCAAACCGTCCGCGGGCTAGCGCTCTATTTGTTGCAGTCCTTCAGATCCTTGTCGGAGACCGAGAACACGGCGTCGGCCTTGATCTCGATGTCGCGGGCGACACACTGCTTGCCTCCGCTGTAGCCGACCTTGGCGTCGTAGTGGCCGGGCTCGACGCCGGTGATGCGCAGGCGCTCGTCGTGGTCGACTTCCTTGTCCTTGTCGTTGAGCGTCTGGTTGGGACCCCATTCATTCTTGCCGGCGGGCGACAGCTCGAAGCTCGAGATCGTCGCGCTGGTCAGATTCCACAGCCGAATGCCCTTGCCCTTGCCTTGGGCGAGCACCGTTGCCGGCAGCACGAGCAACGCAACGCCAACGACAATCAACCCACGCGACATTCAGCCTCTCCCTACCGCTTTCGTCCAAGGATGACGGCGTCTCACATATTTGCAAGGTCCAACTGTGCGAGCTGCCGCTTGATTTCGCCGATCTCGGGCTCGCTGCGCACCGCACGTGGCGCCGCGATGGTTTCGACGTGAAGGATTCGGGCCGGGCACGCCGACAGGAAGAACAGGCGGTCGCCGAGGCGGACCGCGTCGTCGAGATCGTGGGTGACCAGGAGCGTCATCATCTTCCGGCTGGCCACCAGGGTGGCGACCTGATCGCGCAGCCGTCCGGCGAGCGCATTGTCGAGCGAGGCCAGCGGCTCGTCGAGGATCAGGAAATCCGGCTCGATGGCAAAGGCCCGGGCAAGCGCGACGCGGCGGGCGAGGCCGAGCGACAACTCACCGGGAAAATGGTTGCGGTGCGCGCTCAGTTCGAGCACCTCGAACAGCGCGGACAGCGTGCGCTCGTCGACATCAGGTGCGGCCAGCCGGACGTTCTCCTCGACGGTGCGCCAGGGCAACAGCCGCGGCTCCTGGAACACCATGCCAAGGCGCATGCCGGGCGAGCGTGTGACACGACCTTCGTAGTTGCTATCGAGTCCGGCGAGTATCCGCAGCAGGGTGCTCTTGCCGCAGCCGGACGGGCCGAACAGCACGCCAACCTCGCCGGCGTTCAAGCTGAAGGTGACGTTGTCGAGCACGTCGTGCCGCTTCCCGGCCGCGCTCTCGAAACTCTTGCCTGTGATATTGACCTCAAGCTGCACGGAGCCGCCACCGCGTTAGCCTGGTTTCAAACGGCTGCACCAGCAAGGTCTCGATGACGAGCACGACGCCTGCAAAGCTCAACGAGTAGGCGAGCAGCAGGGGGATGTCGAACAGCTGGAAAGCGACGCCGATCTCGAACCCGACGCCGTTCGGGCGGCCCAGATATTCGGCGACCAGTACGATCTTCCAGACCAGCGAGAGCCCGGAGCGCGCAGCGGCTGCAATGTAGGGCGCGAGCTGCGGCAAGATCACATGCCTGAACGCGCGGCCGCGTGGAATGGCGAATGCCGTCGCCATCTCGTCGAGCGCCGGGTCGAGCGCGCGAGCGCCCTCGCGCAGCGTGACCACGGCGGTCGGCAGCTTGTTGATGGCGATCGCCGTGATGGCCGCAACCTCGGTCAGTCCGGCCCAAATGTAGGCAAGCACGATGACGACCAGCGCCGGCAGGTTGAGCAGCAGGATCAGCCAGGGATCGCCGAGGCGATTGGCGAGCGACACGCGACCCATCAGGTAGCCGATCGCCGAGCCGAGGGCCATCGCAAGGGTGAAGGCCAGCGCGACGCGGGCCAGCGTTGCGCCGAGATTGACGAACAGCGCGCCTGACCGGGCTTCGGTGGCGAGCACCGCAAGCACCGCCGGCGGCGCCGGCAGCTTCGCATCGCCGATCATGAGCGAGGCTATCCACCAGGTCGCGATGAACAGCGCGAAGGACAGGAGACGCAGCACCGCTAGTCTCCCGGGATCGCTTGATAGAAGGTGCCGGGATCGAGCTCGGTCGCCGTCCCGACCAGATCGCGGCCGCCGAGTTGCACCAGCACCCGGTAGAGCACGCGGGCATCCGCTTCTTCGTCAGCGATCGGACGGCGAGGGATGCCTTCGCGGTAGCGATCGCGATAGGCATGCAGCGTTGCGGCATCCTGCGCGCCGGTGAGCGGCGCGATCGCGTCCCATTCGGCATCTGAGGTCGCAAGGATATCCTTTGCGGCACGCGTCACGGCGATGAAACGGGCCACCAGATCCTTGTTGGAATTGGCCCAGCCTTCGTCGAACACGTAGCCGATCATCGCGATGCGGCCCTTGCTGCCGAGCTTTTTCAGGACGTCTTCCATGCCGGCGAGACGGCGGAAGCCCTTGGCTTCAAGCGCGGCGCAGAAATTCCAGTAGTTGAGCATCGCGTCCATCTCGCCGTCGAGCGTCTTGGCGGCCAGCAGCGGCGGCGCGCCGTAGACGATGGTCGACTGCGACTTCAGGTCGACGCCGTCCTGCTTCAATGCGGCCTGCAGCAACAGCCAGTTCTTGTCGATCGCGCCGCCGGCAATCGCAAGCTTGCGTCCCTTGAGGTCCGCGAGCGTCTTGACCGCGGAGGAGTCCGACACCATCACGGCGCCCAGCGCGCTCGAATAGGGATAGAATTGCAGCTTGGCGCCGAGCGAACGTTCGCGCGACACCCAGGGCCAGTCGGACACCATCACGTCGGCCGTGCCGGAGCGCAGCGCGATCTTGCCGGCCTCGGGGCTGGCGAGCTCGACGACGTCGATCGACAGATTGGCCTTCTTGTCGAGACCGTGGGAGCGAATGACGGCCAGTTCCCAGGCCAGCGTTCCGGTCTTCTGCGCTGCAACGCGGATGGTCTCCGCGGAGCACGAGGTGCCGAACTGCATGACCGCCAGAACTGCCGCAGCCAACACCGTGCGTACAGAGATGATCATCGTTTGTTGAGCCACTTCCCCGAATGTTTCTTTTCTGATCAACATCCATAGCATAGCTTGCGGAAAGAGAAGAGGAAGCAGGACCATGGCAGGAGCTGGCATGCTACGACCGATTGTCGCCATCCTGGCGCTCGCCGGGACGGCCGTCACCGTGCGGGCCCAGGAGATCAATGACTATCCGACCTCGGCGCGGGCGGAATATGTGTTCGGCTGCATGAAGGCCAATGGCGAATCCAGGCAGTCGATCGAGCAATGTTCGTGCTCGATCGACGTGGTCGCCTCGATCATCCCCTATGATCGCTACGTCACCGCCGAGACCGTGCTGAGCATGGCGCAGGTGCGCGGCAATCTGGGCGGCCAGTTCCGCTCGTCCGAGCAGGCAGCGAACGCGCTCAACGACCTCAGGCGCGCCCAGGCCGAAGCCGAAGTCAGGTGCTTTTAGCGTTTGATCGTGAGAACGCGTCAGGGCCGCTAATTCTAGGTCCCGGGATTCTCGACCTTCCATTCGTGCTCGAAGATGTGCCCGTCGGTGTCCTTGGCTTCGGCACGGAAGTGCTCGGCGCCATTCGAGACGTAGGTGAAGCGGATATTGGGGTCCTCGGAAATCGAGATTCCACCCTCCATCGCGAGCACCGGACTGTCGTCCTGCCAGATGTGCAGCTCGTTGACGAAGAAGGCCGGGATATACAGCTGCGTGACCTGGTCCATCTGCAGGCCTGAATTGTTCGGATGCCCGATCATGATCTGGGCTTCCCGCGTGCTCGTCGCCGGCCCCTGTTCGGACGTTGCGAATTGCCGGTAGCGCATCTGGCCGAGCCGGTTCTTTGCTTCCTCGACGTTCTTGCCGGCCGGCGCCGAGCAGCCGCCTGATGCCTTGACGTAGACCTTGCTCACATAGAGCCTGCCGTCGCTGAGCTCCGCGACGGCGTGGACGTTGGTGTAATTGTTGACGCGGACGCGGGTCGATATCTCGGTGACGTTGGCGTTCGGCCCCAGCGTGAACTTCGCTGCCATCGGCGCGGGATTCTCATCGATGACGAGCGTGATCGCGACGACGCGGCGGCTGTCGGTGGGCTGTAGCTTGCTGCGCAGCGTCACCGGAACGATCGCGGCGTCTTCCGCGCGCGTCGGCATCTCGATGCCGATGACGTCGTTGCCGTCATTCATCGGACGGTTGCTGAAGATGTCCTGGACGAGGCCCGGCCAGGGATCATAGGTCTCGGCCGCGGGCGCAGCCGTGTGCCCACCGCGATCGTGAGGAGGCTGGCAACGCAAAGCAGGCGGGCGCGATGTCCGGTCATTTCGCGAAATCCTATGCGAGCGGCGTCATTATAGGACCAACAGCTACTCCCATTCAATTTCCGAGAATGCTGCAGTTGCGTTGCGGGCGTTGTAATCGTCGAACAATTGCCAGCGCGGTCGCTCGCCGTCCGCGGCATGATCCGCCGCGGCCGTGATCGGCTTGCCGCTTGCGATCAGCGCACGAATGTCTGCGGCCAGCGTCTCAAGATAACGCCGTTCGTCGGCAAGCGCTGCGGGCCACGCGCTCATGGGTCCGTGACCGGGAACCACGCGTGCGGCGGGGATCGCCGCGATGTCGTCCAGCGCGCGCAACCAACCCTTGAGGCTGCCGTCGACCACAGGAATATGCTCGAGAAACACCATATCGCCTGCAAACAGGGTCTTGGTGCGCTCATCGAAGACCGTGAGGTCGTTGTCGCTATGGGCGGGTGGCCATGCCTTCAGGGTGAGGGTCCGTCCGCCGAGGTCGAGCTTCAGCGTGTCGTCGACCAGCACGGTCGGGGGA
This sequence comes from Bradyrhizobium oropedii, assembly GCF_020889685.1. Classification (GTDB taxonomy): domain Bacteria; phylum Pseudomonadota; class Alphaproteobacteria; order Rhizobiales; family Xanthobacteraceae; genus Bradyrhizobium; species Bradyrhizobium oropedii. Next base: position 69,040 of record NZ_JACMYO010000001.1, read on the forward strand.
ATGATCCGGACTTCGTCGATCAGCGCATCGCCCATGGTCCGGCGAAACCCGTCGAGATAGAATTGCCCACGCGCAGCCAGCGCGCGGGGCATGGCCTTGTGGCCGACGAAGCCGGTCCTGTCGCCGACGAACGCCGCGTTGCCGAAGCTGTGGTCCGGATGGGCGTGGGTGTTGATCACGTAGCGGATCGGCTTGTTGCTGTGGCTGCGGATCGCGGCGAGCAATTGCCGTCCTTCGCGGACGCTGCCGCCGGTGTCGATGACGGCAATGGCGCTGTCGCCGACCACGAATCCCACATTGGCGATGGCACCTTCGTTCTCGCTGGTCATCAATGCGGTGACCCCGATGTGAACGAAGATTCCGGGAGCGACTTCGCTCACAGGCAATTCCGCCTCTTGCGCCCGCGCTATGGTCGGCGCCCAAAGCATCAGGAGCAGCGCAAGCACCGAACCGCCATGAGCCATGTTTCCGCCTCAGTTTTTCCGGAACGCGCGATCGATGTCGCCGCGCTCAAGTTTGCGCTGCAACAAGCAGCGCGGCGCCGTCGCGATCATTATCATCCCTGTTGCACGTCGTGGTGCACTGGGCAATTGCTGGATATTGGCGACATGTCCGAACAAGAGGAGACCACGTAATGAGAGTTGTCGGACGTCGTCCTGTCCTGCTCGCGCTTGCCGGCTTCATCGTCTGTCTCGCCGGCCGCGACATCGCGCGCGCGCAGGTCAACGAGCAGGGCGAACTCTCCATCGAGTTGGTCGATCCCAGGGTGCTCCGTATCTGCGCCGATCCGCGCAACCTGCCGTTCTCCAACGACAAGGGCGAGGGCTTTGAGAACAAGATCGGCGAGCTGCTGGCCGGGAAGCTGCAAAAGAAGCTCGACTACATGTTCTTTCCGCAGGCGACCGGCTTCGTGCGAATGACGCTCGGTTCGCACCGCTGCGACGTGATCATGGGATTTCCGCAGGGCGATGACCTCGCGCAGGGCACCAATCCCTATTACCGCACGGCCTATGCGATCGTCGCCAAGCCGGGCAGTGGGCTCGACGAGGTCACGACGCTCGAGGATGAGCGGCTGAAGGGCAAGCATATCGGCATCGTCGCGGGAACGCCGCCGGCGACCAACATGGCCATCAACGGTCTGATGAGCAATGCGAAGCCTTATCCGCTGATGATCGATACGCGCTACGATTCCTCGGCCGAGGCGATGATGAACGATCTCGCCAAGGGCGAGATCGATGCCGGCATCCTGTGGGGGCCGATGGCGGGCTTTTATGCCAAGAAGGCGAACCCGCCGCTGCACATCACGCCGCTGGTCAAGGAGACCAGCGGTCCGAAGCTGGTCTATCGGATCGGCATGGGCGTGCGTGGGTCCGACCAGAACTGGAAGCGGCAGCTCAATCGCCTGATCCAGGAGAACCAGCCGGAGATCAACAAGATCCTGCTCGACTTCGGCGTTCCGCTGCTCGACGAGAACGACCGTCCGATCGGGCCGGAGACCGCGACCAAATCGCCATGATCAGGCTCGCGGCCATGCTTGCGGTGATGGTCGTCGCCGCTTCGCCTGTCCGCGCGCAGGACCAGCCCGCAGAGCCCGAGGGCTATCGTACCGAGGATTATCGCGCGCTGGTACCGGCAACACTTGCCGGCGCACGCGTGCTGACGACGGCGGAAGCGGAAGCGATCTGGCGCGACAAGTCCGGCGCCTTCGTCGACGTGTTGCCGCGCGCGCCGAAGCCAAATCTGCCCGCCGGCACGGTGTGGCGCGAACGGCCCCATTCCGCTATTCCCGGCAGCATCTGGCTGCCCGACACCGGCTACGGCAAGCTCGCCGCATCGACGGAGGATTATCTGCGACGCGGGCTGGCCCGCGCCACCGGCGACGACAAGGCAAGATTGCTCGTGATCTATTGCCAGGAGAATTGCTGGATGTCGTGGAACGCAGCCAAGCGCACGCTCGCCTACGGCTACCGCAACGTGGCGTGGTATCCGGAGGGAACCGACGGCTGGGGGCGTGCCAATCTGCCGCTGGCAGATGTGGAGCCAGAGCCGCGCGAGGGCGAGCATTGAGCCCGTCCTCACGCGTCGTGCCGGTTATTTCTGCTTGTCGAGCTTGTTGATGGTCCTGCCGCCATCGCTGTCTGTGGTGGTGAACGTCACCTTGTCGCCGGCGTGGAAGTCCTCCAGCGACTGTCCCTTGGGCACCTTGTATTCCTGGATCGCGCCGCCGGCCGCGCCCACCGTTCCGCTTTGCGTCTGTTGGAGCGAAATGGTTCCACTCAATCGGTCAATCTTGGTGACTATTCCGGTCATGGGTTGCTGGGCCAAAGCCGCTGAGGTGATCAGGCTCGCAGCAGCGAGGCTGGTCATGACGATCTTGGCTGCTCTCATCGAGGTCTCCCAACTTCAGATATAGTTCGAGTCAACGAGCGGGCAGCGCAGTTTGTTCCGGATAAACCCGGCGCCGGCACCCCGATGATCGCCCGGGGACGATCGGTCGCGGACCTCAATCCAGTTCCTGCTGGATGGTGCGGCCCAGCGCGAACAGGCGCTGATCGATGGTGGTCGGCACCTCGCAGACGAATTTCACCACACGCCCGCGGTCCTCGAAGATCCGCGTCTCCCAGACCAGCTGGTTGCCGAGTTCATCGACCTTGGCCTGGTCCGGCGGGGTGGCGTCCTGCAACTTTTGCAGCTTGATCGTATCGTCGCGGATCTTTTCCGCGGCCTCGCGCTGCTTGCGCATCACGCGCTCCAGCCCGTTCATGACCGAGGCTCGCTGCCCGTTGAGCGTATCGAACAGGCCTGCAAACAACAGTTTTCCCGCATTGGCCTTGTCGGCCGCGGCGGCAGACAGGAACTCGGTGATTTCCATTTGCGCGTCCTCCAGGGGAATGCGGCGCGCCGCGAGCTTGGTCGCCAGCGCGCTGATCTTCGGATCGTCCTTCCATTTGGTCTCGGCATCGCCGAGTGGCGGCCCGGCCCAGACCGCGGCGAGCGAGATCTCGGGCACCTTGGCCTGTTGGCAAGGCCAGTCCGGATAACGCGGGTCCGCAGCCGATGCGGCCTCGTTCGACAGAACCATCGCGAGCAGCGCGCCCAGTCCTGGCCGCCAGCCTGTCATGCCTCGCCTCCGCCGGGTCCGCGGCGTACCAGGCCGCGCGATGGATCGTAAGCCAGGATCGCGCCGATCATGAACACCACCGTGCAGCCGCCGACCACCGCGAGCGAGACCCAGTTCATCTTGCCGTACAGCGCAAACCGGATCAGCTCCACCGCATGCGTGAACGGACTGCATTGGCAGACATAATACAGCATCGGGCTGCCTTCCTGCACGCGCCAGAGCGGATAGAGGGCCGACGATGCAAAGAACATCGGGAAGATCACAAAGTTCATCACGCCAGCGAAGTTTTCGAGCTGCTTGATGCTGGCCGAGATCAGCATGCCCAATGCGCCGAGCATCAGGCCCGACAGCATTAACGCCGGCAGCACCGTGAGGTAGCCGATCGTCGGCGGCGTGATGTCCCAGAACCATGCGATCAGGAGGAAGGCGTAGACCTGCAGCAGCGACACCGCGGTGCCGGCGAGCAGCTTGCAGAACAACAGATAGCCGCGCGGCAACGGGCTGACGAGCAGCGTGCGCATGTTGCCCATCTCGCGGTCGTAGACCATCGACAGCGAGGATTGCATGCCGTTGAACAGCTGGATCATCGCCATCAGGCCGGGCGCGATATAGACCTCGTAGAGGATGTAAGTCTCATAGGGCGGGATGATCGAGATGCCGAGCACCTGACGAAAGCCGGCCGCGAAGATGAACAGCCAGACCAGCGGTCTGACCAACGCCGAGACGAAGCGCTCGCGCTGGTGCAGGAAGCGCAGCGCCTCGCGCCACACGATGCCGTTCAGGCAGACGATGTATTCCGACAGTGAGAAACCGCTGCGCTCGGGCGTGACCGTCGTGCTGCTCATGTTGGCGGTTTTCCGGTGAGGGTTGCCGTTCCGGTCAGGCGCATGAACGCCGTGTTGACGTCCTGGGCACCAGCGTCCGCGATCACGCGCGACATCCCCCCGTGCGCCAGCATCCGGCCTTGATGCAGCACGACGAGGTCGTCGCCCGGCATGATCTCGTCGAACAGATGCGTCGCCCACAGCACGCCGATGCCCTGTTCGGTGACGAGCTGCCGGACATGGTCGAGAATGTCGGCGCGCGCCTTGACGTCGAGCCCGACGGTGGCCTCGTCGAGCAGCAACAGTCGGGGACGGTGCAGCAATGCGCGGGCGATCTCAAGCCGGCGCATCTGGCCGCCAGAGAGATCGCGCACCTTGCTGCCGGCGCGGTCGGCAAGGCCGATGCGGGTGAGCACCTCGGCACTGCGCAGCCGCGCCTCGCGCCGCGAGATGCCGTGCAACGCGGCGTGATACAGCAGGTTCTGCGTCAGCGAGAGATCGAGATCGAGTGTGCGAGGCTGGAACACGACGCCCATCAGCCGCAGGGCTTCGCCCGGCGTCCGGCTGATGTCGTGGCCGAAGATCTTGATCTGGCCGTTCTGGATGCCGAACAGCCGGGTCACCAGCGAGAACAATGTGCTCTTGCCGGCGCCATTGAGACCCAGCAGGGCAGTGAAGTTCGCAGGCTGAACCGTGAAGCTGACATCAATCAAGGCGCGGCGCGGTCCGTAGCTGTGGCTGACATTGCCGATCGACAGCGCCGGCTGCACGGCCGCGACAGGACTTGCATCCGGCGAGGACTGGCTCGTGATATGGGCATCGGTTGCGGTCATGGCTGCGCGATCGTGATCCCCCAAGGCAGTTCGCCGACCTGAATGGTCTTGATCACCTTCTGGGCCGCGACGTCGATCACCGAGACGTCGTTCGAGACGCCGTTGGTGACCATCAGATATTTTTCGTCGGGAGTGAAATCCATGTGCCAGACCCGCTGGCCGACCAGCAGATATTTGAGGACCTTGTGGGTCGCGCCATCGACCACTGCGACGCGGTTGGCCGGGCCGAGCGCAACGAACGCGGTCTTGCCGTCCTTGGTCATTCCGATGCCGACCGGCTGGATCGCTTCGTTGCGGAGGCCCGGGATTTCGAAGGTGATCTTGCCGGTCACCTCGCGCTTGACCGGATCGACGATCGACACCGTGCCGCCGATCTCCGAGGAGACCCACAATTCGGAGCCGTCGCGCTTGAACTGGGCGAAGCGCGGCCGCGAATCGACCAGCACATTAGCGACGATCTCGCGCGTCGTGGTGTCGATGAAATGCGCCATGTTGGTGGTTTCGGAGGTGTTGATCAGGATCTTGCCGTCCGGGCTGATCGTCATGCCCTCTGGCTCGACGCCGACCTGGATGTCGCCGAGCCGGGCGCGCTTCTCCAGATCGATCACGGTGACCGTGTTGTCGTTCTCATTGGCGACATACATGGTCTTGCCGGCGGCATCCTGGGTGAACAATTCGGGGTCGGGGCCGGAGGGCAGGGTGTCGACGATCTCCTGGGTCTTGGTGTCGATCACCTGGATCGTGTCGTCGTCGCCGACCGCGACCATCACAAACTTGCCGTCGCGCGAGAACTCGATGCCGCGCGGCCGCTGACCGACCTTGATGGTCTTGGTCACGGCCCAGCTGTTGGTGTCGATCACGGTGACGGTGTTGCCCTTCTCATTGGAGACGTAGGCAACGAAGGCGGACGCCGGTGTCGCGGCAAGCCAAACGAGCATCCCGGTCAACAGACAGCCGCGCCACATGCGTTTCATCTCCCTCACTGCAGCTTGCACTTCGTTTCAGGGCGGTCAACTCCGAGCGTATCGAGTTCGGAGACCTGATGCAGGAAACCTTCCTGCGGCGAGACCGAGACCACCATACGACCATCGGCCAGCAGGATCGGCTGACGGAGTTGCCAATTCCAGTCTCGCAGGGTCAATCGCGTGCCCTTGAAGGCGGCGATCGAGAAATCCTTGCCCTTGAGGAAGGCGATGACCTTCTTTTGGTCCCCCGAATTGGTGCGGGATGTGGCTTCGCCGATCATGCGGGCCGCGGTCCAGGCCTGCATGTCGAGTGCCGTCATCCGCCGCATGTTCAGCTTGACGAAGCGGTTCTGAATCTGGACGGCGCCCCATTGGTCATGCGTCGCGTCCCAACTGGTCGGCACCAGTCCCGCCGAGCCCGCCACCGGGCGCGGGTCCCAGGTCCGGTAAGGCAGATAGTTCGCGAACACCTCGCTCTCGTCGGCGGCGACGAGCACGTCGTAGGCCGGCGCCTGCTGCGTGAACACCGGCATCTGGCGCTGGATCAGCGTCACGCCGCTGTCGGTGCGGCGGGCGCCACCGGTATCCTCGAATGTCCGTTCCTGCACGATCTTGGCGCCGAAGCGCGTAGCGGCGCGGCGCAGCGCGTCGGCGTAAAGCTTGTCCTGATCGTGCGAGCCGACCACCAGCAGCCAGCGCTTCCACTGCTTCCACACCAGGTATTGGCCGAGCGCGTCGGCCAGCATCGAGCGGGTCGGCGCGATATGGATGACATCGGCGCGACAATCCTGCTCGCGCAGCCGGTCGTCGATTGCGCCTGCATTCAGCAGCACGGTGCCGCGCTCGCGCAGCGCATCGGCGACCTTGAGCAGCGCGTCGGCGGGCAGGTCGGTGATGATGTAGTCGTTGCGGCCGGCGAGATCTGTCGCGACCTTGGCGACATCGTCGCTGTCCTTGACCTTGGCCTCGTCGAGCACGAAGCGCTGGTTGAGAAATTTTCCGGTCGTATTGTTGTCCTCGATCGCGAGGCGGGCGCCGGCGATGCCGTCATTGTCGGCCGGCTGCTGGACCAGCGAGAGCGTCGATTTGACGCCGGCATGGCCGAGATAGCCGATATGGATCTCGACGGGATCAGCCGCCAGCGCTCCGGTCGCCATCATGCTGAGCGCGATCGTGCCGATCAGCCATCGGAACATAACTCCTCCCGCAGTCTTTCCTCACTCGGCATGGCATTGTCGAAAGCTTCCGCTTTTCCGGCCATGCGTTGATGTGCAAGATGACGGAATTGGCCTGGCTTGCAACCCCGCTTTTTGTCGTTGCGAGGTAACAAATTCGATTGGTTCACAATCATGAGATCAGGGTTTGCATGAGATCAACGCTCACCGTCGTCATATCTTTGCTGGCGATGTCCGTGGCAGCGGCGCGCGCGGAGCCGCCCAAGCTCGCGGTGTTCGATCTCGAGATGATCGACACCAGCCTGCAGGGGGAAGTGAACGGGCCGCGAGCCGACGAGCAGGCGCGACTGCTCCAGACCGGCGATCAGGTGCGCAAGGGGCTTGCGGACTCAGGCAAGTTCCGAGTGCTCGATATCGCGCCCATCAATGCTGCGGCGCACGGCAGCAATCTTCAAGCCTGCGGCGGATGCGACGTGAAGCTGGCCGGCGAGCTCGGCGCTGACCTCGCGATGACGGGCGTGGTGCAGAAGGTCTCCAACCTCATCCTCAACATCAATCTCTACCTGCGCGACGTGCATACCGGGCAATTGGTGGCAGCAGTGAGCGCCGACATGCGCGGCAATACCGACGAATCCTGGTCACGCGCAACCGACTACCTCGTGCGCAACCGCCTGCTCGCGCCAAACTATGGCGCGCCGCAGGCGCGATAGTTCAGTCCTTCGTTCTGTTCGCGTTGGGGCTGATGCGACGATACCGGCTCACTCCGTCACCCTGAGGAGCGCGCCCTTGCGCGCGTCTCGAAGGGTCGACGGCCACCAGCCGGGCCGTTCATCCTTCGAGACGCCGCTGCGCGGCTCCTCCAGCGACAACGGCAAAGCCGTTGCGCGGGGATGACGGGGATACGTTCGTAGGCTGGCTGGCGCGAGACGGCGTTCACGCCTTCAGCCGCGCGGCGTGCCAGCGCAGGTGATCGGCCATGAAGGTCGAGATGAAGTAGTAGCTGTGGTCGTAGCCCGGCTGACGCCGCAAGGTGAGGGGAATGTCGGCTTTCTGGCAGACCGCCTTCAAGAGTTCGGGCCGCAGCTGCTCGGTGAGGAATCCGTCGGCGTCGCCGTAGTCGACCAACAGACCGGAGAAGCGGGCGCCGTCCTCGATCAGTGCCACCGCATCGTGCTTGCGCCACGCCTGCTTGTTGCTGCCGAGATAACCGCCGAGTGCCTTGTTGCCCCACGGCACCTGCGACGGCGCTACGATCGGCGCGAACGCGCTCGCCGCGCGGTAGCGATCCGGATAGCGCAGCGCTACGGTCAGCGCGCCATGGCCGCCCATGGAGTGACCGAGGATCGATTGCCGCGACGTGTCGACCGGGAACTGCTCGGCGATCAGCTTCGGTAATTCCTCGGTGACGTAGCTCCACATCCGGTAATTGGTCGCGAACGGCTGCTCGGTTGCGTCGACATAGAAGCCAGCGCCGAGACCAAAATCATATGCATTGGCGGGATCTCCGGGGACGCCTTCGCCGCGCGGGCTGGTGTCGGGTGCGACAAAGATCAGGCCGAGCTGCGCGCATGCCTCGCGGAATTCACCCTTCTCGGTGACGTTGGCGTGCGTGCAGGTCAGGCCCGACAGATAGGTGACGACAGGCAATTTAGCGCCGGCCGCGTGCTCCGGGACGAACACAGAGAAGGTCATGTCGGTCCTGGTCTCCCGGCTCGGATGCCGATAGACGCCTTGCGTGCCGCCATGCGACTTGTTCTGGGAAACCGTCTGCATTGCCATATTCCTCTGTGTTGGAGCGTGACGTCAGCCGACGCCGCTCTCGATCGCCAGGCGCACCAGCTCAGCCGAAGTGCGTACACCAAGCTTCTGGCGCATGATCGATGACGTATTCGCGACCGTCTTGTAAGACGAATGCACCAGCCAGGCGATTTCCGACAGACTCTTGCCGGAACTGAGCAGGCGCAGGATCTCCATCTCGCGCGAGGTGAGCTTGGACAGCGGATTCTGCGCAAAGCCCGGCCGCGCAAAGGCGACGTTGCGTGCGATCGCGGGCGGCAGATAGACGCCGCCATTGCCGACTTCGCGTACCGCCTCGATCAGATCATTGGGATCGCCGGTCTTCGAGACGTAGCCCTTGGCGCCGATGTCGATGGCGCGGGCGGCGAACACCGGGTCGTCGTTCATGCTGAACATGATGAGACGCGCGGACGCATCGCGCATCAGGATGCGGCGCGCCAACTCGAAACCGGAGACGGTCGGCAGGTTGATGTCGATCACGCAGAGATCGGGCTTTTCCGCGACGAACGTCAGTTCGCCGCTTTCGGCATCCGCCGCTTCCAGCAGGGTGATCTCGGGGTCGTCGGCGAACACGGTGCGACAACCGGAAGCAACGATGGGATGATCATCAACGATCAGAATGCGCATGGCGTTGTTCCGGCGACCTGCTTCAATTCACTCGTCGTTACATAGGTTTGCACGAAGAACACCTCGGTTCCGACCGCTTGTGCACCTCGCACGAGATTGCGATAGGGTGCGATTAGATAGCCGGGCAAATTTGGCTGTCAACGATCCTCTCGGAGGAGGGATCGCGGTCGGGGGCAACGTCATGTGGCAAAAGCTATCCTTGCGCGCACGGATCAACGCGCTGCTGGCGCTGATATTGGTGCTTGGGCTCGGCATCAATATTGCGCGGCTCGTGCTCGAAGCGGGGCCGCGCGTCCAGGCCGAGGACCGCAGTGTCATCCGCTTGGCTCGAGAGTTTGTTGCGACGATCGTGGCCGGTCTCGACGAGGCGCCCGATCCCGATGCGCGGCTCGATCAGATCGTCCAGGACTTGAGTCGGCTGCGTCATGTCAGCATCACGCGGCATGATGACGCGACGGCAATATCCCCCGAGCGCCCGCAGGACGCCAGTGAACCGCGCGTCGCGCCGGAGTGGTTCGTCGCGCTGGTGCATCCCGAGCAGACCTCGGTGCGGGCGCCGGTCTCGGTTCACGGCAAGGCACAATCACTCGTCATCACCTCGCATCCTGACGACGAAATCGCCGAGATCTGGGACGGCATCGTCACCCAGCTCGAGGTCAGCTCCGCGATTGCGCTGGCGCTGCTTCTGGTGACCATGCTGGTGGTCGGTCGCGCGCTGGCGCCACTGGAGGCGCTGTCGCAGGCCATGACCGGTATCGAGGCGGGGGACTATGATGTCCGCGTCGAACCGGGCGGATCGCCGGAATTGGCTGCGATCTGTGCCAAACTGAACCATCTGGCGGCGACGCTGGGCGAGGCCGTGGACAGCAAGCGGCAGCTGGCCGAACGCGCGGTGTCGCTGCAGGATTCCGAGCGCAAGGAGATTGCGCGCGAACTGCACGATGAGTTCGGGCCCTATCTGTTCGCGCTGCGCGCGCATGCCGGCGCGCTGACCCGGCTGTCGGATCTCGAAAAGCCCGATCCGTCCGCGCTGCGCAAGCATGGCAACGCCATCCTCGAGCAGGTCAACGCGCTCCAGCAGTTCACCCGCCGCATCCTGGAGCGATTGCGGCCGGTCGGACTGGCCGAGCTCGGGCTTGTGGAAGCGCTCGGCGCGCTGGTGCGGCTCTGGAGTGAGTCGCATCCCGAAGTGGAGATCGAGAGCCGCATATCGGCTGATCTCGGCGACACCGGCGAGATGGCCGATCTGACGATCTATCGCATCGTCCAGGAAGCGCTCACCAACGTGTTCCGCCACGCCGGCGCGACGGCAGTCGATATCACGATCGAGCCCGCGGAACGGCAGGCCGGCCTGCGAGGCAACCGCGGCTGCGCGCTGGTGCGGGTTCGCGACAATGGCCGCGGCCTGCTCAGGGATCACCGGCTTGGCCGCGGTTTGACCGGCATGCAGGAGCGAATCCTTGCGCTCGGCGGCACGCTGAAGATCAATTCCACCGATGATGGTGTCACGGTCGAGGCGCTGGTGCCGAAGGCCGCGGGGTCCTAGGGGGCTGTTCGCGGCCAGTATGTGAACGCGGCCCACGCCAGTGCGAATGCGCCGGCGATCCAGAGCGCGATGATCGCGATCATTCCGGCTCGGCTGGCCGGTCGCTGCAATACCGCGCTGGCCTTGGCGCGGCATTCCGCCATCACCTCGTCCGGAACGAGCGAGATGGCAAGCCAGATGCCAAGCGGCACGAGAATCAGATCGTCGAGATAGCCGAGCACCGGAATGAAATCCGGGATCAGGTCGATCGGCGAGAGCGCATAGGCTGCCACTGCGATCGCAACGGCCTTGGCGTACCACGGTACGCGTGGATCACGCGAAGCGAGATACAGCGCGACGCTGTCCCGCTTGAGGTTGCGCGCCCAGGCCTTGATTGAGGGAAGGGTCTTGATTGAGGAAAGGGTCTTGCTTGAGGAATGCTTGATGGCGGACAGCATGGCGGGCGCCTGCACGCCGAACGGAAGCGCTATTCCAGCACGACGTCCACCGGCATGCCGCCGTGCAGACCCTTGTGGACGGAGGAGGGCGCGATGCCGAAATACTTCCGGAAGACGCGGCTGAAATGCGAGGAGCTCGAGAAGCCCCACGAGAACGCCACATCCGTGATGGTCTTGCCGTTCTGTGATTCCAGTTCCTGCCGACAATTTTGCAGGCGGGCCTTCCAGATGTAATCGCTGACCGTCATGCCGCGATCGCTGAACAGCATGTGCAGATAGCGCTTCGAGCAGCCGAGCGCCGCGGAAATGCGGTCGATGCAGAGATCGGGATCGCGCAGATGCTCGCGGATGAACCCCTGGGCCCGCACATAGGTCGCCTCAGCGCTGCCGCGGTCGAACATGGCGCCGGTCTCGCGCAGCGGCAGCAGCAGCAGGTCGATCAGCGCATCAGCGACGCCCACGGCGTTGACCGGGGTCAGCGTCGGTGCCTCGCCGAATGCGGCATGGACGAAATCATAGGCGATGCGGCCGGTGCCGTTGCGCGCCGACAGTTTGCACGGTGCCATCTTGGAGAGCTGGAAGCCGCGCTCCTTGAGCAGGTCCTTTGGAACGATGACAACCTCGTGACGCGTCAGGGACGGGCTGATGATCGTGTGCGGACATGAGACGTCATAGGCGAAGCAGTCTCCCGGCATGATGTCGAAGTGCAGACCGTCCTGCTCGAAATGCGAGACGCCGTGCGTCTGGAAAACGATCTTGATGTAGGGGTGCTCGCTCAGCCTGATGCGCGAGAACGCATGGGCGATTCGATGCTGGCTTGCCTCGATCTGGCACAGCTTCAACCGCGACACGGTGGTGTAGTTGATCCGGCCTTCGAGCGAGGATCCTTCCAGCGCATCGACGTCGAACTGGCCGCAAAGATCAGTGAGCGCATCCGACCAGCGCTGGATTTGACGCTTGGGCGTCAATCCGTTCGTGCTGAGTGAATGGACTGTATCGGACATCTTTCCAGCCACCGATTCGATCCCCAACGTGACTGCCCACCGCGCTTAAGTCTGGTTCGGGATGATGCGCCTTCTCCCTGATTCTGAACAGGTTAGGGAGGCGGCGGGATTTCTTCCCGGTTAATGGCGCGCGATCCTCCGACTTAGTTCTGGGCTCGTCAAGCGCAACCTTAGCACGCGTCAAACTGGCGCTCGGATTGCGCCGGCCGTGATTGATGCCCTGCAACATGAAGCAAGCTTTCCCGCCAATCCGGCGGCGGCCCGCAAAAATCTGACGCAGCTTCGCTTCTGTGCAAACGGCTCTTCTCTATTGGGCAAGTCAGCCGGATGCGATCGGACTACGAATGGGGAACCATAATGGAAGAAGTGGGGCCGTTTCGGCGGAAACCCTTGAGCTCTTGAACCTGGGAGGAAATCCACGATGCGCAAGCTGCTATACGCGACCAGCCTTGGGGCAATGGCGGTGTTCGCCGCCGGAGCTGCCACTGCCAATGACGAACTCCACAAGATGACGCAGAACCCGAAAGATTGGGTGATGCCGACCGGCGATTACACCAATCAGCGTTATTCGAAGCTGAATCAGATCAACGCCTCGAACGTCGGAAAGTTGCAGGTAGCGTGGACGTTTTCGACTGGCGTGCTGCGCGGCCACGAAGGCGGTCCGCTGATCATCGGCAACATGATGTACGTGCACACCCCGTTCCCGAACAAGGTCTACGCTATTGACCTTTCCAAGGACAACCAGATCGTCTGGAAGTACGAGCCGAAGCAGGATCCGAACGTCATTCCGGTGATGTGCTGCGATACCGTCAACCGCGGCGTCGCCTACGGTGACGGCAAGATCTTCCTGCACCAGGCCGACACCACGCTGGTCGCGCTCGATGCCAAGACCGGCAAGGTGGAATGGTCGGTGAAGAACGGCGATCCGAGCAAGGGTTCGACCGGCACCTCCGCGCCGATGGTGATCAAGGACAAGGTCCTGATCGGTATCTCCGGCGGCGAGTTCGGCGTGCAGGCGCACATGAGCGCCTACGACATCAAGACCGGCAAGCTGGTCTGGCGCGGATTCTCGGAAGGTCCGGATGACCAGATCCTGGTCGACGACAAGACCACCGAGCTCGGGAAGCCGGTCGGCAAGGACTCGAGCCTGAAGACGTGGCAAGGCGATCAGTGGAAGATCGGCGGCGGCGCGACCTGGGGCTGGATCTCCTACGATCCTGAACTCAACCTCGTCTACTACGGATCGGGTAACCCCTCGACCTGGAATCCGAAGCAGCGTCCCGGCGACAACAAGTGGTCGATGACGATCTGGGCGCGTAACCCGGATACCGGCGTCGCCAAGTGGGTCTACCAGATGACGCCCCATGATGAATGGGACTATGACGGCATCAACGAGATGATCCTCTCGGATCAGTCGATCGATGGCAAGGCGCGCAAGCTCCTGACCCACTTCGATCGCAACGGCCTCGGCTACACCCTCGATCGCGCCACCGGCGAACTCCTGGTCGCCGAGAAGTATGATCCGAAGGTGAACTGGACCTCCGGCGTCGACATGAAAAAGGACTCGCCGACCTATGGTCGTCCGACGGTTCTTGACGCAGCGTCGACCGACAAGGCCGGCGAAGACCACAACGTCAAGGGCATCTGCCCGGCAGCGCTTGGTTCGAAGGACGAGCAGCCGGCAGCCTACTCGCCGGAGACGCAACTGTTCTACGTGCCGACCAACCACGTCTGCATGGACTACGAGCCGTTCAAGGTGAGCTACACCGCAGGTCAGCCCTATGTCGGCGCGACGCTGTCGATGTATCCGCCTCCCGGTGAGACCAACATGGGCAACTTCATCGCCTGGGACGGCAAGACCGGTAAGATCGTGTGGTCGAACAAGGAGCAGTTCTCGGTCTGGTCGGGTGCGCTCGCGACCGCTGGCGGCGTGGTGTTCTACGGCACGCTGGAAGGCTACCTGAAGGCAGTCGACGCCAAGACGGGCAAGGAGCTCTACAAGTTCAAGACTCCGTCCGGCATCATCGGCAACGTCACCACCTATGAGAATGGCGGCAAGCAGTACGTCGCTGTGCTGTCGGGCGTCGGCGGTTGGGCAGGCATCGGCCTCGCGGCTGGTCTGACCGATCCGACGGCTGGTCTCGGCGCAGTCGGCGGCTATGCCGCGCTGAGCAACTACACCGCGCTCGGTGGAACGCTCACCGTGTTCTCGCTGCCGCAGCAGTGAGCTGAGCGACCTCGTTCCGGCGCATGGAGCGAACTCCATGCGCCGGTCCGTCTTCAATCTGCACGCGAGGATATGCTTTTGCGTAAGATCTGGTTTGTGACTGCTGCGATTTTCGTCGTGGCAATGGGTGGAGTTGCCTCCGCCGAGGACGCGGGTGATCCGACCGCCGTCAAGAGCGAGGACGGCAAGTATCTCGACAAGGATGGAGACCCGACGTTCAAGGTGACGTCCGACGGCACGGTGGACTGGTACACGTACTCCGGATACCGCCGCTATCATTCGGAGTGCCACGTCTGTCACGGCCCCGACGGCATGGGATCGACCTATGCTCCGGCGCTGGCGAATTCGCTGAAGAGCATGAACTACGCGGACTTCATGGGCGTCGTCGCGAGCGGACGCAAGAACGTGTCCACGGCGCAGGAGAATGTGATGCCGGCATTCGGCGATAATCCCAACGTTGCCTGCTACATGGACGACCTCTATGTGTACCTGCGCGCCCGGGCCAATGATGCGGTTGGGCGTGTTCGGCCGGCCAAGCATGAAGACAAGTCGGAAGCCTATGGCAAGGCCGAAGACGCCTGCATGGGCAACAAGAAGTGAGCGTGACCGGCGCGAACGACAAACCTGTTTGATGTTTAGTGGAGACCAAGATGAAGACCCGCGCCGCAGTCGCATTCGAAGCAAAGAAGCCGCTCGAGATCGTCGAGCTCGACCTGGAAGGCCCCAAGGCCGGCGAGGTCCTCGTCGAGATCAAGGCGACCGGTATCTGCCACACCGATGCCTACACGCTCGACGGTTTCGACAGCGAAGGCATCTTCCCCTCGATCCTCGGCCATGAAGGCGCCGGCATCGTTCGCGAAGTCGGCGCCGGCGTGACGTCGGTGAAGCCGGGCGATCACGTGATCCCGCTCTACACGCCGGAATGCCGGCAGTGCAAAAGCTGCCTGAGCCAGAAGACCAACCTCTGCACCGCGATCCGCGCGACGCAGGGCAAGGGCGTGATGCCCGACGGCACCTCGCGCTTCAGCTACAAGGGCAAGCCGGTCTTCCACTACATGGGATGCTCGACCTTCTCGAATTTCACCGTGCTGCCCGAGATCGCGGTGGCCAAGATCCGCGAGGACGCGCCGTTCGACAAGAGCTGCTACATCGGCTGCGGCGTCACCACCGGCGTCGGCGCTGTGGTCAACACCGCCAAGGTGACACCGGGCTCCAACGTGGTCGTGTTCGGCCTCGGCGGCATCGGCCTCAACGTGATCCAGGGCGCCAAGATGGTTGGTGCCGACAAGATCATCGGCGTCGACATCAACGACTCGAAGGACGCCTGGGGCCGCCAGTTCGGCATGACGCATTTCGTCAACCCGACCAAGGTGCAGGGCGACATCGTCCAGCACCTGGTGGGCCTCACCGACGGCGGCGCCGACTACACCTTCGACTGCACCGGCAACACCACCGTGATGCGGCAGGCGCTGGAAGCCTGTCATCGCGGCTGGGGCGTCTCGGTCGTGATCGGCGTTGCGGAGTCCGGCAAGGAGATCGCGACCCGGCCGTTCCAGCTCGTCACCGGACGCGTCTGGAAGGGCACTGCATTCGGCGGCGCACGCGGCCGCACCGACGTGCCGAAGATCGTCGACTGGTACATGGGCGGAAAGATCCAGATCGATCCGATGATCACCCACGTGCTGAAGCTCGACGAGATCAACAAGGGCTTCGACCTGATGCACGAGGGCAAATCGATCCGTTCGGTCGTCGTATTCTGAAATCAAAACACCAAGCACTAGGAGGATAGACCAATGACTGTTCATATCCACCCGTCGGTCGACAATGGCGTCAAGCAAGGCTCCGGCAATTTTGCCGGCGGCACGCTGGTCTGCAAATGCGCGGACAAGAAGGTCAAGGTCGGGGTCAAGGGCGACGTCGCCCATAACCACGCCTGCGGCTGCACCAAATGCTGGAAGCCCGCGGGCGCCACCTTCTCGGTGGTCGCGGTGGTTCCGCGCGAGAACGCCACCGTGCTGGAGAACGGCGACAAGCTGAAGATCGTCGACGCGGCCGCGGTGATCCAGCGCCACGCCTGCACCGGCTGCGGCACCCATATGTACGGCCGGATCGAGAACAAGGGCCATCCGTTCTACGGCCTCGACTTCATCCACCCCGAGCTGTTCCAGGAGTCCGGCTCGGCGGCTCCGGGATTTGCCGCCTTCGTGTCGTCGGTGATCGAGTCCGGCGTCAAGCCGGCGGAGATGGCCGGGATCAGGTCGCGGCTGAAGGAGCTTGGGCTCGAGCCCTACGACTGCCTGTCGCCGGCGCTGATGGATGCAATCGCGACCCACGTGGCGAAGTCGAAAGCAGCCTGACCAAGGCAGCCTGGTCGGCTGAGCCTGATGAGATCCTGCGCCGGCAGAGGGCCTGCCGGCGACGGATATGCTGGTAGTACCCGTGACCTTGAACCTTGCATGCCCTGCGGGCGACCACAGGGCATGCATTTTATTTTTCGCCTTGCCCTCGTCCTTTCCCCGATCCTGGTCCTCTCGCGCGCCCACGCGGCGTCGCCGGAAGACCGCTACATCGCCGCGCGTGACGCCGCGATCGCCAAATTCGCCAAGCTGTCGAGCGACAACAAGATCAACGAGGCCGTCGACAAGGCCGAGGCGGCCGCGCGAGACGGGCTGAAGGCGCAGCTTGCCGCCATCCTGTCCGAGCCCGCCCGGCCGGGCTTTGGCCCCGCCCAGCTCAACCTCGACACTCTATATAAGGGCGACATGGGGTTCGGCATGCTGGACGGCCTGCGCTTCGATGCCGACAGGGGCAGCGACGGCGCCAAGATAGGAGAGAAGCGCGCCGACGGGAGCTTCGTCGAGCCGAAAGCCCACATCATCGTCACCGCCGATGCCTTGTTCACGCGCTGGCTGCAGGAGCACAAGGCCTGGTGGGACAAGGGCAGCAAGAACGTGCCGCAGCAGATCGACGCAGCGGTGAAGTTCGAAGGCCTCTACACCCAGGCGATCTCGACCGACGCCGCGGTGGTCAATTTCAACGACCTGCCGGTCGCCAAGCCGGCGTCGGCCACCCTGACTTACGGCTTCCTGGCCGGCCGCACCCAGGACTCGTTCCCTGAGGCCGCCGATGAGGTGTTCGTGGCTGTTCTCGCCAACGGCAAGTTCTACATCGCCTATGGCGAGATCGAGCCCACTGTGAAAGTGCCCGCCTGCACGGCGATCCGCACCGACTACAACAAGAAGGCCGATGAAGCGGCCGAGAAGCTCGAGCGCAAGCAGATCAACAGGAAGGCGTATGACAAGCTCGGCGACCTCCGCCAGCAGGGCGAGGACGCATTCAAGCGCTGCTTCGTTCAGCACGCCCCGGAGCAGCCGGCGTTCGCCGAGGCCGCCAAACAGGCCCAGGCGCTGCTGGAGACGGCGATCGGTAAATAGCACCGCATGGCAGTTTGATCGGCGACCAGCGCGAGCCTATCTTCTCCGGAAAGTCTGCATCTCCGGGGAGACACCATGAATACCGCCATCAGCCCGTTTCGCATTGCCGTCAGTGACGGTGTCCTTGAGGATCTCCGCTTCAGGCTGCGCCGGACCCGCTGGCCGGAAGCCGAACTGGTCGACGACTGGAGCCAGGGCGCGCCGCTGAAATGGATCAAGGACGTCTGCCACTATTGGGCCGAGACGTATGATTGGCGGCAGCGCGAGGCGCGGCTCAACCGCTTCAGCCAGTTCACCACCATGATCGATGGGCTCGACATCCACTTCATCCATGTCCGCTCAGGGCATCCGGAGGCGCGACCGCTGATCATCACCCATGGCTGGCCGGGATCGGTGGTCGAATTCCACAAGGTGATCGAGCCGCTGACCGATCCGACGGCGCATGGTGGCAGCGCGAGTGACGCGTTCCATGTGGTGTGCCCGTCATTGCCGGGCTTCGGCTTCTCGGCCAAGCCGGCAGCGACCGGCTGGGGCGTCGATCGGATCGCCAGGGCCTGGGCCGTCCTGATGGAGCGGCTGGGCTACACCAGCTATTTCGCGCAAGGGGGCGATTGGGGCTCCGCGGTCACGACCGCGATCGGCGGGCAGGACCCGGCACATTGCGCCGGCATTCACATCACGCTTGCGATGTCGACCCGGCCCAATGTCGAGGGGCAGCCGACGCCGGAGGAGACCCGTGCGCTCAACGGCATCAAATACTATGCCGACTGGGATTCCGGCTATTCCAAGCAGCAGTCCACCCGGCCGCAGACGCTTGGTTATGGCCTGACGGATTCACCGAGCGGGCAGGCGGCCTGGATCCTCGAAAAGTTCTGGGCCTGGACCGACTGCGACGGGCATCCGGAAAACATCCTCAGCCGCGACGAGCTGCTCGACAATGTCATGCTGTATTGGGTCACCGCGACGGCCGCTTCGTCGGCGCGGCTGTACTGGGAAAGCTTCGGGCCGGGCAAGCGGACTCCACACAAGGTGAGTGTGCCGACCGGCGTTGCGGTGTTCCCCAAGGAGATCGTCACGCCGGTCCGCAAATGGATGGAGACGAACTTCACCAACATCCAGCACTGGAGCGAGATGCCGAAGGGCGGGCACTTCTCCGCGTTCGAGCAGCCCGAGCTGTTCGTCGGCGAGGTGCGCAAGTTCTTCGGGATGCTGCGCTAGCAGCGTTTGTGTCAGAATGCGCTGCGCAACGGAGGGACGTCGGCGTGCTGCTTGATCCCCGCCATGGCGACTTTGAGGACAACGCTGCCAGTCCCGAACAGCGTTCGTTGTTCGCGATCGTGGGCAGCCTTCTGGTTGAGATAAGCCCGGCGAAGCTGCTGTTCGCCTGGACGGTTTCGCTCCTGCTTCCGGGCGTGCTGCTCGGCCTTGCGCCGCTGGTTGCGTCCGCCTGGATCTCGAGCCTTTCGCAACAGCTTCTGGCATTGTCCGAAGTCGGGGCCGTGCTGGCGTTGATTGTGATCGCGGCGTTAGGCTGGCTCGGCGGGCGACCGCTGCTTCAAATCGCGGAAACAAACTTCTGGTCGCTGAACGCGCTCGCGGTGCAACCGAGCTACGCCTTCACGCGCGAGGCGCTGCGCCATCTGGCGGAGCTGCTCTGGCGAACCGGCTCAACTGCTGCCTCTCGCGCGAGGCTGCGCCGGAGTTGCTCGATCGGCGCCGGCATGTTGCTCTCTGCAGGTGCGGCATTGATCGCGGTCCTGGCCTGGCCTGTTTCGCAATGGACTGCGACCATAAATGACCTTGTTCTGATTCATCGTCTCGTGGTGCCGACGTTCGCGAACGCCGTGGTGCTGGTGTCCTGCTATCTTGCGGTCGCATCGCTGGCCTGGAGTGTGGCCGACGCCAGTATGGATCAACCGGCCGACCTTGCCGGCTTCGACGCGAAGCCGTCCGGAGGCCGCTCCTGGCGCCTTGCGCATTTGTCTGATCTTCACGTGGTCGGCGAGCGATACGGCTTCCGCATCGAAAGCGGGACGGCCGGTCCACGGGGAAACCAGCGCTTCAACCGCGTGCTGGCTCGCCTCGCCGAAATTCACGCCGTCGATCCGCTCGACCATGTGCTGATCAGCGGCGATATGACGGATGCCGGCCGGCCCGGCGAATGGGCGGAATTTCTCGATGCGCTGGCAGGTCATCCCGAGCTTGCCGCACGCATCATCATGCTTCCGGGCAATCATGACGTTAACGTCGTGGATCGCGCCAATCCCGCGCGCCTCGACCTGCCGTTCAGCCCAGGCAAGCGGCTACGGCAGGTGCGTACCCTGTCGGCGATTGCGGCCGTCCAGGGCGATCGCGTGCGTGTCATCGACGGTTCCGGCAAACCATCGGCTACGCTGAACCAGTCGCTGGCGCCTTACCGTGACCGGATAACGCAATTTGCGCAGCACGGGAGCGTGCGCCGCGCAGCGGCGCTCCGCGGTCTGTTCGATGATCAATTCCCAATGATCCTGCCGCCGGACCGGGATGGCGGCCTCGGGATCGCTGTTCTCAACTCCAACGCAGAAACCCACTTCTCCTTCACCAACGCGCTCGGTCTGGTTTCGGAAGCGCAAACGCGGCGATTGGAGGCTGCAATCCGTCATTTCCCGACGGCATACTGGACCATCGCGCTGCATCATCACTTGGTGGAGTATCCTATGCCGGTCAAGACGTTTGCCGAACGCATCGGGACCGCCCTGATCAACGGCAGTTGGTTTGTACGCAGGTTGCAAAGGTTTTCCGATTGCTCGGTCGTGATGCACGGTCACCGGCATATCGATTGGATCGGTACATGCGGTGCGTCGAAGATCGTCTCAGCCCCGTCGCCGGTGATGGGGGCGGCGGATGATGCAGTCACCTATTTCTATATCCACACAATGGTGGTCGGTCCGGACCGAAAGCTCTGCCTCGCCGAGCCCGAGCGGGTGGAAATTGCCGGGGGCTAGGACGTTTCCGGCCTATCTTCGGGCGTTCCGCCGAACAAATCGGCGATCCATGCGGCCGACGGACTCTCGGCACAGAAGGTCAGAATAGCGAGCGTGATCGGCACGCCGATGAAAGTCCCGAACAGGCCCCAGAGCGAGCTCCAGAAGAAGATCGCAAACAGCACCAGGAACGGCGAGATCGATAGGGTCGAGCCAGCCACTCGCGGTTCGACATAGCTGCCGACCACGAACTGGATGACGTTGAGACAGGCGAACACTCCAAACACCGCGGGCCAGCTCTCGAACTGCGTCATGGCCAGCAGCGTGGGGAACAGTGTCGCGATGAAAGGGCCGATGAAGGGAATGTAGTTGAGGACAAAAGCGATGACGCCCCATTCGAACGCGAATGGCAGTCCGGTCACCGCAGCGAACAGGCCGACCAGGAGACCCGTGACCGCGCTCATCTGCGTCCGCACCAGCATATACTGGCGAAACTTGGCGGCCGTCGCTTTGCTGCCCTTGAGCAGAATGCGCGCGGCTGTGCGGTTCTCCAATCGCTGGATTCGCCGACCGGCATCTTCGACCTCGAGAAGTCCCAGCACGACATAGACCAGCGCGATGAGCCAGAAACTCAACGTGGTGTTGACGCGGCCGGTGACGTATTGCGTGATGCGCAGCAGCCAGCCGACATTGAAATGCTCCGCCCAAAGGCCTGCGAACGAGACGCCGTGGCCGTCCAGCCAAATCACCGCGGCGTCGTAGAAGGCTTGATATCGCGCCGCATCCGCAATCAAGGAGCGCCCGACACGGCCGAATCCCCACGCCGCCAGCGAGGCAAACGCGACGCAGGTCGTGGTCGTAACGACGACGGTGATGGCGAGCGCGAGGAGTTTCGGCAGCCACGACTGCAGCCGTTTCTGAACGGGCCAGACGATCGCAATGATGAACAGCGCGGCCGCAAGCGGGGCCAGCACACTGCGCGCCTGAGCCACCGCCGCGGTGACCAGTACCGCGGCGATGATGCCGGTCGTGATCTTCAACCCGCCAGTCATCCTTGGGCTATCCGATCTCCTTGCGAGCTGGCTCGATCCTGCGGCGCAGCTACAGCAATCCGCGATAAATCCCCGGCGCGGAGCCGTCGATGGCCACCGCGCCGACGGCCTTCGCATAGAATTCCGCCGGCCCGACTCCGCCGATGATGGCGTAGCCGAAGCCCTGATATTTCATGTCCTCGAGACAGGCGAACAGCAGCGCCTTGCCGATTCCGCCCTGTTGCGCCTTCGGCGCGACGCCGGTCGGACCGAAGAAGTTGCGGCAGGCCGCGTCGTAGCAGGCGAATCCCACGATCTTCTTCTGTTGGGTCGCGATGAAGCAGGAGACCGGTCGGCGGCTGAATGCCACGTCGGTTTCGCTGGCCCACGCCTCGCTGAATGTTTCGCGCACCCAGGCGATGACCTTGTGCTTCTCAGGGGCGAGCGCCCGGCGCATGATAATTCCGGCCTGCTGCAATCGATCGTAGGCGGGCCTTGAATCGGGCAGGGCGTAGAGCTTGACGAGCATGTCCATCCGGCAACCTTAGTGGAAAACGCGCCCCGCGCGCAAATCACGGGAGGAAGGTCGAGGCGTAGGTTGGATAGAGCCCTACGGACTACCATTACCCGCCGATCCGATGCCAATGGGGGCACCGTCTCGATTCAGATCGATATGCGGAGCCGGACGTCTGCGGCGGATGGCGTGGTTCGGGCCGTCCAGCTGCCCAAGGGCGCGTCTGCGATCAGCGTGACGTATGGAGACTGGATCGTCAAATGCCAGCTCGACGGCGGTGCCAAGCTGTGCACCCTCGGGCAGACGCAACTCTCCAAGGAGACCAATCAGCAGGTCTTCGCCATCGAGCTGATTGCCAGGGACGGAAAGGCCGAAGGCAACATATTGATGCCGTTTGGGTAACGGGCAGGCCGTCGTCTTCAACGTCCCGCTCAACGGCTTTGCCGCGGCGCTGGAGCGCACCGTTCAGCTTGGAAGCTGACCGGCAATCTCGTCGGCCCGCCAGCACCGGACCGCGTGCCCGTCCGGACGGGTTTGAAGCGAAGGCCGAGGCTCGCGCTGACACACCGCTTCTGCGTAACGACAGCGTGGACTGAATGCACATCCGTCCGGCGGATTGAGCGGATTGGGAAGCTCACCCCTCGTCGTCGCGAGCGGTGCGCGGCGCAGCGGATCGGGAATGGCGGCGATCAGGGTTTGCGTATACGGGTGCGCCGGCCGTTCGAAGATCTCGCGCCAGCCGCCCGTCTCCACAATGCGGCCGAGATACATGACCGCGACCCTGTCGCTCATGTGCTCGACGACGCCGAGGTCGTGGCTGATCATGATGTAGGAGAGGCCGAGTGTTTCCTTCAGCTCCAGCAGCAGGTTGATGATCTGGGCACGGATCGAGACATCGAGTGCCGAGACCGGCTCGTCGCAGATGACGATCTTCGGATTGAGGATCAGCGCGCGGGCGATGCCGATGCGCTGGCGCTGGCCACCCGAGAACTCATGCGGGTAGCGGCCGGCCTGTTCGGGCCGCAGGCCGACATGCCTGAGCATCGCCGCAACGCGTCCGTCGATTTCGCTTTTGGCCGTCACGCCATGCAGGCGCAACGGGTCTTCGAGCGTGCGACGAACCGTCTGGCGTGGATTGAGAGAGGCGTAGGGGTCCTGAAATACCATTTGGGCGGTCCGGGCCAACAGTTTTCGATCGCCCGATTGCCGGCCCGTCACGACGTGTCCGTCGAGCACGATCCTGCCCCGCGTCGGCGTCAGGAGCCCAAGCAGCGAAAGGGCGACGGTCGACTTGCCGCAACCGGATTCGCCGACGAGACCGAGGCACTCGCCACGCTTCAGTTCGAGATCGATGCCGTCGACCGCGCGCAACAGCCGCTGGCCGCCGCCCAGCAAGCCGCCGCCGAGCGGAAAATGCACCGCGAGATCCTCCACGCTGAGAATGACATCGTCGCCGGGCTTTACCGCGGGGTCATGCATGGTGATGGCACCTGACCAGGCCGCCCGCACCGAGCCATGTCGTCTCGGGTGCGGTGGTCCGGCAGACCTCGGTCGCCTGCGCGCAACGCGGATTGAAGCGGCAACCGGCTGGAAAGTCCGCGATCGCCGGTACGACGCCGGCGATCTCCCTGAGCCGCGACCTGCCGAGTGCTGCGCGGCTCCCCAGCCGTGGCAGCGAGTCGACCAGGCCCTGGGTATAGGGATGGGCGCAGGCGCTGAAGATGTCGTCCGAGCGGCGTTCCTCGACGATACGACCGGCATACATGACGCCGACCCGGCGGCAGACGTTGGCGACCAGGCCCAGATCGTGGCTGATCATCAAGATCGCCGTGCCTCGCTCGGCGCACAGATTGCGCATCAGCTCGATGATCTCAGCCTGCACCGTCACGTCGAGCGCGGTGGTCGGCTCGTCGGCAATCAAAAGATCCGGATCGCAGGCGAGCGCGATGGCGATCATCACGCGTTGGCGCATGCCGCCCGAAAGCTGGTGCGGGTAATCCTTCACGCGCCGCTCCGGTGCCGGAACGCGCACGTTCGCCAGCGCCTCGACGGCCAGTTGGTTTGCCTCGCGCCAGCCCTTGCCCTTGTGCAGCACAAACATCTCCGCGATCTGCCGGCCGACGGGCGAGACCGGATTGAGCGCGGTCATCGGCTCCTGGAAGATCATGGCGATGCGGTTGCCGCGCAGCGCCCGCTGCTCGGCCGCGGAAAGTCGCTGAATTTCGCGGCCCTCGAAGCGTATCGCGCCGGCAGCGACCGAGAGCGGCCGGCGCAGCAGGCCGATCAGGGCGAGCGCCGTGATGCTCTTGCCGCAGCCGGACTCGCCGACAAGGCCGAATGTCTCGCCGCGATCGATACGAAATGAAACGCCCTCGACCGCCGCAATATGGTTGGCGCCGTCGTCGAGATCGATGCGCAAGTCCTCGACTTCGATCAGCGGGGCGACTGTCATGTGCGCCGGCTCCGCGACTGGGGATCGAGAACGTCACGCAAGCCGTCGCCAAGCAGATTGAGGCCGAGCACCGTCAGGAAAATCGCGAGGCCCGGGAACACCGACAGCCACGGCGCCGTCGTGATCTGGTCGCGCGCCTCCGACAGCATGCTGCCCCAGCTTGGATAGGGTGGACGGATTCCAAGGCCGAGGAACGAGAGTGAAGCTTCAGCGAGGACCGCGCCGCCCATGCCGAGCGTGCCGATGACAATGATGGGGCCGACCATGTTCGGCAGCAGCTGCGTGATCATGATACGCAAGTCTCCGTAGCCGAGCACGCGCGCCGCCTGCACATAGCCCTGGCTCTTGAGCGACAGCGTCGAGGCCCGTGCGATCCGGCAGGTGAAAGACCAGTTGGTCAATCCGAGCGCGATCAGCAGGCTGGTGAGGCCGGGCCCAAGCACCGCCATAATGGCGAGTGCGAAGATCAGCGAGGGGATCGCGAGCATCAGGTTGGTCAGCCCGTTGACGACATCGTCCCACCAACCGCCCCAATAACCCGCGGTCAGGCCCAGCGTCACGCCGATGATGCTGTTGACGAGCTGCGAGACGATGCCGACCGTCAGCGAGATGCGTGCGCCGTGCACGACGCGGGAATAGATATCGCGGCCCTGCGCGTCGGTACCGAACCACCAGATCCAGCTCGGCGGCTCTTCCGCATTCATGAGGTTGGCGCCCATGACTGGATCCGTGTGTGCCAGCCAGGGCGCGAACAGGCCGACGAAGATCGCAAGCGCGAACAGCAGCCCGCCGATGATCGCACTGGTGCCAAGCTTCATCGCGGCCGCTCCGCCGTGACAGGCAGCGCGGCTGGTCGTGCGCAGGCGTGATGAGGCTGGCGGCCGCTCATGCGTATCTGATCCTGGGATCGATCACGCCGTAGAGCAGGTCGACCAATGTATTGACGGTGAGGAAGAACAGCACCACGACGAGAATGGTGCCTTGAACGGCTGGAATGTCGCGCTGCAGGACGCTGTCGACCAGCAGCGAACCGATGCCCGGCCAGGAGAACAATTTCTCGACGACGACCGCTTGCCCCATCACGACACCGAATTGCAGGCCGATCGCGGTGAGAATGATGACGAGGGCATTGCGCATCACATGCCACGTCACGACCCGGGTCTCGCTCATGCCCTTCGAGCGCGCCGTCCGGACAAAATCCGCGGTCATGATCTCGAGCACCGCTGCACGCGTCGTCCGCGCCAGCAGCGCCATCGGCGAGACACCGAGCGTCACGGCTGGCAGGATCAGATTTTTGAGTCCGCCATCGCCATAGCCAAAGCTCGGCAGCCAGCCGAGCTTCAAGGCAAACAGATACATCAGCAGCAGCCCGAACCAGAACTTGGCCATTGAAAGGCCCGACACCGCGAGGACCATCGAGACAGTGTCGACGATGCTGCCCGGCCTCAGCGCCGCGATGAAGCCGAGCGGCACGCCGACCGCAACTGCAAACGCCAGGGCTGCAAATATCAACTGCAGGGTCGGCCACATCCGCTTGGCGATCATGGCTATGACCGGCTCGCGGGTCCGGAACGAGGTCCCGAAATCACCTGTCATGAGCTTGGCGATGTAGGAGCCGAAGCGCACGTAAACGGGATCGTCGAGGCCGAGCTGTTTCTTCATGCGTTCCACGACCTGCGGGTCCGTCGGACCGCGGCCGTCGTCACCCATGCTCGACACGATGCTGCCCGGAACGACGCTGAACAGCACGAAGATCAGCAGCACGACAGCCAGCACGGTCGGGATGGTTTGCAGGACTCGACGGATCGCGAAAGAGAGCATTGAACGTTTTCCTCACTCCCTCCATCGTTTCTCGCGATGGCGGGGAGCGATGGCACCTGTCACTTCGCCGGCGAGGTGTCGTCGACCCAGAGGTCTTCGACGTTCTGATGGGTCAGTTCCGTCGCATCCAACTGAATTCCCTTGAGCCAGGGCTGCACCGCCATGACAGCCTTGTTGTAGTTGAAGAACCAGATCGGCGCTTCCTCAAAGAGCAGCGCATTGGCCTTTTGCAGCAGCTGGACGCGCTTTGCGGCGTCGTCGGTCTGCCCGGCTTCATCGATCACCTTGTCGAAGTCGGTGTTCTTGAAGTTCGTGTAGTTGCAGGCCGATTGCGGCGTCGTCGAGTGGAAGCATTTGAGCGCAGCCTGCGGATCCGGACCGGTCGCCTGGGAATAGATGAAGGCCTGGAAGTCGCCCTTGCGAATGACCTCCGCCAGCACCGCGGTCTCGACCTGCTTGACCTTTACCTTGATGCCCACCTTGTCCAGCATCGGGATGGCGGCCTCGACGATCGGCAAGCCCCAGCTTTCATTCTGGCTGGTGGTCCATTCGAATTCAAAGCCGTTGGGGTAGCCTGCGTCCGCCAGCAATTGCTTCGCCTTCGCGGGATCGTAGGGGTAGGGCTTCATGGCCTTGTCGTAGGCGGGCGAGGTCAGCGGCAGCCAGCTCGTGGCGCGATAGGCTTTGCCCTTGACCAGCTTGCTGATGATCAGATCGGCATCGATCGCGTAGTTGATGGCCTGCCGAACCCGCTTGTCGGAGAAAGGTTTGAACGCCGGATTCATCCCCATATAGCGCGTGAAGACCTCGGCGACCTCGACGATGGTGCCCTTGAGGTTGGGGTCGGCCTGATAGGCGACATACTGCGCGGGGCCGAGCACCGAGGTGTCGATCTCCTTGTTACGGAAGGCGACATCGCGCGCCGCGGCTTCGCCCATCAGCGATATCACGAGCTTGTCGGCGTATGGCTTGCCGGGCTTGTAGAACCGGTCCCACCTGTCCAGCACGATGCGCGATCCCGGCACATGCTCGACGAATTTGAATGGACCAAGACCGATCGGCTTCTGGAGAAAGCTTTCCTTCCCGCCTTCGTCGGCGGGATAGATCGAGGTCAGTGCGGTGAAGAAATAGAAGGCAGGATCGACTTTCTCGGTCAGCTTCATTTCGAGGGTGAAGTCATCGATCTTCTTCAGGCCGGAGATCTCCTTGGCCTGGCCCTTCTCGACCGCGGCCGCGCCCTCGATGATGCGGACGAAGCGCGCGCCGGGATAGGCCTTGGTGCCGTCCATGATGCGGTTGTAGGACCAGATGATGTCGTCGGCCGTCATCCTGCGGCCGTTATGGAAATAGGCGTCGTCGCGCAGCTTGAAGGTATGAACGAGACCCCCGCCCGAGACGACGACCTCCTTGGCAAGTTCCAGGACCGGCTTGCCCTCGGTTGAATCCCAGATGTAGAGCGAGCGGTGAAGGGCCTTGGCGTAGATCTCGTCCTGGGCGCGCGGTGTGGTGTGGATGTCCATGCTGGTGAAGCTGGAGCCATAGGGCGCCGTCATACGAATGGTCCCGCCCTTGCGCGGTGTCTGGGCAGCCGCCGTGGCGGCGAGTGCGAGCCCCAGACCGGCCGCGATCGCAATCATCCTGAACATCATGTTTTCCCCAACGATGCAGAAGCGCTCCGATCAGCGAGTTGACCATCGGCGGCATGTCGAGCGCAAGGTCCTCGTGTCGTGTCGATGGCGACCGGCACCAAATATTTGTATCGCCACGATGTAAGAGGGGCGGATCATGGAAACGCAGCGTGTGGCGCGTGCCCGCTGCGAGTGGCTCCGGCGGGCCAACCAAAGACACGCATCAGATACATAGGCGGGAGTGGGCGCACCGGGCTGGCGCCGAACCTTGGCTACAACTTGCGCGGGCAAGTAAGCAATTGCGATTGAACGAATTTTGGCTTCCGTCCTGAGAATCGTGGCGCCAGGGTTCCTAACCACATGATAGTCGCAGGTGGCCTCGCGCATCGAATTGCAAACGCGACGATTACAGATACCAGGCTAGGACCGCCTTGAGCCGGGCGTTCTCGATCACCGGCAGCGCAACCACCTGGTTCATGCCGGAGCTGCGTGCCGAGGCGGCGGCGACCGATTCATCCTGCTTCAGATGTTGGGTGAGCGCGGGCATGCCGGTGGCCCATGCGCCGCCAATGCTGCCTTCTCCGCGGCTGATCCTCCGTTCCGCATAGAGTGCGGCGAGATCCGGATGCTCGCGGCAATCACCGGAGTGGAACAGCAGCGCCGATCGCTCTTCGTTCGGTACCCAAATCTCGAACCGGCGTGCGATCGGCGTCGCCTGGGCCGACAGGAATGTCACCACCCAGGTCTGGTCGCCGGTCGTGTAGGGGATGCCGACACCGCAATTGATGCCGGTCTCGGATGCGTCCTCCCAGCGCAGGAATCCTTTGGAATTGTGCAGATCCTTGATGATCAGCGGGATGCCGGCCTTCCAGGTCCGGCCGGGCAGGCCGAAGCCGCGCGGGAATTTGGTGTGGCGCGAGTTGAACTCGAACATGTCGGCGGTGCCGTAGTAGCCGTCGACCAGCGCCATCTGGTGGGATTTTTCGGGATCGTTGTGCCAGAGCTCGATGGCGCCGACATGCTTCCTGTCGTCGCCGCACAGCAGGACCATCACGGCCATCAGGAATTCGCCGGCGAACACCGGAAGCGCGACGCCGCACGTCAGCCCCGCTTCGAGCGCCTCGTCGGTTCGCTTGAAACAAGAGTCGGCGAATTCGGTCAGGATGACCGGATGGCCGCTCGCCCAGGCCTTGCCTGGAAGGCCCTCGTCATAGGCGAACAGCGCGTTCTCGCTTACCGCGTTGAACTCCGCGAACTCGGTGCTGGAGAGGCTGCCGCCGAACTCCAGCCGCGTCCGTGTTCGATCGGGCACCCACAGTTCAACAACGCGAATGAAGGTCTTCATCGCACGCACCTGCCGTCTCGCCGACGACCAGCATCGGCGATGTCGCGGCAAAACGTGCGCTCAAATAGCGGGCAAACGACGCCCAAAGTTGGTGCGAAGGCGCGATTTCGTCTCAGTCCCGATACGACGGATCGGCGCGGTCGAGCTTGCGCAGCAGCGCGGGCCAGGCGAGTTCGCCGTTGCGGGCAGCGCGGCCGGGCTTCGGCAGCATCCGCTCATAGGTGTCTTCGAGGATGTTCTGCGGCGGATAGATCAGCTTGGTGTTGCAGGACAGCGCCATCACCTGGGTCTGGCAGGCGCGCTCGAGACGGAACAGCACGTTGAAGGCGGCGGGTACCGTGCGGCCCACGACCAGGAGGCCATGGTTGCGCAGGATCATCGCCTCGTTGTCGCCGAGGTCACGAACCAGCCGCTCGCGCTCGTCGACATTGTCGGCGATGCCTTCGAAGTCGTGATAGGCGATGTGCAGGAAGCGCATCGAGGTCTGCGCCAGCGGCAGCAGACCGCATTCCATCGCGGACACCGCCATGCCGGCCGGGGTGTGGGTGTGCGCGACGCAGTCCATGTCGTGCTTGGCCATGTGGATGGCGCTGTGAATCACGAAGCCGGCGACATTGACGTCATAGTCTGTTGCGTTGAGCAGCGTGTTGCCCTCGACATCGACCTTGATCAGG
Source organism: Bradyrhizobium oropedii (assembly GCF_020889685.1). GTDB lineage: Bacteria > Pseudomonadota > Alphaproteobacteria > Rhizobiales > Xanthobacteraceae > Bradyrhizobium > Bradyrhizobium oropedii. The sequence goes on from NZ_JACMYO010000001.1 coordinate 99,458, forward strand.
CTGGAAGCGTCGATCTCCTCATAAAGCATGCCGTAGGCGTTGATCAGGAACTGGTCGGTGGTGCCGGGCACGCGGCAGGAGATGTGGTTCGCGATCATCTCGGTCATGCCGTACATCGCGGTGAGGCGATAGCAGGCGGCGAGATCGACACGGGCCTGCCACTCCTCGGCGCTCACCTGCTCGCGAACGGATTTGACGACCTTGATCGCGGGCGAGCTGACGGGGGGATTCATGGCGTTCTCTCCTTGAGATGTCTGCGAGGCCGGAGCCTGTTCGTTGCCGTGGAACATAGCAGAATCCACGCGGCGGCAAGCCGTGGCGCGTCGGCTTATTTGCAGGTCTGGCGGGCAAAAACCGAATGCGGATTGGCGTGTCGCGGGATCAATGCCACTATGCGGAAAAACAGCCGAGGCGCATTGAAATGAGCGATCGCAAGATCCGTATCGCCGTCCTGCATTTCTCCCACGAAACCGTCTCGTTCCTGCCGAACGAGACCACACTCGACGACTTCATCTATCCGGGCTCGCCGGCGAAGGGCGAGGCGCTGCTGCAATTCGATCCCAAGAACTACATGGGCGGTTTCGTGCAGGTCGCGCGCGAGTTCTCCGGGGTCGAGCTGGTCGGCATCGAATCCCCGCTCTGGCCGAAGACCTACACCGGATCGGGCTGGATCACCCAGGAGGCCTACCGGACCTTCGTCGGCAAGATGATCGCAGAGCTGAAGGAGGAGGGGCCGTTCGACGGCGTCTATCTGTGCCTGCACGGCGCGATGGCCGTGCGCGACGTGCCGCGGCCGGAGGCCGATCTGGCGCAACAGGTCCGTGAGATGGTCGGCCGCTCCGCCTTCATCGCCGCGACCTTCGATCCTCACGGCAATGAGGACGAGGCGTTTCTTGAACAGGCCGACATGGCGTTCGCCGTCAAATATTTCCCGCACTATGATGCGCATCTGCAAGGCGAGCGGGCGGCGCGCATGCTGGTGCGGGCGATCCGTGGCGACTACAAGCCGACCCACAAAACAATCAAAGTTCCCGTGATCTCGCCCACCGTGCTGCAATGGACCGGGGCGCGGCCGTGGATGGATCTCGTGCAGCGCGCGCTGGTCTGGGAGGCCCGCGAGGTCGACGTCTACGTCAACATCTTCGTCGGCTTCCCGTTCGCCGATGTGCCCGATGTCGGCATGACCGTGCAGGTCCTGACCAACGAAAACCCAAAGCTCGCCGAGCAGGTCGCGCGCGACCTCGCAGGTGCCATCTGGCGGCTGCGTGAGGCGCTGCTGCAATCGACCCGGCTGCACAGCATTGCCGAGGGCGTCACGCTGGCAAAGCAGGCCGTCGCAGATGGCAACACGCCGGTGGTGCTGGCCGATCACAGCGACCGGTCGGGATCGGCGACGTGGCTGCTGCGCGAGATCATCGCGCAGGACCTCGCCAACACGGTGATCGCCACCATTGCCGATGCCCGGGCGACGGCAAGCCTGAAGGCGGCCGGCGCCAAGGCCGGCGATGCGTTCGACATGGAGATTGGCGGCCTTGCCGACGAGTCGGCGGGCGATCCGGTTCGGATTCAGGGCATCATCTCGGCCGCCGGCGAGGGCTACGGGCAGTTCTGGGTCTGCGTGCGTTTCGGCCGCAACAATGTGCTGATCCTGTCCACCTATCTGGTGCAGGTCATGGTGCCGTTCTCGCTGAAGGCGCTGGTGCCCGACATTGGCACCTTCGACGTGATGGCAATCAAGTCGCGGGTTCACTTCCGGCGCGGCTTTGACGACAATGGCTTTGCCAAGACGATCCTGCTGGTCGAACCGGACCAGCCGTTCCTCGGCACGACGCGTCTCGACAAACTGCCTTACAGGAATGTCGACCTCACGCAGTTCTATCCCTACGGCAATCCGGCGTTCCCGGAGTGATCGTCATGACGGAAGGCCGCTATCGCCTGATTGGTTCGACCGCGTCGCCCTATGCGATCAAGCTGCGCGCACTGATGCGCTACCGACGCATTCCGCACGATTGGGTGATCATGACCAAGGCGCTGCGCGAGGCGACCGCGCATTTGAAGCCGATGCTGATCCCGGTGCTGCAATATCCTGATGGGAGCTACCGCGGTGAGACCACCACGCTGGCCTATGATCTGGAAGCGCGTCATCAGGCGCGCTCGGTCGTCCCGGAGGACAGGGCGGTCGCCTTCGTCTGCGATTTGCTCGAGGATCTCGCCGACGAATGGGCGGTGAAGCCGCTGTTTCTCTATCGTTGGTGGGATCCGGAAGACCAGGCCTATGTGTCGCGCTGGGCGGGAGAGGAATGGTCGACGTCGGACGCCAAAGCCGGCAGCCGCGAGGAAATCGAGGAGTTCCGGCAGCGGCAAATCTCGCGCATGGTCATTCTCGGCGCGACGGACGAGAACAGGCCGCTGCTCGAGGAAAGCTATCGGCGGACGCTTGCGGCGTTCGAGCCGCATGTCGGCATGGCGAACTATCTGTTCGGCACGCGGCCATCGCTGGCGGATTTTGCCTGGTTCGGTCAGCTCAGCGAGATGGCGACCGACCCGAGCCCGATGCGGATCATGCGCGACCGTGCGCCGTTTACGGACCACTGGGTGAGGCGGCTCGACGATGCGTCCGGTGTCGAAGGCAACTGGTATCCGCGTGAGCAGGCGCTCGGCGGGTTCGCCGAGGCGCTGCTGCGGATTGCGGGCGAGCTCTATCTGCCGTTCCTGGCGGCCAATGCGGATGCATTCGCGAAAGGCCTCGAGCGGCTCGAGATCAACGTATGGGGTCTGCCTTACGCGCTCGCGCCGTTCAAATATCAGGTCAAGTGCCTGCAGCAGTTGCGCGCGAAGTTTGCCGCGCTCGATGCCGGCGATCGCGCGGCGTTGAAGCCGCTGCTGGAACGCACGGGATGCTGGGCCATCCTGGATGGAGGCTGATCGATCAGGCTTTCGGAAAGTCCTTGCGCATCGCGATCTCGGCTGCATCATCAGGCGACAGGGTGTTGCTGTCGAAGGCGGCCTGACGCTCGGTCACGATGTCGTAAAGTGAGATCTGCTTGATCGGCTTGGCGAGCAGCAGCCGGATGCAGTCCGCCAGGGTTCCATTGTACACCAGATAGGGCGTCCTGTTGGCCACCCGCTCGTTCCTGAGCGAAGGCCATTTCTTCAGGTCGGCCGGCGCGTCGTAGGCAATCGGAACGCTTTCCCTGACCATGCTCGGTTCCCGGTGGGGTCGTCATCGGGAAGGCTAGCCAAGGACGGTAAACAGAACCAAAACAGCCGATGCTTACGTCCGGTGCCTGCTGCCGAGCGCGACCGCGACTGATTCCGGATGTTTGATCCGCTCGATCAGCATGTCGATGCGGTCGCCGCCCCAGAACAGCTCGCCGTTGAACACCATGCTCGGCACGCCGAACACGCCGAGCGCTTCGGCCTCGTCGACGATGCTATCGTGTTCGGCGCGGGCTGGGCCACGGACATAGGCCTCGAACGCCTCGGTGGAACCGCCGATCGCGGCGATCACGCCGGAGATATCCGACAGGTCGTCGATTTCCAGCTCGTGGTTCCAGAACCTTCGGAATACCGTGTCATGATAGGGCCGGAACAATCCCTGCCGCTGCGCAAACAGCATCCCGGCGCTGGCGTAGAACGCGTCGTAGATGCGGCGCGGGCCCTTCATGGTCAGTCCCTGCGCATTCGCGAACCGCCGCGCATCCATGTAGGAGTAGCGCACCTTGCGCCAGAAGTGCGGCGTGCGCTGCTCGACCGTGCCCATGAACTCGGGAATCCGAAGCGTGTAGGGCAGCCATTCCAGCGCGACGCCGTAGGTCTCCTCGAGCTCAAACAGCCGCTTGTTGGCGACATAGGCGTAGGGAGACTTGTAGTCGGTGTAGATCCTGACCTTCGGCTTTTCCATTCTCGTTCCTCACTGCGTGAGGACAATTGTTCCCGATCCCGCGCAGTGGCGCAATGCGGCGTGATGAAGGGGAGATGGTGCGCAAACGAGTGGGCCCCGGTGCAGTCAAGCATCGCGGGGCCCTGCAACTTCGTTTTAGCGAAGGATCTCTGGTGTAGACCAGTGGTGTTTCGGGACCTAAAAGCGCTTGGCCTTTGCGCTCTCGTCCTGCGGATATGTTCAGATTGTCGGCGGCACACGCGGCTAGCAGCTGCTATCAGCCTCAACGTGCACCGAGACCTTGCTGAGCAAGGTCGCTGGCTTTCGCCGGTGGCGTCATGCTCCTCTCCAAGGGTGGGCCGACGGACATCTGTCCGCTTTTGCTGCCTGATGGCCGATCCCATAATCGCCCGTCAATTCCTGCGACGCGAGGAGCAGCCGCTCCAACACTCCAACAGGTGCAGCCATCGAAATGCTGCGGCAGTTATGGCCTGCTGTCAAGTTAACGAGCGAGAGAATTCAGGTCAGGAATCCTGTCGCGACTTGGTCTTTCGATACTGGGTGAAGTCTGGATCGTGCGTCATTTTCCAGTAGTCGACGAACCGCCACGGCATTGCCGAGAACACGCGGCCGCTGCTGTTGCGGTAGTAGGTCGTCATGCCTGGATGCGTCCAGATCAATTGCTCATGCTCGGCATCGACGTTGCGGATGTACTCATCATGCGCGTCGGGATGCACGTCGATCGCAGCGATGTCGTTCTCGATCATCTCGACGAGGCAGGCGGAGATGTAGCGGCTCTGGCATTCCGACTGGAAGATCACGCTGCCGCCATGCGCAGGCCCCGTGTTGGGGCCGAGCATCAGAAACAGGTTGGGGAAGTCAGGCACCGTGAGACCGAGATATGCGGTCGGATTGTCGTGGCCCCACGTCTGCTGGAGGTTCTTGCCATCGCGGCCGGTGATGTTGAGGCGCGCCGCCATCTCGGAGACCTTGAAGCCGGTCGAGATCACGATGACGTCGTGCGGCCGCGATGTGCCGTCGGCCGTGACGACGCCGTCCGCCGCGAAATGGTCGATCTTGTCGGTAACGAGTTCGACGTTCGGCTTGGTCAGCGTCTTGAACCAGTTGTTGTCGAGCAGGATGCGCTTGCCGTAGGGCGGATAGGTCGGCATGCACTTCTCGATCAGGTCCGGGCGATCCTTCAGCTCGGAGAGGATGAAGTCGGCCAGCTCCTGACGATGCCGGTCGTTGCCCTTGTTGACGGCGCGCTCCGGATGCGGCCAGGCCGGATCCTTGCGCAGGAATGGCAGCAAGCCGTCGCCGTAGCGCCAGAACATGTTGAAGCGATACCACTGCACATAGAACGGCAGATGTGCCAGCAGCCACTGCGCGCCCTCGGTGATTGGATCGGAATAGCCCTTCACCGGCCGCGCCCACTGCGCGGTGCGCTGGTAGACGGTGACCGAGGCGACGCGGTCGGCGATCGACGGTACGAGCTGCATCGCGGTCGCACCGGTGCCGATCACGGCAACATGTTTGCCGTCGAGCTTGACGTCGTCGGACCACAGCGCCGAATGAATCTTCAACCCGGTGAAATCCTCGTCGCCCTCAAAACGGGCGGGCAAGGGATCATTGAGTTGTCCGATCGCACTGACCAGCGCGGTGGACTCGAAGGTCTCTTCGCCGCCCGCAGTCTTCAGCGTCGAGATCCAGCGCCGGTTGCCTTCGTCCCAGTGCGAGGCGACGAGCTCAGTCGAAAGGCGGACGTGCTTGCGGATGTCGTATTCGCGCACGACCTTGAGCAGGTAATCCAGCAATTCCTGCCGTTGCGCGAAATAGCGGGTCCACGGATTGCGGGCGCCGAACGAGAACGAATAGGAGTGGTTCGGCGTATCGACGCCGCAGCCGGGATAGCGGTTGACGTACCAGGTGCCGCCGATCTCGTCCTGCTTCTCGACGATCGTGTAGGGAATGCCGAGCCGGCCGAGCGCGACGCCAAGGGCGATCGCGCAGACCCCGGCACCGACGATCAGCACATGCTGCTGCGCCAGTCTTGCGTCCGACGGACGCTCGCGCCATTTGGCTTCGCGGGGAACGAAGCCCATCTCCTCCCGCATCAGCGGTGCATACTCCGGCGCGACGTTCTCGCCGAGCGTCGCGCGCATCATCTGCAGCATCAGCTCATTGCCGGGATCGGTGATGGCGGGTTTCGGCGTTCCGTTGGCGAACAGGTTCAGCACGGCGGCGCGGATATCGTCCTGGATCTCCTTCGGCACACCGGCGTCCGGGTCGGGGATCAGGCGCACGTCGCGCTTCGGCTTGTAGGGCGGTTCCAGCCACTTCTCGTCGCCGGTCATGTGCACCAGCACCATCAGCAGCACACGGATGTCGCCCTCGGCGATGGCGGAGGACAGATCGAGGTGTTTGCGCGGAAGCTCGATATTCATGCGTTGTCCTCAGCTCGCCGGTACTTCGGGCAGGCCGCCATAGGCGGCCCAGGTGGTGCCCGCGATGTAGCCGGCATCGACCGGCAGGTTGATGCCAGTTACGCCGCTGCTCTGTGGCGAGAGTAGCCAGGCGATCGCCTGTGCCACCTCCATGGGCTCGACCAGCCGGTTCATCGCGGTCGGGCGTGCCAGCAGGTCTTTGCTCAAGGCGCCCGACGCAATGCCGGCCTCAAGCGCCCCCGTGCGGGTGAAGCCGGGCGAGACGGCGTTGACGCGCACGCCGGAGCGGCCCCATTCGGCGGCGAGCGTCTGTGTGATCTGGATGACGCCGGCCTTGGCCGCGGTATAGGCGTGGATCGGACCCGACGTCATGCCGGCCACCGAGGCGACGTTGACGATCGCACCACGCTGTCGCTTCGCCATGCCGATGCCGACGCTGCGCGTGACCAGAAAGGTGCCGCGCAGGTCGATATTGACCTCGCGGTCCCATTGTTCCATCCGTACCCGCTCGATCGTGTGCATCTTGCCGAACACGCCGGCCGCGTTGACGAGGCCGCTGATCGGGCCGTGCGCCTTCTCGATATCGGCAATTCCGGCGACGACGGCAGCTTCGCTCGCAACATCGAACGGCGCCGGCCAAAGGATGGCGTCGGTGCCGACCAGCGGCTCCGGCGCGATGTCGACGATGACGACGCGATGTCCCTGATCGGCGAGCAGCGTTGCGGTCGCAGCGCCAATGCCGCGGCTACCGCCGGTGACGAGGATGGTGCCGTCAACGCTCATCGTTTCTTTCCTTCGCTGCTGTTGAACAGGCCATGCGTGACCAGCTTCTGATAGGCCGTGATGACATAGTCGGGCACGGCGGTGACGCCTTGCTCGGAATAGGAATAGCGGCGGCTGAGATAGCCGCGCGCGCCCATCAAGACCTGGACGATGGCCTCGAATTCCTCATCGCTGAATGTGTTGGTAGCTCCCGCGGCCCGCGCGCGCTGGAGGATCCGGACATAGGCGTTCGAGATGTTTTCGAAGTGCTTCTGGTAGCCGATCGGCGCGAAGAACTCCGCTTCGTTCAGGATGCGCAGGAACTCCGGCACTTCGCGGATGAAGTCGAAGAAGGCGCTGAAGCGCTCGACCTCCTGCCGGGCCTCATTGGCGGTGCCCGTGCGTGCATGGATGAAGCGGACCATGTCGAGACCGATCTTCGGCAGCAACTGGTCGAGGAGTTCCTGCCGGTTCTCGAAATGATTGTAGAAGGTGCCCTGCGCCACGCCGGCGGCCTCGGTGATGCGGGCAACCGAGGCTTCGGCATAGCCGTATTTGCCGACGACCTTGGTCGCGGCATCGAAGATCTTCTGCTTGGTCCAGGCGTTGCGCTCAACCCGGTTGAGCTTTGTCACCTTGGCGGATGTCGCTTCTGTCATGCATTAGCCTCGAGTTCGGCGCGGAGCACGCGTTTGAGCACCTTGCCGGATGGATTGCGCGGCAGGCTGTCGCGAATGATCAATTGCCGCGGCACCTTGAAGCCCGCGAGCCTTGTCCGGCAGAAATCGGTGAGATCGAGCAGATCGAGCTTGGCGTCATCGGCCAGCACCACGATGGCGATCGGCTTCTCGCCCCAGCGGTCATCCGGCAGGCCGATCACCGCGACCTCGCGCACCCCGGGCATTTCGTAGATAACACGCTCGACCTCGGAGGATGCGATGTTCTCGCCGCCTGAGATGATCATGTCCTTCTTGCGGTCGGTCAGATAGAGAAAGCCTTCCTCGTCGAGATACCCGACGTCACCGGTGCGGAACCAGTCGCCGAAGAAGGCGGACGCCGTCTTCTCCGGATCCTTCCAGTAGCCTTGCGTGACCTTCGGGCCGCGCAGGCATATCTCGCCATTCTGGCCGGCGGGCAGGCGCTTGCCGGTGTCGTCGCGGATCTCGATCTGGACATGGGCGATGGCGCGGCCGGTCGAGCCGATCTTCTCGATCTCGCGGCCTGGATCCATGAAGGTGTCGCCGCCGCAGCTTTCGGTGAGGCCGTAGGCATCGATATAGCGCGCGTTCTTGAAGTAATCCGAGAAGGCGCGGATGCGGAGCTCCGGCGTCTTTTCGCCGCCGCCGATCGCCCATTTCAGGCTGGAGACGTCGTAGCGGTCGCGGTTCGGGCAGGTGAGGAGGGCCGTGGTCATGACCGGCGCGAACCATGCCGTGTTGAGCTTCTCGCGCTCGATCGCGGCCAGGGCCAGCTCGGCTTCAAAGGTGCGGTGAATACACAGCATGCCGCCGTGCCAAAGCACGGCGATGCCGGGCAGATCGAGTGCGCCGACGTGATAGAGCGGACCGACCACGAGCAGCCGCGTGTCCGCATTCAATCCGAGCACCAGCGTCTGGTCGGCCGATTTCCAGTAGATGTTCTCATAAGTGAGCATCACGCCCTTGGGACGATCCGTCGTGCCTGAGGTGTACATCAGCCGCATCAGGTCACGTGGTTGGCGTAGATGCGCAGGCGCCGGCGCGATGTCAGGCACACGGCTGGTGATGCCGGACTGCGCGACTTCATCGAGCAGCACCACCGGCGCATCGCCGGTCGCGATCGCGGCAAACTCCTCGTCGGCGACCAGCAGGCGCGCGCCGGAGTTGCCGACGATGTAGCCGACTTCGCCGGCCGACAGGCGATAGTTGATCGGCAGGAACACCGCGCCGATATGGCTGGTCGCGAACACCAGTTCGAGAAACGCCGTGCTGTTCTTCATCAGGACGGCAACGACGTCGCCGGGCGCAATCCCGCGTGCGGCAAGCCAGGCGCCCACCTGGCGGATTCGCAGGTCAAAGTCGGCGTAGGAAACGTCCTCGCCGCGATATTTCAGCGCACAGCGGTCCGGTGTCCGCCCGGCATGAAATGCGATGAAGCTGGAAAGATTGATCATTTGCCGCTCGTCGGGCCAATTCCGGCGCCGTTTTCTCCCTAGATGAACTATGAGTCGTAATTCATATTTGGCTTGACGTCACCCCCCTTGCTCTGAAAACATTGTGGTCACGGAGACGGTACGATCTCCGACAGGGATTTTGGGAACGCGAACCCGACAGGGAGGGGAATATGAAGAGGACCCGGAAACCGGGCATCAGCCGGCGTTCGACGCTTGCGCTGATGGGTGCCGGAGCGGTGACCTTTGCCGCGCCATGGGTGGCGCGCGCGCAGGCCAAGACCATCAAGATCGGCATGCCGACCATCCTGTCGGGCCGCGTCGCGCAGCTCGGCACGTCTTCGCGCAACGCGGTGATGCTGGAAGTCGAGAAGGTCAATGCCGCCGGCGGCCTTGCCGGGCGCCAGATCGAGATGGTGATCCGCGACTCCAAGGGACAGCCGCAGGAAGCTGCGCGGATCGCTCGCGAGCTCGTCAATACGGACGGTTGCGAGATGCTGCTCGATGGCGAGGCGTCGTCGGGATCGTTCGCGGTTCACGAGGTCGCGCGCGATCTCGGCGTGCTCTGCATCCACACCTGCTCGGAAGCCTCGTCCCTGACGGCCGATCCCAAGCAGCACATTCCGAACGCCTTCCGCTGCGTGCGGCAGGGTATTCATGACTCTATCGTCGGCGCCGGCTACGCGGCAGGGATCGCCAAGGCCAAGGGCCTGAAGAAATGGGCGACCTGTTCGCCGGATTATGCCTATGGCCGCGACACCACCGGCGAGTTCGTGCTGTACCTGAAGAAGTTCGCGCCCGATGTCGAGATCATCAGCGAGTCTTGGCCCAAACTGTTCCAGCCTGACTACACCGAGGTGGTGACCAAGATCCTGCAGGCCAAGCCGCAGGCGCTCTATTCGTGCCTGTGGGGCGGCGATCTCACCTCCTACATCGACCAGGCCAACATCTACGCGATGTTCACCCAGATGGAGGTGTTCGCGGTCAACATGGCCGACTACACCGCGCTCACCGTGGTGAAGAACCTGCCCAAGGGCATCCACTCCGGCGACCGCTACATCAAGACATTCCCGCCGACGCCAGAGAATGCGGCGTGGGGCGATGCCTACAAGGCGAAATACAACGAGTACCCGACCAACTGGTCCTGGCAGAACGCAACCGCGGTCATGTTCCTCAATGAGGCCGTCAAGAAGGCTAATTCGACCGACGGCAAGAAGGTCGCGGAGGTTCTCGCCGGGCTCACCATCAAGTGCCCGTTCGGCGCCGACGGCACCGTCACCATGCGTGCCGACGATCATACGCTGGTCGGCTACGCGATCGGATGGGGCACCACGATCCCGCAGGAACCTTACGTCCCCGACGTGAAGGCCGGTGACTGGAAGGCCATCTTCGAGCTCGAAGCCGACTGGAAGAAGAGCAAGGGCTACACCTGATCCGCATATGAGGCGGAGGCAGCACGCTGTCTCCGCCTTTGATCTGATGTTTGTCGCGCGCCGGCGTTGCGGCCCGCCGTAATGGATGATTCTCGTGGACCTCGACGCGCTCGCCAGTTGTCTCACCAGCCCTTCATGTTTGGTGACGCAAACCACCAGCGGCCTGATCATCGGCATGCTGCTGTTTCTCGTCGCTGTCGGGCTGACGTTGATTTTCGGCGTGCTCAAGGTGGTCAATTTCAGCCACGGCGCCTTCTATATGTTCGGCGCCTATTTCGCGATGACGGCCTATCAACTCACCGGCAGCTTTGCGCTGGCGATCCTGAGCGGCGCTGCCGGCACCGCCATCCTCGGCCTGATCTTCGAGCGCGTGTTCATGAGCCGGGTCTACGGCCGCGATGTGCTGATGCAGCTCCTGGTCTGCTACGCCTTCGTGCTGATCTTCGACGACGTCGTCCGCATGATCTGGGGGCCTGAATTCAAGTCGATGGGCATGCCGGCCGCGTTCCAGGTGCCGCCGCTGTTCATCGCCGGCGGTGTGGTGCCGCCATATTATCTGCTGCTGATCGGCGTGGCGCTGGCTGCGGCCGCTGTTCTCGGGCTGGGGCTGGCACGCTCCAGGATCGGCAAGGTGATCCGTGCGGCTGCCCATAATCCCGGCATGGTGTCGGCGCTCGGCATCAACACCGGGCTGATCTATGGCGGCGTGTTCGCGCTCGGCGGCATGCTGGCGGGGCTGGCGGGAGCACTTGCCGCGCCGGTGCGCTCGCTGACGCCGGGCATGGGTTTCTCGGTTCTGATCGAGTCCTTCATCGTCACCGTCATCGGCGGCATGGGCTCGATCCTGGGCGCGCTCATCGGTGCGCTTTTGATCGGCCTGATCCGCTCTTTCGGATCGCTCGGCTTCCCGCTGTTCACCGAGGGGCTGATGTATCTCTTCATGGTGATCGTGCTGGTGTCACGTCCGACCGGCCTGTTCGGCAAGGAGGTCGCATGACCGAGTTGCAGGCCGGGCAGAGCGCGCAGCCCCTCGAAGTGCCCCGGATCGAGACCAGGCCGCAGCGCTATCGCGATGTGCTGATCGCGCTCGCGGCCTTTGTGCTGCTTGCGCTGCTGCCGATGGTGTTCGGCAGCAAGCAGCTGCTCGACTTCGTGATCCGCTGCGCAGCCTACGGATTGTTCGCGACGTCGCTCAACCTTCTGGTCGGCTACACCGGACTGATCTCGTTCGGGCATGGCATGTTCTTCGGCCTCGGCGCCTATGGTTTCGGCCTCATGATGCAGAAGACCGGTGTGCCGATCCCGGTGGCCTTCGTCGCCACGCTCGCGATGACCTTCGTCGTCGCCGTCGTCATCGGCGCGATCTGCGTGCGGCTGAAGGAGATCTATTTCGCCTTCGTGACGCTGGCGTTCCAGATGCTGATTCATTCGACCATCCTGTCGTGGCAGTCGCTGACCGGCGGCGACCAGGGACTGCGCGGCGGCATCCCGCGGCCGCCGTTTCTCGGCATCGACCTGTCGAACCATCTGCACCTATACATCACGAGCTGCGCGCTGCTGGTGATCGGGCTGTTCCTGATGCGCCAGATCGCGCAGTCGCCGTTCGGCTACACGCTGCGCATGATCCGTGACAACGCCACGCGGGCGAGCTTCATCGGCATCGACGTCTGGCGCGCCAAGCTGACGATATTCGTGCTGGCGGCGCTGTTCGCCGCGACCGGCGGCATGATCATGGCGCTGTTCGTCTCGGGCGCCTATCCCGAATTCGCCTACTGGACGATCTCCGGCGAGGGCATCTTCATCAACATGCTCGGCGGCGTGACCACCTTCCTCGGCCCGATGGTCGGCACCGTGCTGCTGTTGATCCTCAACGATACTGTTACGCGGCTGACCGAGTATCAAGGCATCGTGCTCGGCGTCGTGATCCTGTTCTTTGCTATCGGCCTGCGAAAGGGCCTGATGGATTTTGTCGTGGAATGGTTCGCGCAGCGTCGCGGCGAGGGGCGCGGCTAGCCATGCTTGAAATTCGCGGGCTCTCGAAATCCTTCGGCGGCGTCAAGGCGACTGACAACGTCTCGCTCGACTTTGCCGATGGTTCGCTCACCGCCGTGATCGGCCCCAACGGCGCCGGCAAGAGCACCTTCTTCAACCTGATCACCGGCGCGCTGCGGCCGGACGCCGGGCAGATTCTGCTCAATGGCGTCGACATGGCGGGCCGGACGCCGCCCGAGATCGTGCGCCACGGCATCGGCCGGGCCTTCCAGGTCGCAAGCATCTTCCCGTCGCTGACGGTCGAGGAGACTATGCTGGCAGCGGTCGGTGCCGATCAGCGCCGCGCCGGCGTGATGCATCGCCGCTTTCCACTGGCCGAGACGCGCGACCGCGCCGAGCATGCGATGGAGCTGCTCGGCCTTGCCGGCAAGCGCAACAGGACCGCGGCGACGCTGTCGCATGGCGACCAGAAGCTGCTCGATATCGCGCTCGCGCTGGTGCTCGATCCCAAGGTGCTGCTGCTCGACGAGCCGACCGCGGGCATGGGTACCGAGGAGCGCTGGCGCATGATCGACAAGGTGCGCGAGCTCTGGGAGAAGCAGAAGATCACCGTCGTATTCATCGAGCACGACATGGATATCGTGTTCAAGATTGCACCTGAGATCGCCGTGCTGTGCTACGGGCGAATTCTCGCGACCGGAACGCCGGACGCGATCCGCAGGAACGAGGCCGTGATCGAAGCCTATCTCGGCAGCGACGACCACGCGGGAGCGGTGGCATGAGCGCGCTGCCGGTGGTGCAGGTCGAGGACCTCGATGTTTATTATGGCACCAGCCAGATCCTGTTCGGCGTCGGCCTCTCCGTGCGCAAGGGCGAGACCATGGCGCTGCTCGGCCGTAACGGCGCCGGCAAGTCGACCACCATGAAGGCGATCATGGGGCTGGCGCCGCGCGCCGGGGCAGGGTCACCTTGCGGGGCAATTTGGTCTCCGGGATGAGGCCGCATCATATCGCCCGCGCCGGGCTCGGCTTCGTGCCGGAAGACCGCCAGATCTTTCCAGAGCACACGGTCGAGGACAATCTCGTCATCGGCCAGAAGAAGGGGCCTGATGGCGAGGACGAGTGGTCGATCCGCCGGGTCTATGACGTGTTTCCGTTGCTGGAGCCGCTGCGGCACCGGACCGCCGGACGGCTGTCCGGCGGCGAGCAGCAGATGCTGGCGATCGCCCGTACGCTGATGGGCAATCCGGTGCTGCTGCTGCTGGACGAGCCGAGTGAGGGGCTGGCGCCGATCATCGTGCAGCGCATCGGCGAGTTGCTGCGGCAGCTCCGCGGTACCGGTGCTACAGTATTGATCGCCGAGCAGAACATGCATTTTTGCCTTGGCCTTGCGAGCCACGCGACGGTTATCGACAAGGGACAGATCGTCTACACATCCTCCATCGAAGAGCTGAAGGCCAACGACAACATCCGGCAGCGCTATCTGGCGCTGTAGGGCTCTTCGACAGAAGTGGGAGGACAAATGGCCGGCGAACGCAGGCTGACGCCGACGCACGAGGCGCCGTATCGTGGGCTGAAAGTGCTCGATTTCGGGCAGGGGATCGCCTCGCCCTATTGTGCGATGCTGCTCGGGGTCCATGGCGCCGATGTCATCAAGGTCGAACCGCCGGAAGGCGACTGGTCGCGTTATCTCGGTACGACCTACGGCAATCACACGACGCTGTCGGCGGTCTACAACCGAGGCAAGCGCAGCCTGTGCCTCGACATGAAGCACAAGGATGGCATCGCGGTCGCGCAGCGACTGGCGCGTGAGGCCGACGTGCTGATCGAAGGATTTCGCCCCGGTGTCGCTGAGCGGCTCGGGCTCGGCTATGAGAGCCTGTCGCGCGACAATCCGGGCCTGGTCTATCTGTCGGTCAGCGGCTTCGGGCAGAGCGGGCCCTATTCAAAGCGGCCCGGCTCGGATTCGGTGGCGCAGGCGTTCTCTGGGCTGGTCTCGGTCAATGTCGGCACCGATGGCGTGCCGCATCGGGTCGGCACCACGATCTCCGACGTGGTCACCGGCGTGTACGCATTCCAGGCCATTGCCACCACTCTGTTCGCGCGCGCGACGGTCGGCACCGGTCGCTGGATCGACGTCAATCTCTGTCAGTCGACGTCGGCGCTGCTCGGGCACAAGGTCGCGGAGTTCATCCTCGAGGGCGGCGCGCCGCGCGCACTCAATGTGCCGGCCGGAACCTACCAGACACGGGACGGCTGGATGATGGTGACGCTGGTGAACGAGCCGCAATACAAGCGGCTGTGCGGCGCGATCGACCGTGAGGATCTCGCCACCGATCCGCGCTTTGCCGACTTTGCCCGGCGCGCCGATGCGGCCGACACGTTGATCCCGCAGTTGCGCGAGATGTTCTTGACCGAGGCGACGGATGCCTGGCTGACGCGGCTCCATGCCGCCGATATCATCGCGGAGCGGATCCTCAATCCCGGCGAATGGCTGCGCAACGCCCATGTCGAGGCGACCGGGGCCTCGGTGCGCCAGGATACGCCCGGTGTCGGCGCGGTCTATTCGCCGCGGACGCCGGGGATCGCGAGCCGGTCCGAGGATCATCTTTGTCCCGCGCCGGATGTCGGGCAGGATAGCCGCGCCGTGCTGACTGAGGCTGGTTTTGGTTCGACCGAGATCGACGGCCTGCTGCTGTCGGGCGCTGTGCGTCAAGCCAAGGGATGATGGGAGACAGGACAATATGAGCAGGGACCTCGTTCGTTACTCGGTCAGCGATCAGATTGCGGAGATCGTGCTGGACCGCGCGCCGGTGAATGCGCTCAG
This sequence comes from Bradyrhizobium oropedii, assembly GCF_020889685.1. GTDB lineage: Bacteria > Pseudomonadota > Alphaproteobacteria > Rhizobiales > Xanthobacteraceae > Bradyrhizobium > Bradyrhizobium oropedii. Next base: position 114,950 of record NZ_JACMYO010000001.1, read on the forward strand.
CATTCCCTTGATCGACGCCTTGCTGGCGGCGCTGGCGAAAGCGCGCGACGACGATGCAGTGCGCGCCGTCATCATCAGCAGCGCCCACAAGGTGTTTTGCGCTGGCCTCGACCTCGACATCGTCAGGGGCAAGCCCGCGATCGAGACCAAGACATTCCTCGAGCGGCTGTATTTCGCACTGAACGACACGCAGTACCGCATGGGCAAGCCAACCATCGCGGCGATCGATGGCGCTGTGCGGGCCGGCGGCATGACGATCGCGATCTCCTGCGACATGATCATTGCCGGGGACAGCTCGACCTTCGGCTATCCCGAGATCGATGTCGGGCTGATCCCGGCGATCCACTTCGTGCAGCTGCCGCGGTTGGTCGGAAAGCACCAGGCGTTCGGCCCGCTGTTCCTCGGCGAGCCGTTCGATGCGGCAACCGCTTTCCGCATGGGGCTCCTCAGCGAAGTCGTGCCGAAGGGCACCGCGCTGGAGCGCGCCCGCGAGATTGCGCGCAAGCTGGCGGCAAAATCGCCCATCGTGATGAAGATCGGCCGCGACGCCTTCATGCGTGCGGTCGATGCGGATTTCCGTCGCTCGGTCGAAAACACCGCAGAAAGTTTCGTTGTGGTCGCCTCGACGGAGGACTGCCAGGAAGGTCTGAATGCGTTTGTCGAGAAGCGGACGCCAAACTACAAGGGACGATAAATGGCTGGATTGTATTTCGAAGAGTTTGAGGTCGGGCGGGAATTCCATCACGAGTTCAGCCGGACCGTGACGGAGATGGACAACACCATGTTCAGCCTGCTGACCATGAACCCGCAGCCGCTGCATCTCGACGCGCATTTCTCGGAGAAGACCGAGTTCGGCCAGCGGCTGTTCAACAGCCTCTATACGCTCGGTATCATGATCGGCATGAGCGTGTATGACACGACTCTGGGAACCACGGTCGGCAATCTCGGCATGACTGACGTCAAATTTCCAAAGCCGGTGTTCCACGGCGACACGCTGAAGGCGCACACCAAGATCATCGGCAAGCGTGCCAGCAAGTCGCGACCGACACAGGGCATCGTCGAGTTCGAGCACACCATGACCAATCAGCGCGGCGAGGTGGTGGCAAGCTGCCGCCGCACCGGCCTGATGCACTGCAAGCCGAAGGCATAGCCGATGCGATCGTTCCTGTTCGTTCCCGGCGACAGCACCCGGAAATATGAAAGCGCCAAGAAGACCGCGGCCGATGCACTGATCCTCGACCTCGAGGATTCCATTGCTCCGGACCAGAAGGTCGTCGCGCGCGGAATCACGCGCCAGATGCTCGATACGCACAATCCCGAGCAGAAGCTCTATATCCGCGTCAACGCGCTTGATACCGATCTGACGCTCGGCGACCTCGCGGCCGTGATGCCCGGCAAGCCTGATGGCATCGTGCTGCCGAAATGCGCCGGTGCCGCCGACGTCAACAAGCTCGCGCTCTATCTCGACGCATTCGAGGCCGCCTCCGGCATCGCGCAAGGGTCTACGCGGATCGTCACGGTCGCGACCGAGACGGCGCAGGCCGTCCTGAAAATCCTCGACTTCGAGAACATGAGCCCGCGGCTGTGGGGCATGATGTGGGGTGCGGAAGACCTCGCGGCTTCGCTTGGCGCAACCCGCAATCGCACTGACGGCCGCTATCATTCGCCTTTCATCCTGGCCCGCGATCTCTGCCTGATCGGCGCGGCCGCGGCCGGCGTGGTCGCGATCGACACCATCGCCACCGACATCAACGATCTCGATGCGTTGAAGGCGGAGGCGATCGCCGCACGGCAGGACGGCTTCCTGGCCAAGGCCGTGATCCATCCCAAGCATGTCGACGTCGTCAACGCGGCCTTCATGCCGACGGAGGAGGAGATCGCATGGTCGGAGCGGGTGATCGCGGCATTCGCCAACAATCCATCGGGTGTCGCCAAGATGGACGGCAAGATGCTGGATAAGCCGCATCTACGCGCTGCCGAGAAGATACTGGCGTCGCGCAGGAAATAGTCAGCAGGAACCGGGCTCGATCAGCGCGCCCTCCGCGATGAGGGCGGCAATCTCCGTTTCCGCAAGCCCGGCCTCGTGCAGGATTTCCCGGCCATGCTCGCCGAGGTTCGGCGGATAGGTCCGGATCGACGGTGGCGTCCGGCTCCAAGTCGCAGCCGGGCCTGCGACCCGCAGCGTGCCTTCGGTCGGATGCTCAAGCGACTGGATCAGCCCGACGGCCGCCAGGTGTGGATCGTCGATCAGGCCGTCGAGGTCGTGCAGCGGCGCGTGCGGAATGTCTGCCTCTTCGAAGAAGCGCATCCATTCTGCCGTGCTGCGGGTCTTCATCATCTGCGAGAACCAGTCGTAGACGAAGTCGTAGTTCCGGGTTCGCGCCGAAATACTGTTGAGCCGCGGGTCTCGGTCGGCTTCTTCGGCGAGGCCGATCTTGGCGAAGAACGCGTTCCACTGCTTGTCGGAATAAACCAGCGCGCAGATGTAACCGTCGCTGGTCTGGTACGGACGGCGATCCGGCGACAGCAGCCGGGAGTAGCCGGGCGGCCCGATCGGCGGCTCGAAGCTGCGGCCGGCCATGTGGTCGCCGAGCACGAACTGCGCCATGGTCTCGAACATCGGGATTTCGATCGCCTGGCCTTCGCCGGTGCGCTCGCGATGAAGCAGCGCCGCCAGGATGGCGTGGACGGCATTGAGGCCGACGATGCGGTCGGCCATGGTCGCCGGAGAGTAGCGCGGCTCGCCCGTGATGCTGCCGGTCAGCGCGGGCAGGGCCGTCAGTCCCTGGATCAGGTCGTCATAGGCGGCCGGCCCGCATAGGGCCCGGTCTCGCCGAAGCCGTGCAGGCTGGCATAGACGAGCCGCGGGTTGGTCGCGAGGAGATCGTCGGCGCCGAGCTTCAGCCGCGCCATCCCTGCGGGACGGACGTTGTGGACGAACACGTCGGCGGCTGCGGCCAGCCGAAGCACCGCCGCGCGGCCGCCCGCCTTCTTCAAGTCGAGCACGATCGAGCGCTTGTTGCGATTGCCTTGCAGGTACATCGCGCCCATCGCGGGATGGCGCATCGGAGCGGCGTGGCGCATCACGTCGCCATCAGGGCTCTCGACCTTGATCACTTCGGCGCCGTAGTCGCCGAGGATCATGGTCGCGTAGGGCCCCATCATCACGCTGGTGAGGTCGATGATCCTGACGCCGGCGAGCGGGCCCGCCGGCGCAGATGATTTGTTTCTCGTCGGTGCCTGGCTCAATGGGTGGCGGCCAGTGCTTCGGTGAAGGCCTTGAAGACGTCGGTGCCCGGCTTGCCGCGCTTGTCGACGTCCTTCACCCAATCCTGCGCCACCGACTTGAAGGCAGTGTCGAACACCTTCTTATCGTCGGCGCTGAAGTTGATGACCTTCATCCCCTGCGACTTGATCTTGTCGGCTGCGGCCTTCTCGCCGTCCTCGAACCGCTTGCAGGCCTCGCGCGTGGTCTGCTCGCCGGCCTCGATCAGCGCCTTGCGCACGTTCTCGGGCAACGATTTGAACTTCAGCTCACCCATCGAATAGGTGAAGATCGCGGTGCCGAAGTTCAGCCCTTCGGTGCCCGACTTCAGGATCTTGCCGAAGTCGTAGGACGCTGAGCTCTGGTAGGAGAAGATCAGTCCGTCGAGGGTGCCGCGGGTCAGCGATTCATAGATCTCGGGCGCGGCCATCCGCACCGGCACGCCGCCGATCGAGCGCATCATCAGGTCCATCGCGCCGCCGGTGGTGCGGATCTTCAGACCTTCGAGATCCTTTGCCGTCTTCACATCGCGGCTGGTCGCAAGCTGGACCTGGTAGGCGGGCAGCGCGAGCGTCACCAGCGGCCGGAGCTGGTTGGGCGCGAATTCCTTGGTCTCCAGGACGCCGCCATTGTGCGAGATCTTGTAGAAGGCGAGCGAGCCCTGGCATTCGCTGTCGAAAATGCCGGGCAATTCGGCAACGGCGGTCAGCGGAAACTTGTCAGAGGAGTAAGACGGCACGATGTAGGACACGTCGGCAACGCCAAGCGCAGTGAGCTGCGCCATGTCCTTGGCCTTGCCGAGCTGCTCGGCCGGGAAGTGCTGGAACGTGACCTGACCATTGGTCAGCTTGGTGACGAGCTCGGAAAACGGCTTGCCGACGAGTTCATGGATCACGTGGCCGGAAGGCAGGCTGTCGGCAAGCCGCAGGGTGATCTTCTCTTGGGCAAAGGCTGCTGATGCGGAAGCCGCCAGCAAGGCGGTGCCAAGGCCTGCGCCGGCGAGGAAACGGGAATAGAGATTCATAATGGTCTCCCAGAGATGGCCGTCTCGACCGACGGCTTCTTCAATGTTGCATGTGGTTCGGCAGCCAGAGGATGATCTCCGGAAATGCCACGAAAATGGCGATAGCGATCAGATGCGCGATGAAATGCGGGAATGTGCCGTGGAACACCTCGCCGACGGGGCGATGTGCGTAACGCGCCACGATGAAGCAGTTCAATCCGATCGGCGGCGTGATCATGCCGACCTCGGCGGTCACGATCTTGATGACACCGAACCAGATCGGATCGAAACCGAGCGACTTGATCAGCGGCAGCACTATCGGAACCGTCAGCACCAGGATCGCGATCTGATCCATGAACGAGCCGAGCACGATGTAGCCGCACAGGATCAGTGTGATGATGATCCAGCGCGAGACGTCGAGCCCGCCGACCCAGCCGACGATATTCTGCGTCACCTGGGTGAGGGTGAAGAAATAGCCGAAGATATGCGCGCACATGATGATCAGCACGATCATGCAGGTGCCCTGGGCGGCGTGCCGTAGCGTCGTATAGAGCGACGTCAGGTTGATCTTGCGCTTCCAGCAGGCGAGGCAGAAGGCACCGAATGCGCCGAAGGCCGAGGCTTCCGTCGGCGTCGCGATCCCGAGATAGATCGTGCCGGTCACGATCGAGAACAGGACCACCATCGGGCTGACCTGCCAAAGCAGGCTGAACCGTTCCGACCATGTCACCGCCGATATCGTCGGTGCGCGCGAGGGATCGAGCAACACCAGGATATAGATCGTCGACATAATGATAACGGTGACGAAGATCGCCGGGATGATGCCACTGATCAGGAGCTTTCCGATGTTCACCTCGGCGAGCAGGCCGAAGATGACCAGCGCCACCGAGGTCGGCAGCAGCATCGCAAGCGTGCCCGAGATCGCGACGACGCCGGCGGCCATTTTCGGCTCGTAACCCTGGCGGATCATCGCGGGAAGACTGGTCGAGGACAGCGTCGCGGCAGAGGCCGTGCTAGTGCCGCAGATCGAGCCGAAGCCGGCACCGGCCAGCGCGGTCGCCATGCCGAGACCGCCGGGGATGCGCCCGACCCAGGCCGCGGCGGTCTTGAACAGATCGTCGGCAACGCCTGACAGCAGCACCAGGTCTGCCATCAGCAGGAACATCGGGATCGTGATCAGCTCATAGGAGGTGACGGCCGAGAGCGGCGTCGTCTGCAGCACGCCGAGCAGGATCGGCAGGCCGCCGGTCAGATAGAGGCCGAGCCCGCCGGAGAAGGCCATGGCGAACGCGACCGGCGTTCCGATCGCCAGCAGGAAAAACAGCAGCGCGAGGATGAAAGTCGGGATCATTCGAAACCTCCGGCAGCCTTCTCCGAATGGCCGGAGATGGCCGGCAACGGCAACAGGTTTTCGCCGGTCAGGAGGCTCGCGACATTGGCAATGAGGTGCACGGCAAGGCGCAGCGCGAGAATTCCCGCACCGACCGGCACGAAGATCGAGGACGCCCAGGTCGGCCACGGGATCGCACCGGCCATGACGTCACCCGAGACATAATTGTCGAGCGCGCGCTGATAACCGAGCCAGGTGATTGGAACGAAGATGGCGAGGCCGACGATGTTGGAGATGATGACGCAAAGGCGTTGGATGATCGCCGAGAAGCGCGGCAGCAGGATATCGACGCTGATATGCCCGTTCACCGCGTAGGTGCCGGAGAGCGACAGGAAGAACACGCCGGCCATCACGTAGAGCGAGATCAGGTCATAGGCCCAGGAGAACGGCCGGTTGAAGACGTAGCGCATCACGACATCGGAAAAGACGATGATCATGATCGCAAACATCATGACCGCGGCAATGGCCGAGGTCACCTTCTCGATGGCAGTCAGAGCCTTCAGGCTTGTCTTGATCAATTTGGGCTCCGTCCTTGCTACTGGGCCGGCACCGCAGCAACGGCGGCGCTGAATTCCTTCAGGGCGTCACTGCCGTGCTTGCCGCGTCCGTCGAGCCCGTCGGCCCATGCCTTGCCTACGCCCTTCGTCAGCTCCTTGAGCTTTGCGACGACGTCGGGCTGCAGGGTGTCGAAGTGAACACCTGCGGTCTCCATCGACTTCATGGTCTCGCTGTCCTGCTTCTGCACTTCCTTGCAGGCGGACGGCAGGATCTCTTCGGCGACGTCGATCATCGCCTTCTGGATATCCGGCGACAGTTTTTTCCAGGCGGTCTCGCTGATCGAATAGGCGACCACGAAGCTCGCGAAGCCAAAGCCGTCGGTGGAATGCTTCACGAGCTTGTCGGCGCCATAGGCGACGACGCTTTCGAGCGGAAACAGCAGGCCGTCCATCGTGCCGCGCGACAGCGACTCATAGGCGTCAGGCGCCGCCATGCGTACCGGCACGGCGCCGATCGCGCGCAAGGTGAGGTCTTGCGCGCCGCCGGTCGATCGCAGCTTCAGTCCGTTGATGTCGGCCGTGTCCTTCACCGGCTGCTTCACGGTCAGGATGCGATAGGGCGGCAGGCTCACCGCGAGCAGCAGGCGTATGCCGTTCGCGGTATAATCCTGCTGCGCAATCACGCCGTTCCGCGCCGTCTTCCAATAAGCGAGCGTGCCTTGGCAGGAATGCTCGAACGCGCCGGGGAGCATCGCGACCTCGGAGACCGGCATCTTGTCGGAGACATAGGCGGGCGCGACATAGCCGATGTCGGCGACGCCGGTTTGCGTCAGCTTGAGCATGTCGGCGGCCTTGCCGAGCTGCTGGGCCGGATAATGCTCGAACGTCACTGCGTTGTTGGTGCGCTTCTGCACCTCGGCCATCCAGGGCTCGAGCACGAGGCGGACGAGGTAGTGTCCCTTCGGAAAGGAGTCGGCGACCCGCAGCTTGATCGGCTCCGCCGCTGCCGCGAGATTGATCGATGCGATGAGGAAGCCGTAACCGGCCAGCGCCTGCCGAAGCCCGCCCATATTTCCTGCCCCTGAGTAGCCTTGTTGTTTTAGGCAGCTGCGCACAAACGAATTTGCACGTCAAGCAGGGCTCGGCTGAGCATGCCTGATCGGACAACCGGAGAGCGCGCAGCGCCATGCGTCGACGCGATTGCGACGATGGTAGAGGCACGCGAGACGACGTCCTTGTGGGCCTGGATATTGAAGGCGAGAAGCGGGCGGCAACCGCTATCAAGGGGCGGGCACGTCGACGAAAGTCTTGTTCCGGTCTACCGCGAGAATGGAACGCCTGCGCTTTGTCCACCACGCGGGAAATTCCCTCAGGTGTGGGACCGGCGGCAGCGCCGGCGATCGTCATCGAGCCGATCCGACCCGATCAGATTGCGGGAAACTCCAGCGCGAACGCGACGTCCCGGCTGGAGGGCACGAGACGGATCGTGCCGCCATGGGTTGCCATGACGGCCTGCGCGATGGCTAGCCCCATTCCGGTGCCGCCGCTATCACGACGGGTGGTGAAGAAGGCGTCGAAGATCTTGTCGCTGTTGGCTTCGGAGACGGGGGCGCCGTCGTTGCTGACCGTCATTTTGACGGTGGAGACCTCGTCGGTCGCCTCGATCCGGACGGACGTCGCATTGTGACGGAACGCATTGTCGGCCAGATGCGCCAGAACGATCAGCGCCTTCTCGCCGGACATCCCGATCGGGCGGTCGAGGCAACCGCTGGCCACGATGAGCCGCCCGGGAAAGCGGCTCTTCAGGTTCTCGATGACGGCGGAGAGCGTGGTTTGCTCGTTCTGCGGAGCGCTTTCCGCGCGGGCCAGCTCGCGTAGCCGCTGGCTCATCGCATCGAGCCGCTCGACGTCACCAAGGATGTTCGAGATGAAGCTTTGTTGCTCGGATCGGGTCAGCGTATCCGATTTGCTTTGAAGCGAGTCCTGCAACAGCTCGGCTGCGCCCCGGATCGATGTCAGCGGCGATTTCAGTTCGTGCGTCAGGTGTGCCGAGAAGGTAGCGATGTAGTCGGAGCGGTGCGACAACTGCTGGGCCATGTCGAGAAAGCTGTCGGAGAGCTGGGCCAGCTCGCGGGTGCCATAGTGCTGCAGCGGCTTGAATGCATCGCGGTCGCCACGGCCAATCCGCACGGCGCGGTCGACCAGCTCGCGCATCGGCCGCGTGACGGTGCGCGAGAACACCAGGCCGATGGCGATTGTTGCCATGATGACGGCCATCGCGGCCAGCAGGAACTTGCCACGCTCCCGATAGAGATGCTCGAAGATATTGCTTGGCGTCCGCGACGCATAGATCACGCCGGCGACGCGGTCATTGACGATGACCGGCATTGCCGAGAAGACGTGAACGCCGACGCCGCGGCTGATCGAATAGATCGGAGGCGGAGGTTTGTCGGGGACGCGGATGCGCAACGCTGCGCTATACTGGCCGCGTAGCGCTGCGGCCACCTCTTCGATATGGGCCAGCGATTGTCCGGCTTCCTGGCGTCCCGCGATGACGACGCCCTGCGGATCGAGAATCCGGAAGCCCGCGAGCGTCACCTTCTGGGTGTCCAGCACAAGGGGCATCAGCCGCGCACCGATTGCGACATAGACCGGGTCTGCGGGCTTGGTCGCCGGCAGCGCGTCGGGCCGTCGCCTCAAGAGGTCGTTGCCGGCAAGATCGAGCTCGGGCCGGATTGGCGTCACCTGATCGCCAGGGTCCGGCAGCGCCTCCGTTGGAACTGCGGCGCCGAGCGGGATGTCATTGCGAAGCTGTGCGCGGACGTCCTGCGCATAGACCACGGCCAGCACACGACTTTGCGCGATCAATTCGGCCTGAGTTTGACGAATGAGTTGGTTGTCGTAGAGACGGAAGAAGAATAGCCCAAGTAACGGGAGGACCGCGACAAGGGCGAGCACGGCAAAGATGATGAAGCTGAGCGACGGTCGCCACTTCTGGCGGGCGCGGAAGGACGTCATGCCTAAGGCTCGCACCGGCCGAGCTTGAACCCGACGCCGTGCACCGTCTCGATGACACTGTCACAATTCACCGCGGCGAGCTTGGCTCTGATGTTGCGGATATGACTGTCGATGGTGCGGTCGGAGACCTGGATATTGAGCTGATAGGCGGCGCTCATGATCTGTTCACGGTTGAAGACTGCCACCGGTCGCGTCAGGAAGGTCCGTAGGATGCCGAACTCGATCGCGGTCAGGTGCAGTGGCATACCGGCGAATGTTGCGACGTGCTGCTCAGCATCGACCGAGAGCTGTCCTTTGGACAGCGCGCCAGGCTCCGGCGCGCCAGGTCGCGGCGTCAGCCGCCGTAGGATCACATTGACGCGTGCGACAAGCTCGCGCGGGCTGAACGGCTTGGTCACGTAGTCGTCGCCGCCGATCTCGAGCCCCAGAACGCGATCGATCTCATCGTCGCTGGCGGAGAGGAACAGGATCGGCACGTCGGATGATTTGCGAATCTCGCGGCAGATATCGAGGCCGTCGAATTCCGGCATGCCGATATCGAGGACGATCAGATCCGGCCGGTCATTTGAAAATCTGACCAGCGCTTCCTTGCCGTCGCGCGCCTCGACCACGTTCATACCCGCTTTCTTGAGTGCGACGCGGATGACCTCCCGGATATGCAGGTCATCGTCCACGATAAGAATGCGGTGGGTCACGCGTCCACTCCGAACCGAACGTAATCTAGCCTGCCGCCGCTCCTTGCTGACGATCCAGGAAGCGCTGGAGCCGCCAGCTGCGGAAGCCCCAGCTGCGCCATGAGGTCATCTGCTCGCGTTGCTCTTGTACAAGGCAATTGCGGCGGTAAACAAGGTTCGGATCGAAGGAGTGGAGCTGGAGCCCCCTGTCGATGGCCGGGAGCGCCTGCGGGCCGAGCCGGATCAGATAATCCATATCCAGGTTGACCCCGCTGCCCGAGGCTTCCCGGCTGTGACCTATGTTGTAGTCGGCAATAATAGCGGCAAAATTGGTCAAGGAGCAGGTGTAGAGGACGATCGCCAATGTGACCAGGTTGGCGTGGATCAGCCATTCGTTCGAGCGGCGCTGGACGATACGTACCAGGATCAGGACCAGCCCGAGCACGACCAGCAGCATCCAGACGAACGTCGCGATACGCCAATAGGTGAGCAGGTAGATCTGGACGTAGAGATCAAGCCGCAGCATCGCGGAGATGACCAGCAGGACATTCTGTCCGATCCAGAGGTAAACGAGCGATCGCATCACACGCGATCGCTCGGCAGGGCCGCCCGGTCGCATGGTCACCAGAACGAAACTCGCGGCGAGCAGCGCAGTGATGATCAGAGGATATGCGCCGCGATGTGCATAGGAGGCATAGGTGACGTCGGCGGGCAGCGTCCCATTGCCCCAGAGATAGATCAGGTCGAGGATGGTCTGGATCGAAAACAGCAGGTTGAACAGGATCAGCGAGCGCGAGATGGTGCCTGGGCCGAAGAAACTCAGGCCGGTCGAGCGGGGCGGATCGTTCGCGGTAGATCGGGGCCGTTCGTCCATCACCTCGATGTGGTTGCGCCATCGGATGTGGATGAACGGCCGGACCAGCGCCACTGCCGCGATCCAGAATAGCGCACGGCTGATGCTGAGATAGGAGGAGGGATCGCCCGGGTTCAGCTGACTGATCGAGATAAGGATTGGTCGTCAGCATGAGGGCTGCGCCGGGGGCAAGCGCGATGATGACGAGCGAGGCCGCGCTGAGATCCTCGAGCGCTGGCAGTAGCCCGGCGAACACGATCGTCCCGGCAAGCAGCAGTCGGCGATGCTCGAGATTGCCGAGGTTGACAATCAGCGACGAGCAGGTCAGCGCGATTGCGAAAATGACGACCGAGAAGCCGAGGCGCTGGTCGTAGAACAACCAATCGGCCAGTGCCGCGAGGGCAAATATCACCGCGATTTTCGCCGGCGGCAGGTTGCTGTCGATTGATTGGGGCTTGGTCTCTGGTGGCGCAAGGCTTGTCATGATGACCTCGGGATCGAAGGGATGTGCAGGTTGAAGCGGGCGGAGTTCCTTGCTCCGGTATGGGATCCGGCCCGCTGCTTGGCTGACCTTGACGCGTGCATGTGCAAACGGCTGGAGCGCGACGAGCAGGAGTTCAGGATTTTTATGCAGACGGCGTGCAGACGCGCCTTGTCGGCTCGCGCCGACGAATCTCGTCTGATAGGGACGAAGCCGTTCGGCCTCTTCAGTCCCTCGTGGTCCCCATGCAAGTCAGCAAATGCGTCGGCATTACCCTGCTCTGGATCGCAGGCCTCGTCTTCGTCTTCGCGGGCATCAACAACAACGATCCGTATCTGGTCCCCTTGCGTGGGACAGGCAATGTCCTCTTCGTCGTCACAAGCAGCGCAGTCGCGCTCCTGCTGGTTCGCCGCGGCGCGTGGCGCCGGCGGGCGTCGTCAGGGAAGTTACTGGTGATCCTGTGGTGCCTGCCGCCGCTCGCGATGCTGGCCGCGCACGGAGTGTTCGAGGTGCGGAAGCATCGCGTTCTCCAGACCGAACCGGTTCTCGCGCGGTCCCTCGGGCAGCATTTCATCGTGGGCTACCGATCGTTCGACGAGGTCGCGCAGCTGGCGGAGCAAGGATTCGTTGCGGGCATCTATGTGACCCGGCGCAACATTGCCGGCAGGACGGCTGACGCCTTGAAGGCGGAAATTGCAGCGCTGCAGGCCAGGCGCCGTGCGGCGGGGTTGCCGCCGCTGACGGTCGCGACGGATCAGGAGGGCGGCATCGTTTCGCACCTCGCACCGCCGTTGACGAGGCTACCCGCGCTTGCCTCGCTGGCCGAGCTGGCGCCGGACGAGCAAAGGGTAAAGGCCGAGGAGTTCGGCCGCATCCATGGACGGGAGCTGGCGTCGCTCGGCATCAACCTGAATTTTGCGCCGGTGCTCGATCTCCGGCCAGCGGCGAAGCGCAACCGGCTCGACTTCAATACGCTGATCAATCAGCGCGCGATCTCCGATGATCCGGCCAAGGTGAGCGCGATCACCGGCGCCTATATTCAGGGCCTCGAGTCTGCGGGCGTGGGTGCCACCGTGAAGCACTTCCCGGGATTAGGGCGCGTGCGTACCGACACGCATCATTTCACTGCCGATCTCGATACGCCGCTCGCCGAACTCGAGGCGTCCGACTGGCGTCCGTTCCGCGACGTGCTGGCAACGACCGGTGCTCGCCTGATGGTCGGGCACGTTGCGGTGAGTGCGCTCGATCCCGGACGGCCTGCGTCGCATTCGAAGGCCGTCGTCGATGGGCTGATCCGGAAGACCTGGAATTACCAGGGCATCGTCATGACGGATGATCTGGTGATGGGCGCGATCTATCAACACAATGTCTGCACCGCGGTCGTGGAGGCATTGAACGCAGGCGTCGATCTCCTGCTGGTTGCCTATGACGGCTTGCAGTTCGACCGCCTGTTCGCTTGCGCCACCGATGCAGCTGCGCGCGGGGACCTCGACGGTGCAATGTTGCACGACAGCGAGACGCGGCTGCGGCGCGCACTGCTGATCGATTAGGCTCCAGATTCAGGAATGGGCGCCGACGGCCGATTTGTTGTCCTGCTGCTTCGACCACGAGACGTAATAGGCGACGGCGGTCATAGCAGCGATACCGGCGATGCTGACGGCGACCTGCCTTGCCAGCGAGTACGGGCCGGTAATCAGGATCAGATGCGCGGCGAAGGAGAGGAACACGCCGGCGCAGAACACGGCCAGCCATTCTTCGCCGCATTTGACGACAGGCTGCAAGGCGTAAGACCGCAGGTATTCCCAGTCTCGCGGCACCAGCCAGGTGAAGAGGAATGTCAGGGTCAGGAAATGCAGGATGCGGTGAGGCGCAACATCCTCCCGGTCGTTCTGCAGGAGCATGTCGCTCAGCCCGCTCGGCACCATTTGGGCGAGTGCCGGAATCTCGCTGCTGGACACGATCGTCAGTGCGAACAGCAGGTACAGCAAGGCCGTGGCGCGCAGCGCGGGAATGGCCTGCATCGCGCGGATCGCGGGAGCATAGCGCGTGCCGATGAGCGCGAGCCAGCCGCCCATCACGAACAGCAATTGCCAGCAGAATGGATTAAGATACCAGGATCCGTACTGATCTGATGTCAGGTTCCAGTCGAGGAGGCGGGCGGTAGCGTAAAGCGCCACCGACGCGAGAAGCGTCGCATTCGGTACGTACAGCAGCCCGAATACGACAACCGGCTGGAAGGCCATCAGGGCGATGATGAGTTGCAGCACGTCGAGATTGAGCGGCTTGGCTTGCAGGAACAAGCCGTAGATCAGGGTCCGGACCGGGTGGTCGATGAAGCCCGTGATGTTGAATTCGCTGATGATCTCGGGTGCCGCCGTCCGCGCGGCGACATAGCTGATCAACTCGACATAGATCACGAACAAAACGATATAGGCAGCATAGAGCTGCCATACGCGTTTGAAGATGCGGGTTGCAGCCACCACGAAGCTGCGTTCCAGCGCCATCCTGGCGTAGATGAGCGTCACCGCGTAGCCGCCGATGAAGACGAAAAGGTCGGTCGCGCCGCTGAAGCCGAAATTGCGCATCGTCAGCGCGCTGACGAAATTGTGCGGAACATGGTCGAGGAACAGAAACCAGTTCGCGATGCCAAGCAGCAGCGCGATCCTGAGATCGCCATCGGCTCGCGCGATCTCGGGATTTAATGTCGAAGTCATCTGAAGCTGAAAACTGCCGGCCCGAGAAAACGAAACGCCAATCTAAGGGGAACCCGCGCCCGGTCCGAATAGACTCTGCGTGAACCCTATCTAGTCCGTTTCGGGTTCCGGCCAAGTGGCCGGTTCAAGAAAGATCACGTTTTCGCAATCACCAATTGAGCGACCTCAGACCGGCTCGTGCTTGCGCAGATCGCGGGCGTGATCCAGCGTATTTGCCTGCAGATTGGTGCCGGTCAGGGGGATTTCCGGCAGGGCAGCCTCGGCAAGGATGTCGTCGGTGACATCCTCAACCGAGCACTCCGCGACCTCGTGGATGAAGCTGATGTTGGTGTATTCCCCCGACGCAACGCGCGAGACGACCTCGCGCCGCGTCATTTCGGGATCGACGATCGCCTCGCGGCCACGGCGGCCATAGTCGATCATCACGACAAAATACTGCATTGCCTGATAGTTCGATGCGTTGACTTTCATCGACTAGTGTTTCCGATAATCGGAATTAAGTCAAGAGAAATTGCCGATAACCGGAAATTTCGGCGTGGGTGCTCTGACGATTCGGGCCGAAGGCATCCGAATCGGCCAGGCCGCCCCCCCCCCGACGCAGCCCCGCTATTTCTCGGACGACCGCCCGCCCTGTGACCGGCCAGATTTGCGGCCTTTCGCCGCCGTCTTGCCGCGCAGCCGTTCGATCTGACCGCGGGGCAGGGTGACGCAGATCTCGCCGATCCATTCGAGCTTTACGCCGTTGATCGGCTTGGCATTGAAGCTCTTGAGGTTGACGGTGCCGGAAGAACTGCCGCGTTCGATCGTCTTCAGATAGCGCTCGCCGCTCTTCAGCCGAACCGCGGCTTCCTCGCCGTAGAAGCTCGACAGCGGATAACGCTGCTCGCGGTACACCACAATGACGTCGCCGTTCTCGTATTTCGGCAGCATCGAATCGCCTGAAACCTCGAAGGCGACGGTCTCTTCCGTCATCGGAAACGGAAGCTCGATCTCGCCGAGCCCCTCCGGCGGGACCTGCTCAAGCTCCGGCTGGATCGAGGCACCGGCGCCGACCCGGCCCACGATCGGCACCGAGTTCAGCTCCAGATATTCCATGATCGGGGCGATTTCCGATGCCTTGATCAACCGTATTCCCGACAGGATTTCGGACACCGCCCCGGCCCGAACCCCCATTGCGCGGGCAAGCCCGCCTTTGCTCTTCCCGGTCTTTTCCAGTGCCCGTTCGATCAGTGCCGCGTCCAGCATGTTTCGTCCTTTCCAAACCCGGATACATTACTACCGTTACGATTATCAGAAATCAAGCTTGACTTTTTCTTCGGAATATCGGAAGGTATGCGAGGCGCCGGCGGAATGACAAAAATGGGAATTTGGAATGGAAATGATGAACTGGCTGCCGGAGCATTCGGCAGCCTTGCAGGACCTGCGCGCCCGCGGCTTGTCCTATTCGGAAATCGCTGACGCGATCAACGCAACCTTCAATACGGCCTACACACGCAATGCGGCCCTCAGCCGGGCGCAGCGCATGGGTTTGGTGGGGCTCGACCGGTTCGAGCCGTCCCTGCCTGGGCACCTCGATCCACCCAGGCCGTCCGTGCCGGAGCTTCCGTGGATTGGGCGACTGCGTGAAGGGCAGGCCGAGCTGAAGGCCGATCTGCTTCGCTGGCCAAAAAACTTCACTGAAATGGTGGAGATGCCGCAACTTCGTTGCGCTGCGGTCGCGCCGCGGCACCTTTCGCTGCACGATCTGAAACGCGGAGACTGCCGCTATCCCTATGGCGGGGATGTCGAAGGCGAGACCATGACCTTCTGTGGCCATCCATGTCGGCCGGGCTCGAGCTACTGCGCGCCGCATTTTGACTTGAGCAGGGATCCCGAGGCCTCGGCGAGGCCGGTCCTGAACGACGCCTGGCTTCAAGCCGTCGGGACTAGCTGAGGCAAGATCATCTCTCGATCGACGGGACTTCGGTCCGCAATCGCAACCGCGACCGCGCGGAAGATGCCGCGCGCTCATCATCAGACATTTTGGAGGTCACCAATGCCGCGCGCAAAACGCCGGAAGCCGTACGATCCCGCTGGAACGCACGATCGACGCTCCCAGGATCTGCCCTTTAATGCCGAGGTGGCGACAGTCGCGGTCGACGATCCCCTTGCGCTCGAGTCGGGCGAGAAGATCGTTGCGTTCCGCTCGATACGTAACGATCCGCTCGGCCGGTTGCACGCGCACCGACAGATCGACGACACACAGTATCGCAGCGGTCGGGCCTTCCAGAACGACTGGGAGAAAGCCGAGCGTGGCCCTCGTGCGGTGGACACGACACGGGAATACGTCGATGGCGGTCAGCAGCGTGAGCCGATCACTGAGGGGCAGCGCCAGGCGACCCTGCGCTTGAATCGCGCCGAGCATGAGCTCGGTGCCGATGGTTCGACGCTGGTGCATGACGTCCTGATTCTCGGCATGACCATGGAGCAGGTTGGGCAACGGCGCGGACTGCGCACGCAGCGCTGGCAGGACTATTTCGCGCGACGTCTCAAGGAATGTCTGGATCGGTTGGCGCTGATGTACGGGCTTGCGACGGCGAACCGGGTTCCCGCGAAGGACCGGCAATGCTGATCTGGAGTGATGTGCTCACGTGCCGGTTGCCGGGCAGGCATCCGGCACAGCTCGTCACATCGTATCACTGTGCTTTGCCTCACACGGAGCTCCATATCTGTCTGCAATGAGCGGTACGCCCGACCGCGTGTGTCGAAGGTGGTCGACAGCGGCGCGGACTCTCATGTAACTTCGCGCGCGTCGACGACCTGCCTGCATTCGAGCGCGGTGTGATTGCCTCCTGTGCGGGGATGGTCTGGTACGTCCACAAGGGAGTTCGCAGCGGCTACGCCCGCCTATGTCTTATCCTGCATCGCGAACATCACGAGTAACGTGGGTCGATGCCGGTGCGGAGCCCGATCAATTCACCCAAGGAGAAGCGACCGATGAATCACACTGGAAACTGCTTTTGTGGCGCCGTCGAACTCAAGGTCACGGGGGAGCCTGAGGCGATGGGCTACTGCCATTGCCGTTCGTGCCGTTCCTGGTCCGGCGGTCCGGTGAATGCGTTCAGCCTCTGGAAGCCCGAGGCGGTCGAGGTTACCAAGGGCGCCGGTCATATCGCGACATTCGAAAAGACCGCGATGAGCCAGCGCAAATATTGCACCAAATGCGGCGGTCACCTGATGACCAACCACCCGACTCTCGGGCTTGTCGACGTGTTCACTGCAACAATCCCGACGCTGAAATTCAGCCCCGGCGTTCACGTCAACTATTCCGAGGCGGTGCTACCGATACGCGATGGTTTGCCGAAGCTGAAGGATTTCCCGGCCGAGTTCGGCGGCTCCGGCGAAGTGATCGCCGAATAGAGCGACTGCTCCCGATGACGAAAGCGGGTAGCGACAGGGCGTCGCTACCCGCCGATGTACGTTCCTTTCAACGGCCGGCCTCGACAGATGTCCGGCGTTTCCCTGACGTGCCGGTCGTCCGACCCGTGCCGGTGCTGCTGGCACCGCCCGATCCTCATGGTCCCTGACAGCCATGTCAGACGAAGGTCCCGCCCTGCAAAATCCGGGTTTGGTTTTGGTGATAGCCTTCCGCTAAAAGGCGAACAGTGCCGGTCTTGCCAATGGCCGCGGTATTTCGCCTGACAAAATAACAGAGGAAGCGTCAGATCATGACCAGACCAGAATTGCCGGAGCGCGCGCCGCGCGGGGAGGGAGTTCCGACGGCGCTCGATGGCCTGCTGGTTGTCGATTTCACCCGCGTCGTCGCCGGCCCGGCCTGCACGCAAACGTTGGCCGACTTCGGGGCCGAGGTCATCAAGATCGAGAATCCCGACGGGGGTGACGACACGCGCGCCTACGAGCACGCCGAAATCGGTGGGGAGAGTGCGGCGTATCTGAGCCTCAACCGCAACAAGCGCGGCATTGCGCTTGATTTCAACAATCCGGCTGCGCTCGACGTTGCGCGCGCATTGATTGCCAAGGCCGACGTCGTAGTGGAGAATTTCTCCGGCGGCGTGATGAAGAAATTCGGTCTCGATTATGCGTCGGTGGCGCCGACCAATCCGCGGCTGATCTATTGCTCCATCTCGGCCTACGGCCGCAAAGGCGATTTCGCCCTACGACCAGGCTTCGACCCGATCACACAGGCTGAAAGCGGCTTCATGTCGCTCAACGGCTTTCCGGATGGCGAGCCGGTGCGTACCGGTCCGCCGATCGTGGACATGGCAACGGGCATGTCGGCCTGTAACGCCATCCTGCTGGCGCTGATTGCGCGCGACCGGCTTGGTCGCGGCCAGCAGGTCGAGGTCGCGTTGATCGACACCGCGGTGTCGATGACGGGCTTCTACGGTATGGCCTATCTCATTAACGGTAACAATCCCGGCCGTTTCGGCAACTCTCCGAACGGCTCGCCGACCGTCGGCGTCTACCGGGCGTCGGATGGTCCGCTTTACATGGCCTGCGCCAACGACCGGCTCTATCGCCGGCTCGTGACCGACGTATTGGAGCGCCCGGATCTCGTCACCGACCCCGAGTTTGCTCACCGCAAGAATCGCACCGCCAACAAGGAGAAGCTGCGCGCCATTATTGCCAGCGTGTTTGCGAGCGACACGCTCGAGAACTGGATGGCCAAGATGAAGAAGGCCAACATCCCGGTTGGCTATCTGCGCACGGTCGAGGAAGGATTCAACGCACCCGAGGTGCGCGATCGCGATCGCCTGAGCAACATCGCGCATCCAACCGCCGGCTCGGTTCCGAACATCGAGTCGCCGGTCAATATGAGCCTGACGCCGACGGTCGATCCCGTTGCGGCTCCGCTGCTCGGTCAGCACACACGCGATGTGTTGAGCAAGACGCTTGGCTACGACGATCGGCGCATTGCCGCATTGGCGGAGGCAGGCGCGTTCGGCAAAGCAGGGAATACCGGCTAGCGCGGCCATCCTGCACCGAAGTCAGATATTAGCGGAACCAACCCATAGCAGGCGAGAGGAAAGCCTCTCGCCTCGCCCGACGTCGTTCAGACGTCACAGTCCCCCGGCGCGTGCCGGCGGCGTGCGAGCCGGAACTGGCCCGTTTAGGGAGCTCAGTTCGGCTTGCTGCGCAAGTTGTTCCTTGGCATACTTTCAACTTCTTCGGGCTCCGCCCGATCAATCTCGAGGCGTGCCATTCTGAGTATCAGGGTTGCCGTGGTGAGGCCGAGGCGTTCGGCCTCTTGCGCTGCGGTGTCGACCTTCTGGGCCAAGCCTTCACGTTTACCTGGGTATGCCATTCGTAATCCTCACTTAAGGTGCGAGATGAAAAATCCCACATATGTTGCAGAGCTGCAGAAAAAGCTCGGAGCTCCATCGAGCGAAACACTGGAAAGCCTGCGACTGTTGAAGGCTTTCCTTCGACTTGCGCCCGACCAGCGTTCCGAGGTCATCGAGCTGGTCGAACGTTTGGCGGTTGACCCGCCGCGCGATCCTTCACTGTCCTGAGGTGTTCGCGTTTTCCCTGGATGTCAGTTGTTCATCGCTCTCGCAGGCGGCTGTGTCGCGATCACGTAAATTGCGCCACCCTCGAGCGCTTCGGATTGATGCCGGGTTCCGGCAGGCAGCATGATGGTGTCGCCGGCGCCGACCACCCGCTCACCGCCGTCCCAGATGAAGTTCAGCCGGCCACTGATGATCATCAGGATTTCATCGACCGGATGAGTATGGAAGTGATGCACCTTGCCGGCAGCATCATGCTGCAGCTCGACGGAGCCCTGGGCCGGGAGCAGGTTCAGGATCTCCCGGTCGATGGCAAATTCGGTCTTCGTGCTTGCGATGATCTGGGTCATGCTGCCTGTTCCTTGTTCGCGATAGCTGGCGTCTTGTTCTGCGCGAGCTTGGCGAAGGGGCAGCCACCGCTCGCGTTGTTGTCGTCATGCAGGAAATACTGCTTGTATTCGCGGCCGTCGGTCGCGCCGTAGCGGCCAAGCAGCGGAGAGGGGCTCGCGCTGTCATAAGGGATCAAACGCTTGCGCACCTCGGCGAACGCGGCGGCCGCCGCCTTTTCCGTCCCAAGTATCTTCTCGAACACCCAGCGCGGCTGGAACGTGAGCATGAAGGCGCTGGAGCGGCGGCTCTGTCGCATCACATGCGCAGGGGTCGTGCAGACCACGAAGATCGGCTCGCCCGCAAACGAGAATTCCCACATCGGGTGGTCGATCTGTTCCGGAATCTCTGATGGCCAGGGGTTCTTGTCCAGGCGCGCGAGCTGGTCGAGCGTCAGCCACATTTTGCGATAATAGGCGTCGAGCGTCTGCACCGGGCGGGGCCGCGTGAAAACGATCAACGAGGTGTTGGGGCCGAACGAGCGGGCCTCCGACACATACTGTGCGAGTTGATCGCCGAGCACCGCGACGTCATACGGGTCGAGGAACAGGTAGCGGAGCTGATCCTGGCGATGCCCGGTTACCCCGAATACGCAAGGAAACGGCCTAGCCTCGCTGCTCATCTGCGCTTCAAACTCGGAGAACATCACGCTTTGCCAGCTGCTGACCGGAAAGGTTGACGCAACTTCGCCTTTTCTCAAGAACAAGCGCTCCATAGCACCCCCTACACTCATAACGACACTAACGAGCTATCAACTTGCTTCTCATCAGCAGCGGCCCGGCAATGCCCGGCAGCGACATGAGAAGCAGAATGACAATCAATGCGCTGTATCCGCCGTCGCCGATCACGGCCTTGTTGTGCACGGCGTCCGTCCCGGAGGCGTGGCTCGCGGCAAGCATCGCGAAGCCGATGATGGGCTGTGAGATGCCGGCGAATATCCCCGCAGCCGTGGTGTTCACGGAAGCACCTACACCGATCAGGTCGGTGGTGTAGAGCTTCTTGACGCATTTCAGAACCAGCGGGACGGTGCCGCCGGCGACGAGGCCTAAGGCCGTGAACACGACGGTGACGTAGGCGAGGCCAAATGTCTGGGCGATCGGCGGCAGCAGCATCGCGATCAGCAGCATGCGCAACACGCAGATGCCGATCAACGCGCGGTCGAGCGCCGCTGCGGCACGATCGGCGGCATGACCGAGGAAGATCGAGCCGAGCGCGTTGCCGATCATAAAGGCGAGCAGGGGTGTGCCCGCAGCGGTCGGAGAGATATTGAATAAATGCGCGACCATCGGAATGCCCCAGACGCCCGACAGCGTCGTTACGACCGCGAAGTGCGATGCAAACGTCATCGCGCAACCCCAGTTCGCGATATGGGCCAGCACTTGCCGCGCAGCCGTCACGATGCCCTTCAGCGTCTT
Organism: Bradyrhizobium oropedii; assembly: GCF_020889685.1. Lineage (GTDB taxonomy): Bacteria > Pseudomonadota > Alphaproteobacteria > Rhizobiales > Xanthobacteraceae > Bradyrhizobium > Bradyrhizobium oropedii. Next base: position 136,154 of record NZ_JACMYO010000001.1, read on the forward strand.
GTTGCTCTGCGAGGCCGGATCGGGCTTGAGCGCGAGCTTGGCGAAGGCGAGGTTGGCGAGGCCAATGCAGGCGATGAAGAGGAAGCAGGCGCGCCAGCCGAACCCGGAGACCGCGGCCGCGAGCGGCGTGGTTGCGATCACGCCTCCGACATAGCCGGAGACCTGCGAGATGCCCGACATCATGCCGAACCGCTCGTCCGCAAAGCTTTGCGCGACCAGCTTCAGCAGTGCGGTAAACACCAGCGCATCGCCGCAGGCGACGATCAGGCGCGCAGCAAAAACATCGAGCAGATTGGGTGCGAGCGCGAACGCAGCGCTGCCGAGCGACGAGGCGACCATGCTGACGAGAACGACGCGCTTGACACCGTAACGGTCGACCAGCAGGCCGGCCGGGATCTGCATGAAGGTGTAGCCCCAGAAGTAGCTCGAGGCGAGCATCGCAACACCGGCCGCATCGGTGTTGAAATCGTGCATGAAGCTGAGGCTTATCGATTGCGGCGACACGCGCTGCAGGAAGGCGATGGCATAGGCGATGGCGACCGCTGTCCAGGCGAGATAAGCGCGATCGGTGAAGCGCGACGTCGGGGCGTAAACTGCTTGTTGTCCGAGCACCGACATCAAACCCTCGCGTAGCCGACCGAGAAAAGGGCATCCGCTGAATTCGGAATCTTGCGCGACATCGCGGCATCGACCAGCGATGCGGTGCCATGATAGGCCTGCCGATGGTGCTTAATATGGCCGTAGGCGCCACGCATGATCATGTCGGGCAATTCTAGCGGCTTGCCAGGATAGAGCGAGGTGCACATCTCGATACAGGCGGCCTGCAACGCCGGATCCTGCGCATTGTCGAGCAACGATGGAGACACTTTTTCGCAAATCTTAGCGTTCGCCGCCCAGACGATCGGATTGCGGGTCCGCCAGCCGTAGAGCACGTTGCCGTCGGCTCTCTCGGCGGCGCCCGAACATTTCAGGACTTCCGATGTGAAGAAGCCGTAGAAGCCGCGGCCCTGGTGCGCTGGGAGCACTTCCGTGCCGCTGCGATAGATTCCAAGTCCGGCCGACATCTGCAGGATGCGGTAGACCGAGAACGCCACGAGGCCGGAGCCGTCATAGACGAGGATCAGGCTGTACTTCCGGTCGAACGGCGAGGAGGTTGCTGTCCAGTGCGGCTCGGTAGCCTGCCAGTTGACGGCAATGATGCCATTCATGGCGTCCATCAGCGGCTGACGGTCGCAGGCTTCGATCCGGGAGGCATCCGGTAGGCTGTAGATCGCGTAATCCGTCCACGGCGATTTGATTGCCTGATACCCGCTGCCCAGATTTCGCAACATGGCAGAACTCCAGAATTCCATAGCGAGCTATACAGGGCAGCCTCGAATGGCTTAAAGGACAATATGCCCTCGAAAACTGCCAAAGCGCCCCGGCCGGAGCCGCGCGACACGAAAGCGATGCGGTCTATCGCGATCGTTGCCTTTCCGGGCGTGACCTTGCTCGACATCTCGGGTCCGGCGCAGGTGTTCGCAGAGCTGGAGGCGATTGAGCTGCCCGGGCCCGGCTATTCGCTGTCCTATCTGTCGACCTCAGGCGGATTGGTGCCGACCGATGTCGGCATGATGATCGACACGGCGCCGATCGACAGTCTTGCGCCCGCCGAGGTCGACACGCTGGTGATCCCCGGCGGGCCGGGCATCTGGAAGATCCGCAACGACGCCAAGTTGATGAACTGGATCGCGGAGGCGCTGCCGAAGGCGCGCCGTATCGCGTCGGTATGTCTCGGCGCCTTTGCGCTGGCCTGGACAGGAATTCTGGACGGCAAGCGGGCTGCAACGCATTGGCGCTATTGTCCCCGTCTGCAGGACAGCTTCCCGAATATCCGCGTCGAGCCCAACGCCATCTTCGTCAAGGACGGACGGGTCTGGTCGTCAGCTGGCGTCAGCGCCGGCATCGATCTGGCGCTCGCCATGATCGAGGAGGATTTCGGCCACACCACCGCGCTCGATGTCGCGCGCAGGCTTGTCGTGTTCCTGAAGCGACCCGGCGGTCAGAGCCAGTTCTCGACCGTCCTTGCGGCCCAGGCGTCGGACATCGAGGGCCGCTTCAGCGCGCTGCATGCCTGGATCATCGAGAACATCACTGATGACCTCAAGGTCGAGACCCTTGCGGAGAAGGCCGGCATGACGCCACGCACGTTCGCCCGGACCTATGTCAGCCGCACCGGCATGACACCTGCGAGCGGCGTCGAGGCGCTGCGCGTGGAGACAGCGCGCCTGCTGCTCGAAAGTCGCCAGATCGGCGGCGTGGTCGAGGTCGCCAAGCGCGCGGGGTTCGGCGATGATGAACGAATGCGGCGGGCTTTCCTGCGCCACCTCGGCGTGTCGCCGACCGAGTACCGAAACCGGTTTTCGGGCAGTTAGCTCGCCTCAGGCGAGATTGGTTCTGATGCAGACCGCCTCGCGCCGAAAGCCGATCTATCTCACAAGCGAATAGCTGGCCTTCGCTGGCCGGATTCGTCGCTCAGGCGGTAGCTTTTCCGGTTTGTCTGCGGCTAATGTGCCGGCCAAATCGGGAGAAGAAACACCATGAATGACGGGACCCCCATTCGGCAGGCGCGCAATGTCGAACTCGGCGCCAGCGGCGAGGAATTCCAGAACCTGCACGAATTCGCGCAAAAGGCCCGGGCCAGGCTGAACCAGAACGCCTGGGACTACATCGTCGGCGCCTCCGAGACCGAGACCACGATGCGCCGCAACAGAATGGCGCTCGACGAGATCGCGTTCCGGCCGCGCGTCCTGCGCAACGTCATCAATGTCGATCCTTCCACCGAGCTATTCGGACGCAAGCTCCGAATTCCCGTGATGATCGCTCCGGTCGGTGCGCTCGAGATCTTTGATCCGGATGCGGGCGCGGCCGTCGCGCGCGGAGCGGGAACGTTCGGTGCCGCGCATATGCTGAGCTCGGTGTCCGAGCCTGGGCTGGAGAACACCGCGAAGGCGGCGCCTGACGCCTTGCGCATCTTCCAGCTCTATGTGCGGGGCGATGATGCCTTCGTCGAGGATGTGGTCAGCCGTACGATCGACAATGGTTACGCCGCGTTCTGCCTCACGGTGGACACCGCCCATTACAGCCGGCGCGAGCGCGACATCGCCAAGCGCTACGTCCGCGAAAGCCGCATCCGCGCCACCGGTGGCGATTTCCAGAAGGGTCTGGAATGGCGGACGGTGAAGTTGATCAAAGACAAGTTCAAGATTCCGCTGATACTCAAGGGAATCGCCACTGCCGAAGATGCAAGGATCGCCCTCGATCACGGGGTCGACTGGATCTATGTCTCAAATCATGGTGGGCGGCAGCTCGACCACGGCCGCGGGTCTATGCACGTCCTGCCCGAGATCGTTCAGGCGGTCGCCGGCCGTGCCAAGATCATGGTCGACGGTTCGATCTGCCGCGGCACCGACATCGTGAAGGCTATCGTCTCGGGCGCCGACCTGGTCGGAATCGGCCGCCTGCAATGCTGGGCGCTTGCCGCGGCCGGCGAGGCGGGCATCGTTCGGATGCTTGAGTTGCTTGAGGACGAGGTGATCCGTTGCCTTGGGCTGCTCGGCGTCACCAGCTTTGCCGAACTGGACAAGTCCTACCTGCATCCGGCGATGCCGACCAATCTGCCGAGCGTGTTCAGCGCATTCCCGCTGCTCGATATCGACCCCTATCGTTACTGAGCGGCTGCGAGAGAGGCATGATGCGTTCGGGGTGCGGGGCACCTCGATCGCGTGCGCCATCAACCTGTGGCGTCCACGAAGCCGCCGCGGCTCAGACAAAGTCTGATCCAAATGCCGCGTTAGTCGAAGCGAATGGCAAACAATCCATTCGCTGAATTTTCGCTTGAACGCGCGATCGGCTTGCGCTGGACCCTCCGCGATATCCAGGCTCGCAGGCTCAAATTGTCACCGGTCAGCGACGAGGATCTGCGCCTCCTCACGGAGCTCGGCCTGGTCGAACTGCACGACGACGAGCCTGCGCTGACCGAGGCGGGGGCCGCGGTGCTGGGCGACTGAACGGGCCGCAGCCTAGCGCGCGTTCAGGAAGCTTTCGCCGGCATTGCACGGCGTGCACTGATAGGTCAGCACATCGTAGACTTGGTCGCGCGGCTCGATCAGAGCGAGCCGCATTTGTGTGCCGCACTTCATGCACGGCATCTCTATGTTGGTCTTGAATCGGGTGCAGGTCGGTGTTGGACGAACGGCGCGCAGCATCGGATCCCCTTATTCCCCAAGAGACGCGAACGCGACCAACAACGAGGCCGAATCACTATGCCACAGTGCTGACATGATTGGAATCGGCCGCGGCGTGGTTTGGTCGTGGCTAGGTAATTTTTCCTCGATAGCCGAAACGAGTGAGGCCTGTCCTGGTCGGCGATACGGCGCTGACGGGGTCGCAATCTATGCTAACCTCACTGGACGCTTATTTCAGGGGGCGCGATCATGATTGAACCGAAGCTTGAAGTTCCCGCGGAGTTGCGCGATCTCGCGGAAAAGACCATCGACCAGGCCGAACAGGCGTTCAGCCTGTTCTTTGATGCCGCGAGCAAGTCGATGACGGCGATGCCGGGTACGGGTACCGAGCTTTCCAAGCAGGCGCTGTCGTTCACCGAGCAGAACATGAAGGCGGCGTTCGAGCATGCGCGCAAGCTCGTGCATGCGACCGATCTGCAGGAGGCGATGCGGATCCAGTCGGAATTCCTGCGCAGCCAGTTCACCAATGCCGGCGAACATATGCGACAGATCAGCGGAAGCGTGATGTCCGCGACCAAGGACGCGGCGAAGGGCAAGTTCTAGCGCCGCCTTCGCAGCGCATCGGCGGCTAGCGCCGGCGCGCGACAGCGACGCCGAGCAGAAACGCGACAAACAGGCTTGCGAGCGGCGCTTCGCGCGTGACCGCGCTCACCGTGGCCAGGGCTCCGCCCGGCCGGCGGGAGCTTGCGATCGCCTCGCTGAGGCGATCGGCGGCTGCTCGAAGTCCATCCGACACCTCTGTGATGGTGCGCGAAACGTCCGTCGCGGTGTCGATTGCTCGCTCACCGAGTGTGGGCTGAAGTGGGGATTCGGGTGTTTCGGAACTCATGTGCCGTGGTGCCGCCATTTCACTGAAGGCCAAGGTGACCATCGCCCCAAGGTGAGCATCGCCTCGGGTCATCCGCGCGTGCGCGCGTTTTGAACAACGGCTGACGGCCACATATCGTGGAAATTCAGCAGCTATCGATTGGTTCCACCGGCATGCCTCGCTTTCTCATCGGGGAACTGGAAACTTGCACGCGGGTCGCGGCTTGTCTCCACGGAGGAGACGATGATGACAGTGCATGCGTATGGCATAGCGGATGGCTATTCGGTCAAGCAGCGAAACCGGCATGGCGGCACGCCGCTGTTGATAGCAGCCGTGGTTGCGATCCTCGGTGTGTTGGGAATGCTCATCGTCGACCACGGTCCGTGGAGCAAGCCGAAGGTTCAGCCGGCCGCTTCCGCCAACTATTCAACGACCGGCGAGGCAGCACGCGCTGCCGGCGCAAGGGTGATGCCGACCGAGCCAAAGGCGCCCATTGAGCCGGCTCCACCGGGTCCCAAGCCCGCTCAACCGGCTAACCCGATCCCTGCGCAATGATGCGAGGCGTCGATGCACCCGGCACAAAGTGCGGAGATTGACTCGTCGGGCAAATCAGCGGCACAAAATCATCGTCGGCAATGCGCTGGTGATCAGCGAACGCTGACGAGCATGCGCCACGCCGCAGCGAACCCCGCGCCGACGAGTACGAGCACCGGACTGTCGCAGAAGATGCCACCATACTGGCACATGGTGGTACCCATCGAACCGATCTCATGATGGCCCGCGGCGTAGAACAGGCCGGACAGGACCGCGAGCACGGCAGCAACGAAATACATCGGCGCTTCCTCCTTGCAATCACACTACGGCGCGGGTCGACCGACGCGAGTCAAAACTGTCCTGATGTCGATCCAAATTGTAAGCTGCTCTGTCCCCTTGACGCGTCGGGCAACTCAGCGGCACATTGACATCATCGCAACAAGCATACGGCGATCGGCGCCGGTTCGTGTTGCGATTCCAAATCATGCGCAGACTTTTCGCTCAGGGCGGTTTCTCACCGTCGAAGCTGACGCATCACATTTTACCGATCGTATTCAGCTCGCAAAAAGGGTTTGACACGTCGGGCAACTCAGGGGCATAATCCGAAAATCAGAAATCGTTGAGCCCGCGCGGAGCAATCCGCGGCGGGCTTTTTCTTTGCCGTTTCACCAATCGGACGGCGGCCGCACCGTCACGACGCCACATCCTCCCAGCCCGTCGCCTGAGCGTCGCAAGCGAGCCGCCGTCCGAACCTCTTGAACAATCACGAATTGGCCGGTGCGCGCGAACGCGCCGGTCCTGTGGCGCGGCGCAAGCCGGCGCCGCCCGCGGCCCCACTCGTCAGGGATAAGGTTCGCGCCCCAAAGATCGCCGCCCGCTGCGCGATCTGCCGCACATTCATTCCATGGCCGTATTGCGCGGACGGCCCGTCAACGAGGTTTGCATGACCGCCTATTTGATATCGCTCGCGCTGGCGGGCCTAGTTGCCATTGCCGTGTGGGAGACCGCAGCATGAGCGCCGAAATCATTCAGTTCATCCCGCGTCGGCGTTCACGTCCCGACCTCGAGCGGACGGACTTTCCAACAATCGCATTTCGTTCGGCACTACCTGATCCCGAGACGGACTGCATCGATACCGCCCCGAGTGAATTTCTCCCGTCCGATTGGCAGGAGAAGTGAGTGGCCAAGACGATTACACAAATCCGTTCGCTTGCGAGGAGTCATACGAGAAGCGCGCTCAACGCTTTGGTCGGCGTCATGCGATCGACGAGCGCCACCCCGGCCGCTCGCGTCTCCGCTGCAAATGCCATCCTCGATCGCGGCTGGGGCAAAGCGCCGCAGGCGATCGAGAACGGGGACGGCGCGCTCCAACTTGTGCACCGCATCGAGCGGATCATTATCGAGCCGGAGGAGATCGACGGAGAAGATACGTAACAGTTGCGATGCTGGCTGCTTCGGAGCCGAAGCCGCTCTCGCCGTCACTGATTTCTGGGAGTGCTGTCGGTCCGGAGGTTGTGATATTGTTGTTGCCATGAAGCGCAAGCGAGCCCGGCATGAACGGTGGTAAATCGCTGCGAAGCGGGGGCAACGGTGCGAAAATTCGTTCTCTTGTTTGCAAGTCTCGTCGTTCTAATCGATGCGCCCATGCCAGCCTGTGCCGAGCAACTTTCTGGACAAACGGTTGCGCCGGCGTCGCGAGTCAAAAGCTGCAGCGAATCGTTTTCGTACGGCACTACCGCGGAGTTCAGCGAACGGTGCGTGGCGTTGGCGGGGCCGCTGGCCGCAATGCGAGGCAGCACTCTCGTTCTTCGCATGGATAGCGGCAGTCGGAAAGTATTCGACAACAAGAACGGATACGGAAGGAGTGAAGGAGGTTTCGGTTACGGCCTTGCCGACTTCTATCCATCGACGCGTATTTTCGTCGTGTGTGACCACGGACCGGACGGTGGTCAATGCACGGCTGTCGAGGGCAGAACAGGTCGCCAGCTCGATTTCGGAAATGCGTTTCCTCAATTTTCCCCGGACGGGAATTTAGTGCTCACCGAGGAAAGCGGCGAGGACGAAACAAGCTTCGCGATTCTTGACGTTCGAGGCAAAAAACAGCGTCTAGTTTGGAAGTCGAAAGACAGCAAGACTTCCTTACCTGCAAAAGCGACCTTCGTCGGGTGGATCGATGACAAGACGATTAAGCTTGAGAGCCCCGACAAAAAGCCCGTGGTCTTGACCCAAGGTTCGGACGGAACGTGGAGCGTCAATGCTGCGCCTTAGCCGCTGCAGGTCGGTTCAGTGGAGATGAGCGGACGCCGGCCGATCCGGCAGATATTTTCGGCCAATGTAGACCTCAAAACTTGTCAAATGGCCGCGATTGACGAGTCGTCTGCCAATTGCAGCTACCCGCGGTCCGTGCCGCTAACCTCACCGCAATGAGCGATCGGCGGCGCAATCCCGGGACTATGACGCAGATTGTCTGCGCGAGGGCGTTGCCGCCGTAGACGGGCTTACGGTCATCGTCAACAGTCCGCCGCGACCGTTGCGCCAATGACGACCAGGAGTACTTTACAAAGGAGACCTGAATTGAATTTGCGAGACATCATAAACATGATGCTGCCCCCGATTGATGGTCGCAACGGACATGTCACGGGACGATCGGGTGACTTTGGCGCCGGACGAGCGGAAGGTCGAGTGAAGCCACCGTCGTCAGACCCCCATGTCGGCGTCGACATAAATTATCTTGGAGGGTAGACGGGAATAAACCTTCAACATCCCCTGGTGCATTCGCCAGTGTCGGGCGTCGTGACTCGGGCGGGCAGCGGGAAGACAAATACCATTGCGATTAGGGATTACACCAGAAATTCTCACGAGATTCTTCATACTCAGAGTCAAAGTGTAGAGGAAGGCCAGAAGGTGTTCGCAGGTGACCTGATCGGCACGATGGGCAATGTGGGTACGAAAGATCAACACGCCCATTATCAGATTTGCGGTCCCAACGATCCAAATCGTCGGAATCCCATTAATCCGCATGTCTTCTGGAATCATCCGTTCTGTGCGGACCAACGCAGTGTTTTTGATCCACGCAGCTTGGCGCTGCGCCCAGATTCAGTTCCAAGCGATTCCGATTTCGCGAGTCGTTTCGACGCCAGCGGAAGGCATATGCCCGGATCGACTCCGTCGTCGCACCCGCGCTACGACACGCAGTCGTTCTCTGTGCCACCTGACGATGTCTCGCGGGAGGAGACTAGCAAAAGGACTGCTGTTCGGCGTCTCGTACGCGTTCCGGTCACGGGCGAGGACCAAACTGTGTTTGATGCAGGAGCGCCGGCCATGCCGTTCGTTGCGTCGACTTCGATCGCGCCTCCCGGCAGGCCCGCTACGTTCAACGAGCGGTTTCCCGCGTCCCCTCCGCCGGCGGGCACGCCTTCGGCTTCGATGCGATCGCCGGCCCCATTCAACGGACAGCCTATGCGATACCTGTCGCCGTCAGTGTTTGGCATTCCGGATAACTCCGTCGTTTCGGAGACGGAATCCAATGACTGGCTTGCCGGCCTGATGCGGCCGCGTCCTCGTCAATGACAGTCCGCGGCCGACGATCGCGGCAACGCAAAAACCCGGCGCGCGAGCGGCCTTGCCTTATCGAGAGCAGCCTTGTCGATCCTGAAAATTCCAACTGCAAAAGTGTTCGAGCCGCTGTTGCGTCCGGCGCGTTACAAGGGGGCGTTCGGCGGCCGCGGGTCGGGAAAATCGCACTTTTTCGGCGAGCTGTTGGTCGAGATGTGCCAGGCCGAGCGCGGCACGCTGGCGGTTTGCATTCGCGAGGCGCAGCGGACCTTGGCGCAATCGTCAAAGCGGCTGATCGAAGGCAAGATTGCGTCGCTCGGCGTCGGCAGGGGTTTCAAGCTCTACTCCGACAAGATCGCGACGCCTGGCGATGGCGTGATCATCTTCCGCGGCATGAATCATACGACGGTGATCCGATGCATGAAGCCGATGTCAAAGCAATCGTGATGGAAACGCTGATCGAGCAAGATCGGGTACGCCGGAGCGACATCGACGCCGTCGTGGTCAAAACCATCGCGACGGTCTTGACGTCATTCGGCTTCGAGGAGGGCGATCGACGGGAGCTGCGTGCGGATTTTCAGCACCTCCGGCGTTGGCGAAGGAGTGTGGAGCAGGCGCAGAGTTATACGTTCAAGGCGGTCATCACTGTGATCGCTACGGGCTTTCTCGGTGCCGTTTGGCTGGGGATCAAGGCTACGCTCGGAAAGTGAATTGCATCATCCCGAGCGCGAGCGGATTGATGCGCAGGCCGTAGATCTCAGCGTCTTGACTAATATGAAATTCTCGAGGTGCGGCAATGTATTGGATACGTGAGGTTGATGCGCAGGATGATGAGGTCGCGGAATCGCTCTCCGAGCTTCATCAGCTGATATTCTGCGACGGGACCCGTGTACCGGACTTCGAGCAGGGATACTGGTGGATTGCGCTCCGCGATCGAAAGCCAATCGCGTTCGCCGGCGTCATTCCCTCGACCCACGTTGCACATGCTGGATATCTCTGCCGCGTTGGCGTCGCGATGCCGCACTGCGGTCATGGTCTGCAAGTGCGGCTTACGCGCGCGCTCGAGGCGCGAGCGCGGCGCGCCGGCTGGAAAGCGATCGTCTCGGATACCACGGATAACATTCTCTCGGCCAATAACTTTATCCGACAAGGGTATCGGCTCTTCGAACCTGTCTCGCCCTGGGCATGGCAGCACACGCTGTATTGGCGGAAGGAGCTCGGCTAGATCCTGTGAGGCGGACGGGTTGATGCAAAAAAGCGACGACATAAAGCGCCCGGTGGCCGACTAGCCGCCGGGCGCTTTTTGCGTTTTTGAGCGGGTGATTGTAGTCCCCTATAGGCGCCCGTTCGCGGGAGCTTCGACCTCGCAACGAATCCTGGCGAGAGAGTTGCCAGGATCGCCGGACCCGAGCGAACAAAGCATCGCTGCGAGCGTTTCCTCAATGGGCCCGACGCAGCGGCTGCCGCGCTTTCCTGATCGTCGATTTCACCGGATCCAGCCCTGCCGTCTTGATCTCTGGTGATCGATCGATAAACTACCCCGCACGGCTCGATCGCACGCGCAAATGTCCTGGAGATCGAACGAAGGAAGAGACCATGGTTGAGGTTGGCCGCGGGCTCGACGCGAAGGTGCCGGCAGGCCCTGATATGGAACGCTATTCGGTCATGGTCGCACGGGCCAGGGCGCTTGCTCCGGCCTTGCGTGAGCGCGCGTCGCGGACCGAAGAGCTGCGCCGCTTGCCACCGGAGACCGAGCGGGATCTGCACGACAGCGGCCTCTTCCGGATCCTGCAGCCCAAGCGCGTCGGGGGCAGCGAACTCGACTATGTTGCCTTGGTCGACTGCGCCGATGCCCTGGGGCAGGGCGATGCTTCGGTTTCCTGGAACTTTGCCAATCTGGCAAGTCACCACTGGATGCTGGGCATGTTCGCGCCGGAGGCGCAGAACGCGGTGTGGGGCGAAGACCCGGCTACGTTGATCGCTTCTTCCTTCGTCTTCCCGGCAGGCCGTGCCAGGAAGGCAAGTGGCGGATATGTGCTGAGCGGTCATTGGCCGTTCTCGTCGGGAGTGGAAGCATGTGGATGGAACATGCTCGCGAGCGTCGTTGCCTCGGACGACGAGGCCGATGGTGTCGAGTATCGGCTATTCCTGCTGAACAGACGAGATTACAGCATCGACGACACCTGGAATGCGGCTGGTTTGCGCGGAACGGGGTCGAACGATGTGCGGGTGACTGACGCATTCGTTCCAGAGCATATGACGGTTGCCGTCAGCGATCTTGCGGGCGGTGCAACGCCGGGCAGTGTCGTCAATCCGAATGCGCTCTACATGCTACCGGTATTTTCGTTGTTTCCCTATGTGCTGTCCGGAGTCGGTCTGGGGAATGCCCAGGCTTGTCTTGACGACTATGTCGAGATCGCGCGGCATCGCGCCTCGACCTATAACCGGGCCAAGATCGGGGACCTGCAGAGTACCCAGATCAAGATCGCCGAGGCATCGGCGAAGATAGATGCCGCGCGGCTGATCATGCGCACGAACTGCGTTGAGGTGCTTGCGGAGGTCCGACGTGGCGATATCCCGGGTATTGCGGCGAAGACGAAGCTCCGGCGCGATGGCGCGTTTGCGGTCAATCTGTGCACGGAAGCGGTGTCTGTTCTATTTGCGGCGAGCGGCGCGCGCAGCCTGTTCACCTCGGGTGCATTGCAGCGCCAGTTCCGCGATGCGCATGCGGTGAACTCGCATCTCGCCTTAAATTTCGATGCGGCTGGCACCAATTACGGGCGGGTGGCTCTCGGGCTGCCGTCTGAAAACCTGACGCTTTGAGGTAGCCGGGATGTCCGACTCACCCAAGCACCCGCCGGATCCAGCCAGTGAGCTCGCGAGCGACAGCTCGACGATCGATCCTCGTGACTTCCGCAATGCGCTTGGAACGTTTGCGACCGGTGTGACGATCGTTACGGCGATGTCAGTCGAAGGGCGACCGTACGGGATTACTTGCAATTCGTTTGCGTCGGTGTCGCTCAATCCGCCGCTGGTTTTGTGGAGCCTGGGGACATTTTCGCAGGGGCTGGCGATCTTCCAAAATGCCAGCCATTTCACGGTGAATGTTCTTGACGCGTCGCAGCAGGCGCTGGCGATGCAGTTTGCCAAATCGTCGGGTGACAAGTTCGCGGGCGTGAGCTGGACGCCAGGTCTCGGAAATGCGCCTGTGCTTGCCGGCGTGGTCGCAAATTTCCAATGCCGTGCTGCCAACCGCTACTATGGCGGAGATCACGTCATTTTCCTCGGCGCTGTGGAAGCCTACGCCTATAACCGGAACGGTCCGCTGTTGTTCGCGCGGGGAGGCTTTGGCCGGTTCCTGGCTGACGATGGTGACAAGGCATCATGAATCGAAAGACGCCGGTCAAGCGCGTTCGTGCCAAGCAGAGGCGCCTATCAGCTGACGATCGTCGCAGTGAATTCGTCGCCAAGGCAACCGAGCTCTTTGCGGAGGAGGGATTTGGCGGTGGAACACGTGCGCTCGCTCGCAAGCTCGGTGTGACCCAGCCGCTGCTCTATCGCTACTTTCCGAGCAAGGACGATCTCATCAAAGAGGTCTACCGCAAGGTATATCTTGAGCCCCTTGAAATCGGTTGGGAGAAGTTGCTGTCGGATCGATCGCGCCCACTCCGCGCGCGGCTTCAGGAATTCTACGAGATCTATACGGATGCGATCTTCAACCGAAAATGGCTGAGAATCTATCTCTACTCGGGCCTGAAGGGCATCGATATCAACCGTTGGTATGTCGGCATGGTCAAGGACAAGATCCTGACCCGAATTCTCAGGGAATGCCGCCACGACGCCGGCCTTGCGACACAGAGCAGGCCCAGCGCCGTGGAACTGGAGCTGGCCTGGGTGTTTCACGGCGGCATTTTCTATTATGGCGTACGCAAGTACATCTACGAAGCGCCGGTCCTGGAGGACAAGGCGCAAATGATCAGCGATGCACTGGATATCTTCCTCGCTGGATTCGAGAGCATGGCGGAGAGCGCAACCGATCGTCGGCGGGCGCCGGTCAAGGTCGTCGGCTGAGCCGCGCTACCTTGTCGCCATCTGACCCCGATACCAGTCTCCGATCTCGCTCGCAGTCATCAGCGCCACGCCGTCGTGACTGATGACGTAATCGAGCAAGGCCTCCAGGTACTTGATTCGATGCGGCACTCCCGTGATGTAAGGATGCACCGAGATCGCCATGATCCGAGCGTTCTCCGCACCTTCGAGGTACAGCCGATCGAATTGGTCGGTGCAGCGCGTTAGGAACTGCTCCGATGGAAGGTGCTGTAGCGCGTGAATGACGATATCGTTGGTCTCGACGGAATAGGGAATCGTCGTCACCGTCCCGTGCGGCGTGGCGATGTCCTGAGGCAGATCGTCGATCACCCAATCGGCCACGTATTCGATCCCGTTGAGGCGCAGAAGATCGAGAGTCTCTTCAGTCTCGGTCAAGCCCGGGCTTTCCCATGATCGCGGTGGCTTGCCGGTAAATCCAGCAATGGTGTCGACCGCACGCTTGATTGCATCCGCCTGGTTTTCCAGCTTGTGCATCGGACCCTGCACAAACCCATGGCCCATGAACTCGAACCCCGCCTCGCGCGCCGCAGATGCCACGCGTGCATAGCTGTTGCAGACATTGGCGTTCGCAGCCAGCGTCACCGGTATCTTGCGATCGGTGAATGCCTTGAATTGCCGCCAGAAGCCGGCGCGCATGCCGTATTCATGCCACGACCAGTTCGGCACGTCAGGCAACAGCGGCTGGCCCATCGGTGGGCTCAGCACCGTGCGTGGCATCGCGTTTTCGATACGCCATTCCTCGACATTGAGGATGACCCAGACGGCAAGCTTCTTGCCATCAGGCAAGGTCAGTTTCGGTCGGTCAATCTGAGCCTGGTACGGAATGCGATCGGTGAAAGCCATGTCGAGACTCCCTGCTCACGCCGATGATCCGGCAGCAGCGGCATTGATCCGCGGCAGGACCTTCTCGGCCATCAGGATCATCGATTGACGGCCGAGCTCGCGGTCTTTCCAGTCCTTGCCGGCATACAGCAAGGTGCCGAAGGTGCCGGTCTCGTCCTGGAACGCCAGCACTTGATCGGCCACGCTTTCGGGGGTGCCGTAGATGACCAGCTTGTCGCAGATCGACTCCAGCGTAACCTCAGCATCAGGTTGGTCTCGCCGCGTCTTGAACAGCTCGAGCCGGCCGCTGCGCTTCAGCTTCGTGAACAGCTGATAATAATAGTAGACGTAGGGACTGTCGGACGACGTGGCATAGGCCTTCGCCGTTGCGGCGTCCTTTGCCACGAACACGCTTTTGGCCACGCGCCAATTGGCGGTGTCAACAGCCCGGTTCGCACGCTCGCAACCCTCGACATATTTGGGCCAGTGACTCTTTACCCAGGCAGGCATCAGGAAGTTTGCCGAGATCGGATCCCAGCCGCGTGCGGCGGCCTCCGTGACGCCTTTTGAGAACGGCGCGACCGCGGTCACCACGATCGGCGGGTGAGGGGCTTGCAAGGGGCGAGCTACGATCCCCTGGCCGATGTCCTCGATCAGAGTTCTCTTCACCGAGACGTTCCAGTATTTGCCCTGCAGATCATAAGGCGGTTTGCCGGCCCAGATATCGAGAACCTGATTGATCGCCTCGAGGAACATGGCATTGCGGTCGGCATCGAGATTGCCGAAAATTTCCGCGTCGGACAGCAATCCGCCGGGGCTTATGCCAAATATGAAGCGGCCATCAAGCATGTGATCAAGCATGGCGACAGATGCGGCGACCGCCGCCGGGTGAGTGTTCGGCATGTTGATGGTGCCGGTTCCAAGCTTGATCTGCTTGGTTGCGGCTGCGAGCCAGGCAATGAACGCGATGCTGGAGGTGATGTTCTCGGCCTTGTCGGTGACATGCTCGC
Organism: Bradyrhizobium oropedii; assembly: GCF_020889685.1. Taxonomy (GTDB): domain Bacteria; phylum Pseudomonadota; class Alphaproteobacteria; order Rhizobiales; family Xanthobacteraceae; genus Bradyrhizobium; species Bradyrhizobium oropedii. The sequence continues at coordinate 151,279 of NZ_JACMYO010000001.1, forward strand.
CGACATACGCCTCGGTGAAACCGAGTTCATCCGCGAGCAGGAAGGCCTCCCGATCCTCGCGGAGCGATTGCCGCCAATCCTTGTCGAGGGGGTGGATCGGCATCGTAAAGAACCCGAGCTTCAAGATCCGCCTCCCTGCGCGTTGAACTTTAGTTGGCAGGAAACCTGCGTCCTTCCCAAGTCGAAGACAAGCCCGGCCACACAAATAATCACTCGATAAACAAACTTGACCTTTGACGAGGGCGGCCCTCTAATCGGGCAAACCAAAATTGGGCCCGGGAGGCCACGCCCACATGAAAGCTGCGGCTTTCGCCTACGCCCGCGCGACCAGCGTCGTGAATGCGCTGGAGTTGCTTGCCGCGCACGGTGACAAGGCGAAGGTTCTGTCGGGTGGCCAGAGCCTGATGCCGGCCATGAACCTGCGGCTCCTCTCCCCGGACATTCTGGTCGATATCGGTGGCCTCGCCGAGTTGCGCGGTATCGCTGTGAGGGGAGACGTGCTGGTCGTTGGCGCGTTGACCCGGCACGTCGACCTGCTCGGATCGCCGGAGATTGCGCTGCACGCGCCGCTGTTGCGGGATGCCGTTGCCCACGTCGCCCACCCCGCAATTCGCAATCGCGGAACGATTGGCGGTAGCCTTGCTCACGCCGATCCTGCATCGGAATTGCCTGCCTGTGTTCTGGCACTTGACGCCACGATCGTTGTTCGCGGCCCGGCCGGCGAGCGCCGGATTGCGGCGACTGAATTTTTCAAGGGAATCTACGAGACGGCGCTGTCGCCGGACGAGTTGCTGGTCGCGGTCGAGGTGCCAGTGGCAGGCCAAGGGGTAGCATTTTTCTTTCAGGAGTATGCCCGGCGGCATGGCGATTACGCCATCGTTGGTCTTGCCGCGTGTGCTGTCGTTGCCGCCGGTAGCTTTTCGGATCTTCGGCTCGGCTTCTTTGCGGTTGGCGACAGGCCGGTGCTTGCAGCGGCTGCTGGCAAGCTGATCAATGCATCGGTAACGCCGGCCTTGCTTGCGGAGGCTACGGCCGCGCTGGCCGATGAACTCGATCCGCAGGAAGACCAGCAGGCTACTGCGGCTATGCGACGACATCTCGCTGCCGTCTTGCTCCGGCGCTGTGCGGCCGCGTTACTTGCGCGGCCCGAACTGGAAAAGGGAGCGACGAGGTGAGTGCTCCGGTATCGGTCTCGCTTCTGGTCAACGGCGAACCCATCGATGCGGTTGTTTTGCCTCGGCTCAATCTCGCTGACTTCATCCGGGAGCATCTCAAGCTGACTGGAACCCACGTTGGTTGTGAGCACGGCGTCTGTGGCGCCTGCACCGTCAGGGTTGATGGCGAGATCGTTCGTTCCTGCCTGATGCTGACGGTGCAGGCGCAGGGCGCGTCAGTCGAGACGATCGAAGGGCTGTCTGACAGCGGTGAAATTGCCGATCTTCAGGCCGCATTTCGCGAACGCAATGCTTTGCAGTGTGGCTACTGCACGCCTGGCATGCTGATGACAGCGCAGGATCTGCTGAAGCATGTGTCCATGCCTGATCGTCCGGCGATCCGCGAGCATCTTTCCGGCAACTATTGCCGCTGCACCGGCTATCAGGCCATCGTGGACGCTGTCGAGGCGACGGCCAGGACGCGCGCGGAGCGGCGCGCATGACGGTGACCCGGCCGCTAGCAGGCACGCTTTCCGTGCTCGACCGCCCGAATTCCTATATCGGCAAGACGGTGCCGCGACCGAACCTCGACAGGTTGCTGCAAGGGCGCGGACAATATGTCAGCGACCTGGAATTGCCGCGGATGGCGCACGTGGTTTTTCTAAGGTCGCCGTACGCCCACGCCAAAATCGTGGCGATCGATGCCGACGTAGCGAAGCGCATGTCCGGCGTCATTGCCATCGTCACGGGGCGTGAACTTGAGGCTGTTATCACGCCGTGGGTCGGAGTGCTCTCGCATCTGAAGGGATTGAAGTCGGCGCCGCAGCATGCGATCGCGGTCGACCGGGCCTGCTGGCAAGGTGAGGCGGTTGCCGCGATTGTGGCAACAAGCCGTGCCGCAGCGGAAGATGCCATGGAGCATATTTCCGCCGACTACGAGGAGCTCGAGGCGATCACGGACATGCGCACTGCGCTCGATCCGGCAACGCATGTCATTCACCCCTCGCTCGGCGACAATCTTGCCTTTGAACGGACCCTCAATGCCGGAGACGTCGACCGTGCGTTGTTGGGGTCCGAGGTCGTCGAGGCCGACTTCGTATTCGGTCGCCACACCGGCGTGACGCTTGAACCGCGGGCGGTCGTTGCCGACTGGAATGCCGCCGAGGCGCGGCTCACGATCTATCAGGGCACGCAGGCACCTCACATGGTGCAGAACATCGCGGCCCTGCATCTCGGATTGAGGGAAGCGCAGGTCCGGGTGATCTGCAAGGACGTCGGCGGCTCGTTCGGCATCAAGGTTCATATCTACGCCGACGAGATGGCGACCTACGCGCTGTCCAAGCTGCTACGGCGGCCGATCAAGTTCGTGGCCGACCGCGTCGAAAGCTTCAACACCGACATTCACGCCCGCGATCATCGATGCAGGGGGCGGATCGGCGTCAGACCGGACGGTACGATCACGGTCTTCGAGATCGACGACTTGACGGGGATCGGTCCCTATTCGATGTATCCGCGCACCAGCGCCATCGAGGCAAATCAGGTGGTCAATCTGGTCGGTGGGCCCTATGTCACCCCGAACTATCGGGCGCGGGCGCGGGTCGTTTTCCAGAATAAGAATGTCATGTGCCAGTACCGGGCGGTCGGACACCCGATTGCTTGTTCGGTCACCGAAGGGCTGGTCGACCTTGCCGCAGCGAAGATCGGCATGGACCCTGTCGAGATCCGGCGGCGCAACTTGATCGCCGACGACGCCTATCCCTGTGCATCACCCTCGGGCATGAAATTCGAGCAGCTCTCGCATCACGCCTCGTTGGCCAAGCTGCTTCAGATGATGGACTACGATGCATTGCGCGCCGAGCAAGCGGCCTTGCGCGCCAGAAATGTCCACCGCGGTATCGGAATAGCCAGCTTCATCGAGGTGACCAATCCCAGCGCGGCCTTTTACGGCGTCGGCGGTGCGAAAATATCGTCGCAGGACGGCGTTGCGGTTCGGCTCGACGCGCAGGGGTCGGTGATCTGCCAGACCAGCATCACGGAGCAAGGACAGGGATCGGAATCGTCGACTGCCCAGATCGTGGGCAGCGTGCTCGGCGTTTCGATGGATCGGGTCCGCGTGACCTTGGGCGACACCGACAATACGCCCTACGGCGGCGGCACCTGGGCCTCGCGCGGTGCCGGCATTGGCGGCGAAGCCGCGTTGCAGGCTGCCAAGGCCTTGCGTCAGAATATTCTGGATCTCGCCGCGGCCATCCTGCAATCGACGCCGGCCGAGCTCGATATCGTCAACAACAGCATCATCAATGCCGGCGACGGCGCGCCACGCATGGAGCTGAACGAGCTGGCGCGGATCGTCTATTTCCGACCGGACACCCTCCCGCCAGGTATCCAGCCTGAGTTGATGGCGACCCGCCATTTCGTTCCGCGCCAATATCCCTTTGCGTTCACCAATGGGATTCAGGCCTCCTGGCTGGAGGTCGACCCCGAGACCGGGTTAGTGACGCTGCTGAAACATTGGGTTGTCGAAGACTGCGGCACCATCATCAACCCGCAGCTGGTCGACGAGCAGATCCGGGGCGGAGTGGTGCAGGGGCTCGGCGCGGCGCTGTTCGAGAAGTGCGTCTATGACGAGCGCGGTCAGTTGACCAACGCCAATATGGCGGACTACCTGGTCCCGATGTCCGGCGAGATGCCCGATATCGACATCGGTCACGTGGTGTCCCCGACGCGGGAATCGGAGTTGGGAGCCAAGGGAGCGGGCGAGGCGGGCACGGCTGGTGCGGCAGCTGCGGTTGCCAACGCGGTTAACGACGCGCTCCGTCCGTTTGGCACCATAATTACCGAGATTCCGCTGACGCCTCAGGTTATCCTGACGGCCTTGGGACGAATCTGAGGTGGAGACGTTCCTGGCAAAGACAATACGATAAGCAAAACACAGACAGTTCTTGGGGAGGAATAGTCATGACGAAGAAGGTTACCAAAGCTGGATCGATATCGCGGCGTCGTCTGCTGACGACGGCAAGCGCCGGCGCCGTTCTTGCCGTCTCGCCCTTTCGCATCAATCTGCTGCAGGCCGAGGAAGCGCCCATCAAGATCGGCTTCCCCGTTCCCTTGACCGGACCGTATGGCGCCGAGGCCCAGGACCAGGTGCGGGCGGGCCAGCTCGCCGTCGCCCAATTCAACGATGCCGGTGGTCTCAACGGCCGCAAGGCCGAGCTCGTCGTGCGCGACGACAAGCTCAATCCCGGCGAGGCGGCGACGCGGACGTTGGAGCTGGTCGAGAAGGAGAAGGTGAATTTCGTCGTCGGCAGTCTGTCCGCGGCGGTTCAGCTCGCGATCAACAACGTCACCAAAGAGCGCGGCGTCATCTTCAATTCGATCAGCCAGTCCGACGCCATCAACGAGGCGGCGGACTTCAGCAAATACACATTCCATGAAGCGTTGAACCCGCACATGACGTCGGGCGCGGTCGGTCGCTACGCCTTCACCAAATTCGGCAAGAAGGTTGCGTTTCTGACGGCAGATTACGCTTATGGCCACGAAATGGTTCGCGGCTTCCTCGAGGTCGGCAAGGAGTTCAACATCGAGAACCTCGGTGACATCCGCCATCCGCTGGGAACGACCGACTTCTCCACTTTGCTGCCCCGTCTCCAGGCGCTGAAGCCCGATATTCTCTGCATCAGCAATTTCGGCCGCGACCAGCAAATCGCGCTGAAGCAGGCGACCGACTTCGGCATCAAGAAATCTATCCAGATCATTGCACCGCTGCTCTCGCATGCCAGCCGCGTCGCAGCCGGGCCCCAGGCATTCGAAGGCGTTGTCGGCGGCTGCTCGTTCTACTGGGGCATCGAGGACAAATTCGCCTCGACCAAGGCGTTCAACGAAGCATTCCGCCAGATGTATGACGGCAAGCTGCCGACCGATTACGGCGCGCTCGGCTATGGTGGCGTTCGGGCCGTGCTCGAGGCGGTTAAGGGAGCCGGCAGCGTCGAGACCGATAAGGTCGTCGCTGCGCTGGAGGCGCTGAAGTACGACTACTACAAGGGACCGCAGTATTATCGCAAATGCGACCACCAGTCGGTGCAGTCGGTGCTCGTGATCAAGTCGAAGTCCAAGGACATGAAGAACGAGTCCGATGTGTTCGAGGTCCTGTCGACCGAAGAACCCAACGAGAAGTACCTGCGCTCGTGCGAGGCACTCGGTCATAAGAGCTGAGCCATGCGCCGACGCACGCCGCGGGGCGGTGCGCGTCGTGCTGAGGGGACAAATGGCGGGCCTGAGCTTTGACTTGATCGCGCTGCAATTGTTTGCCGGGCTCGCGCTTGGCGCAATCTACGTGCTGTTTGCGATCGGCCTCTCGCTGATCTTCGGGATGCTGACGGTCGTCAACTTCGCTCACGGCGCCTTCTATATGGTCGGCGCCTATGTTGGGCTCTATTTGATCTCGATCGGCGGTAATTTCTGGATCTGCCTCGTGGCTGTGCCGATCGTGATCGGACTGTCCGGCCTTGCCGTCGAGCGCGTGGTGATCCGGCCGCTCTACGGCCGCGGCATCGACTATCCGCTGCTGCTGACGTTCGGGCTCAGCTACGTGATGGTCGAATGCGTTCGCATTGCCTTTGGCAAGACTGGCTATCCTTTCGACACGCCCGAAGTCTTGCAGGGCGCCGTCGATATCGGAGTCGGCTATTTCCCGCTCTACCGCCTGTTCGTGATAGGCGCGACGGCCGTTGTGCTGCTGGCGCTCTGGCTGTTTCTGGAGAAGACGAGCTACGGGCTCATTATCCGCGCCGGGGCACGCGATCCGCAGATCGTCCGCGTCCTTGGGGTCGATGTTTCCAGGGTCTGGTTGATAGTGTTCGGAATAGGTACCGCGATTGCGGGCTTTGCCGGTCTGTTGGCGGCTCCGCTTCAGGGCGTCATCCCGGAGATGGGCGGCACGATCCTCGCCGAGGCTTTCGTCGTGACGGTCGTCGGAGGGATGGGTTCGATCGGCGGTGCTGTATTGGCAGGCCTGCTGGTCGGCGTGGTGGTCAGCATGACCTCGCTGTTCGCACCCGAGATGGCCAAGGTTTCGATCTTTGCCCTGATGGCGATCGTTCTGATCGTTCGTCCCCATGGCTTCTTCGGCCGCGCCGGATTGATGAGCTGAGACCGGCATGACGAAAGCTGCTCAATCGATCAAACCGCACCGTGCCACGACGGGAAGTTGGTACGAGTTCGCAACACGACACCGCGCCAGCATCGTGGCGGTGGTGATCCTGATTTTTCCGCTGGTGATGCCGTTCACGGCCTTGGCCGTGAATATCCTGATCTATGGGCTCTACGCTCTCGGTTTCAACCTTGTGTTTGGCTATCTTGGCCTTCTGTCGTTCGGTCATGCAGCGTTGTTCGGGACCGGCGCCTATCTCTGCGGCATTGCCATCGTGCACTTCGGCTGGCCGTGGTATGCGGCCATTGCGGCCGGGGTCGCCGGCGGCCTGTTGATGGCGCTGTTGATCGGCGTGCTTGCGATCAGGACCCGCGGTATCTACTTCGCGATGGTCACCATGGCGCTGTCGCAATGTGTCTATTACCTGTTCTATCAGGCCGTCGACTTGACCGGCGGCGAGAACGGGCTCCGCGGCATCAATGTCCGCACCATCGATCTGTTCGGCTTGCGGATCGACTTCATCAATCCGATGATCCGGTATTACGTCATTGCGGCTTTCGTGATCGCCGCATTCTTCGTGATGTCCCGCATTCTTGCCTCGCCCTTTGGCGCCGTCATCGAAGCGGTGCGGGAGAACGAGATGCGTGCCCGCGCATCTGGCTACGACGTGACCCTGACGCGCTTGCTGACTTTCGTTTTGTCGGGAGGTTTCTGCGGGCTCGCGGGTGCCTTGCAGGCCCTGCATCTGTCGATCGTTCCGATCGAGATCCTGCACTATGAGACGTCGGGCCTTGTCGTGATGATCGCTCTGCTAGGCGGGATGGGGACATTCTTCGGGCCGATGATCGGCGCGGCCGTCTTTCTGGTCCTGGAAAACATCGTCTCCGTGTGGACCGTTCACTGGCAGCTGATCGTAGGCGCCATCTTCATTGCATGCGTGCTGTTCTTCCCCGCCGGCATCTGGGGCACGTTGATCGCCCGGGGCAGACGATGAGCGCCGTAGCGGGCCAAGCCGGAGAAATCATTCTGCGCACCAGTGGCGTCGGCAAGACGTTCGGCAAGTTTGTCGCGCTCAACAATATCTCGGCCGAGTTTTCCAGAGGGGCGATCACCTCCATCATCGGTCCGAACGGCGCGGGGAAGAGCACCTATTTCAATTTGCTGTGCGGCGCCTTTCCACCCACCAAGGGCAGTGTCGAATTCGAGGGCAAGGACGTCACCGGTCTGCCGCAACATCGTTTTGCCCATATGGGGATCGCGAAATCCTTTCAGATCACCAGCGTGTTTCCGCAGCTCACGACGTGTGAGAACATCCGCGTCGGCCTGCAGGCGCTGGTGTCGCGATATGACATCTGGCGTCCGCGCGCACGCCTGACCGAGCTGGTGGAGCGGGCGGACGAATTGCTGGCCCTGGTCGGACTGTGGGATTCTCGGGAACGTGCCGCCAAGACGTTAGCCCATGGCGAGCAGCGGGCGCTGGAGATCGGGATGGCGCTTGCCAGCCAGCCTCGTTTGCTGCTGCTTGACGAACCGACGGCCGGCATGAGCCCGGAAGAAACCCGGACCATGATGGATCTGATCGTGAAACTCGCAAAGGAACGCACGGTCATCCTCGTCGAGCACAAGATGAAGCTGGTGCTCGGGATCAGCGACCGGATCCTCGTGCTGCACCACGGAGAGTTGCTTGCCGAGGGGACGCCCCAGGAGGTTCGGCAGAACGAGGCGGTGAAGCGTGTCTATCTCGGGCAGCGGGAGCATTGAGGTGATGCTGCAGGTCAGCCAGCTCAATGCCTGGTATGGCGCAAGCCACGCTTTGCAGGACATCAGCCTCGAGGTGACCAGGGGCGAAATCGTCTGCCTGATCGGCCGCAATGGCGCCGGCAAGACGACGACGTTGAAATCGATCATGGGGTTGATAGGGCGGGCGCGCGGCTCGGTTATCTTCAAGGGTGAGGAACTGTTGCGCCAGCCGGCGCATGTGCGTTTCGCGTTGGGGCTCGCCTATGTACCCGAAGAGCGGCGGATCGTGCAGGGACTGTCGGTGCGGGAAAACCTGCGGCTTGGGCTGGTCGCTTCGAAGCATAAGAAGCGGGAAGCCGAGCTGATCGACGAGATCGCCGTGATCTTCCCGCGACTGGCCGAGCGCATGGATCAAGAGGCGGTCACGATGTCCGGCGGAGAGCAGCAGATGCTGGCGATCGCGCGCGCGATGATCGCAAAGCCCGACCTGATCATGCTGGATGAACCGTCGGAGGGGATCATGCCGGTCCTGGTCGACGAGATGTTCGAGCTGTTCCGGAGCATGAAGGCGCAAGGAACGACGGTTTTGCTGGTCGAGCAGAACGTCGAGCTCGCGCTCGGCATCGCCGATCGGGCCTATGTGCTGGATCAAGGGTCCGTCGTGCACCAGGCCTCTGCGCAGGCGCTGCTGGCCGATGACGAGATCAAGGAGCGATACTGCTCGGTGTGAGCAGGCTCTCGGATCAGCCTGCGTGCCATCGTGTTGCGCGTGCCGGTCAGGATCACCGGGCTTGCGCCGAGCGCCTTGGCCACAGCAACTGCGAGAAGTCCGATCGGCCCTGGACCGATCACCACGACGCTCTCGCCGGCCACCAATCCCCCCAATTCCGTCAAGCCATACATCGATGTCCCGGCAGTCACCACGAGCGTCGCCTCCGCGTCGCTCATACTGTCCGGCACCCGCGCCAGCGTGTTGATGTGGTTGACCGCGTATTCGGCGAACCCGCCATCGGTCGTAAAGCCGTTGGCGCGATGACCCTTCTCGGGCTTTCCATAGTTGAGACAGGACGTGTACATGCCCTGGCGGCAGCGTTTGCATTGGCCGCAGCCGGCGTGCATCTCGACGCTGATCCTCTCGCCGATTTTGAACTCGTCGACATCAGGGCCGAGCGCGGCAACCGTTCCCATATATTCGTGGCCCGGTGTGAAGTTCTTGTTGAAGGGCGGGCCACCCTGAATGCTTGCCGGCGACCCGGCATGGATAATTTCGAGATCGGTGGCGCAGATCGCAACTGCGTCGATGCGAACCAGCACCTCGGCACGCGACGGGATCGGCGTTGGCTTTTCTCGAAGGAAGAGCTGGTCGGGGTCGCCAAGGACCCAGGCTTTCATCAGGTCGGGAACGGCAAGATCGGGCGATGTCTCGACCCCGGGCGGTTGGTACATGGGCGCCTCCTCTTTTGGCTGGCAGCCTAGCCCGAAACGACCGGCAGCGACGAGCCTCCCATCGTTGGCTTCGCATTTGCTGCACGGCAGCAAGCGCGTCGCAAAACCTTCATACGTGGCCTATACTTGGTCGCCCGGTTGATGTTGAAATCCTCATTGCATCCACTCCCAGACCGGAGCCTCCCATGAAGATCGTCCGCCTTGTCCTTGCGTTGCTGGCGCTGACACTGATCGCGCCCTGGCAATCCGCCAAGGCGGCCGACGTGATCTGCTACAACTGCCCGCCGGAATGGGCCGATTGGGCCTCGATGCTGAAGGCGATCAAGGCGGACCTCAACTACGACATCCCGCATGACAACAAGAATTCCGGCCAGGCGCTGGCCCAGATCCTGGCCGAGAAGAGCAATCCGGTCGGCGATATCGGCTATTTCGGCGTGACCTTCGGCATGAAAGCCAAGGCCCAGGACGCGCTCGAGCCCTACAAGCCGGCGCATTGGGATCAGGTCCCCGCCGGCCTCAAGGACCCGGATGGCTATTGGACCACGATCCACTCCGGCACGCTCGGTCTGTTCGTGAACAAGGACGCGCTCGGCGGCAAGCCGGTGCCGGCCTGCTGGAAGGACCTCCTGAAGCCCGACTACAAGGGCATGGTCGGCTATCTCGATCCGTCGTCGGCGGCGGTTGGCTATGTCGGCGCGGTTGCCGTCAATCTGGCGCTCGGCGGCTCGCCCGGCAATTTCGATCCGGCGATCAATTTCTTCAAGGAGCTGCGCAAGAACGATCCGATCGTACCCAAGCAGACGTCCTATGCCCGCGTCGTCTCCGGCGAGATGCCGATCCTGTTCGACTACGACTTCAATGCTTATCGCGCGAAATATTCGGAGAAGGGCAACTTCGAGTTTGTGATTCCCTGCGAGGGCTCGGTGGTGTTTCCCTATGTTGTTGGTCTCGTGAAGAACGCGCCCGACAAGGAGAAGGCCAAGAAGGTGATGGACTATCTCTTGTCCGACAAGGGGCAGGCGATCTGGACCAATGCCTATCTGCGTCCGGCCCGCCCGATCGAACTGCCGGCTTCCGTGAAGGGCAAATTCCTCCCCGACAGCGACTATGCCCGCGCCAAGAGCGTCGACTGGGGCGAGATGGAAAACGTGCAAAAAGCCTTCGTCGACCGCTATCTCGCCGAGGTTCGCTGAGGCAATATGGTGCCCCTCGCCGGGGCACCATTCTTCCGATGTCGCAAAAATCCTTCGTCTGGTTCTGCCTGTTGCCGCTCGCCGTCGTGACCACGGCATTCTTCCTGTTGCCGATGGCTCGCCTCGTGGTCGCGGGTGCCGAAGGGCCGCACGGGCTCGCCGGGTATCTCGCCATCCTGACGGAAGGCCGCTATCGCGCGACGTTGATCAACACCGTGCTGCTGGCGGCCGCAACGACGGTCGTCACGCTGATCGTGGCGACGATTGCCGGCATGTTTCTGCAGCGGCACCGCTTTCCCGGGCGTGCCGTGCTGATCGCGATGCTGACCTTTCCGTTGGCTTTTCCCGGCGTAGTGGTCGGCTTCATGATCATTCTGCTGGCGGGCCGGCAAGGGCTGATCGGCGATCTCTCGAACCGGATCTTCGGCGAGAAATTCGTCTTCGCTTATTCGATCTACGGGCTCTTCCTCGGTTATCTCTACTTCTCGATCCCGCGCGTGATCCTCACCATCATGGCGGCCGTGCAAAAGCTCGATATCGGTCTGGAGGAAGCCGCGCGTTCGCTCGGTGCCAGCCCCTGGGCGGTGCAGCGTGACGTCGTGCTGCCGGCGCTGGCGCCGGCCTTCGTTGCGTCCGGCGCGATCGCGTTTGCGACCGCGATGGGGGCCTTCGGGACGGCTTTCACGCTGGCGACGAACATCGACGTGTTGCCGATGCTGATCTACACCGAGTTCACGCTGGCCGCCAACTTCGCGACCTCGGCCGCGCTGTCGGTGGGGCTCGGCCTGATCACCTGGCTCATCCTTGCGCTCGCCCGCACGTTCAGCGGCAGCGCGGTTGCGGCGGCCGGGTGAACGCATGCGCGATCGCCTGATCTTCACCGGCCAGTTGATCTTCACGCTGCTCGTTGCGGCCTTCCTGGTGGTGCCCGCGGGGCTTTCCATCTCCGCCGGCGTGACTGTCAATTATTTCCGGGGCATCCAGTCCGGCGTGACGCTGCAATGGGTCGCGCAGGTCTGGGATCTCTATGCCGGCACAATTCTGCTCTCCTTCGTGATCGCATTCGCGACGCTTGCGGTCACCTTGCTTGCGGGTGTTCCCGCGGCCTATGCCCTGCATACGCGGGGAGGACCGCTTGCCCGCATCGTCGAGGAAATCATCACGCTGCCGCTCGCAATCCCCGGGCTTGCGATCGCGCTTGCATTGCTGCTCGCATATGGGAGCTTTGGTGGCTTCCGCCGTTCCTGGCTCTTCATCCTGGTCGGACACGTGATCTTCACCATGCCGTTCATGGTGCGGTCCGTCATGGCGGTGTTTGCAACCGTCGACGTCAAGACGCTGGATGAGGGCGCCGCCTCGCTGGGCGCATCGCCTTGGCGGCGCTTCTGCGATGTCATCGTGCCGAACGCGCTGCCCGGAATTCTTGCCGGCGCACTGATGGTGGTCACGCTCTCGCTCGGTGAATTCAATCTGACCTGGATGCTGCATACGCCGTTGACGAAGACGCTGCCGATCGGGCTCGCCGACAGCTACGCCTCGATGCGGCTCGAAGTGGCCTCGGCCTACACGCTGATCTTCTTCGTGATGATCATTCCACTCCTGGTCGCAATGCAACTGCTGGCTGACAGGGATCACAAGCGATGAGTACGGCGGGACACGGCGCTGCGGTGCGGATCGAGAGTTGCGGCAAGACATTTGCCGACGGCACGCGTGCGCTCGATCCCGCGACCCTCGATATCGCGCGCGGCGAGACGCTGGTACTGCTCGGCCCGTCCGGCTGCGGCAAGACCACGATGCTGCGCATCATCGCGGGCCTCGAACTGCCGGATACCGGCGGCAAGGTCCTGTTCGACGGCAAGGATATGACCTTGGTCCCGATCGAGCGGCGCAATGTCGGGATGGTGTTCCAGTCCTACGCCCTGTTTCCCAACATGACGGTGGCGGACAATATCGCCTATGGCTTGAAGATCCGCGGCGTTGCCAGGGACGAGCGTGCCGCACGCGTCGCCGAACTCGTGACTCTCACGAACATCACGGGATTGGAGAACCGCCGCATCGACCAGCTTTCGGGTGGCCAACGTCAGCGCGTTGCGCTGGCGCGCGCGGTCGCGATCCGGCCCGGCATCCTGCTGCTCGACGAGCCTTTGACCGCGCTTGACGCCGCCTTGCGCGACCGGTTGCGCGGTGAGCTCAACCGGCTGTTGCGAGCACTTGGTATCACGACGATCTATGTCACCCATGATCAGGCCGAGGCGATGGAATTGGGTGACCGGATTGTGGTGATGCGGAAGGGAGCGATCGCCCAGATCGGCACGCCGCGCGAAGTCTACTTCGCGCCGAAGGATCGGTTCGTGGCGGAATTCATCGGAGCGGCGAACATCATTGAAGCGCCGATCGAGAATGGTGCAATGATCCTTCCCGGCGGACGACTGCCGATCGACGGCGGTGCGACAATTGCGAACGCTACCGTGATGATCCGCCCTGAAACCATTCGCGTTGCGGACGCTGGGGCAGGGCAGCTCTCGGGAACTGTCGATTCCGTCAGCTTCATTGGCGACCGACAGAGAATTGTCGTGAGCGGCGCATCGGGCAAGCCGCTCAATGTCGACGCGTCCAACACCATTCAGGCCAAGGTCGGCGATCGGGTCGGACTTTCGATTGCGGCCGACGCTGTTCGTCTTCTGCCTTCCGAACCATGAGATTCATCGATGCCGTCGAAACCGGTCCTCATCGCCCAGATATCCGACCTCCACATCAAGCCGCCGGGAGCGTTGGCCTATGGCCGGGTCGATACCGCCAAGGCGCTCGAACGCTGTGTGGCGGCGCTCAACGCATTCGAGCCGGCGCCCGACTTCGTTGTCATCTCGGGCGACCTCGTCGATACGCCGTCGGTTGAAGAATACGACTATCTGAAGCGATTGCTCGCGCCGCTGCGCTTGCCGTTTGCCGGCATTCCCGGCAATCACGATTCGCGTGAGTGGATGCGTGCCGCGTTTCCTGTCGCGTCCTATGCTCACGCGACGGGCCCGCTCGATCAGAAGATCGAGGTGAATGGCCTCGATCTGCTGCTGCTTGATTCAAGCGTTGCCGGGAAGCCGCACGGCATGCTCGAACCCGCCACGCTGCAATGGCTGGATGCGACGCTGGCGGCGGCCGTCGATCGGCCGGCGCTGCTCTTCCTGCATCACCCGCCGTTCAAGGGCGGTATCTGGCATATGGACCGCCAAGACCTGTTCAATGCCGACGAACTGGCAGGAATCGTCAGGCGTCACCCGCGCGTGCGGTTGATCGGCTGCGGGCACGTCCACCGCGCCATGCTGACGGCCTTTGCCGGAATTCCCGTGACGCTGTGCCCCGCGCCGAACCATGCGGTCGATCTGGACCTCGGACAGCTCCGCGAACCGTCGTTCAAGGTGGAACCGCCCGCCTTTCACTTGCACACCTGGTTTCCCGGGCAGGATTTTGGGCAGTTGGTCACCCACCAGGTCCCGATCGGTCAGTTTGACGGACCGCACCCGTTCTTTGGGCCAGACGGCAAGCTGCTGTAAGTTGGCGGCGCAGACCCCGCAGGGACTGTTTTGCCGGGCGAGAGTGTCGAGACGGACTGGACATTCCGCGTCACGGACGGTCCGCTGTCCGCAATTGAGCGTTGCATAGGCACATATTTATTCCAAATTGTACCTTGGATGCCTTCTAGCCCAATGCCACCGGGGCGGACCTATTGTTGCTGTAGTGGCCCGGTGGGGTTATAGTCCTTTCCGCTTTCATTGATCGATGGCTTTGTCGGTGTCCGCTCCTGGTAGCGGGCCGATTGAACGCAACACAATCAGTCTGGATCACAATGACCGGTGCGCCGCACATAGAACGAACTGCCGGCGCGCCGTCGTTTTCGAACAACAAGCTGTCGGTGCTGCGCAAGCATCCTTACTTTGCCGATCTCGAGCCCGAAGCGTTCGATCAGCTCTGCCGTTACGCAAAGCACACCACGCTGAAGCGCGGCACGACGATCTTTTCCAAGGGCGATCCGGGCACCAGCCTGATTGCGGTGATTTCGGGCACGGTAAAGATCAGCATCTCGTCGCCGGATGGTCGCAACGCCATCCTGAACCTGATCGAGGCAGGAGAGATCTTCGGCGAGATCGCACTGCTCGACGGCTTGTCGCGCACCGCTGATGCCACCGCCAACACCAATTGCGAACTGTTCGTCATCGACCGGCGCGAGTTCATTCCCTTCGTGCGTAGCCAGCCGACGCTGGCGATGAAGTTCATCGAATTGCTTTGCGCAAGGTTGCGCTGGACCAGCGACCAGGTCGAGCAGGTCATCCTGCAGGACCTGCCCGGCCGTCTGGCGAGCGCGCTGCTGCGCCTGAGCGACAAGCACAAGCCACAGGGGCGAACCATCTCGATCACCCAGCAGGAGATCAGCGAGATGGTCGGTATGACCCGCGAGAGCATCAACAAGCAGCTCCGCGCGTGGGCGACGCGCGGTTGGGTCAGGCTCGAGCACGGCGCGATCGTCGTGCTGAAGCCCGAGTCGCTTCAAGAGCTGGTCGACGCCGGGGCTGACGACGGCGAGTAGCACTCCGGCTGCTCGCTCTATCCGGCATTTCACGAAACGGTGAACCCGACAAGGCCTGTGAAATCATTCACATCGGCCTTGCGTGCCCTGCGGTAAGTGACCCCTAGGTGGATCAGATCCGCACTGTGGAGGAATCCATGCAGGGCTCTTTCGACAACCGACAGCAAGATCCAGACAGCAGCCAGGATCCGGGGAGCAACTACGAGAGCTTCAGCATCAAGCTGATCGCCTTGCCGGTGCTTGTGATCGTTGCACTGATCGGGATGCTGGTCAGTCATCCGGCCGCGGTCAAATGGATATCGGACGCAGCGCAGGCGGAGTTCGCCGCAACTTACGCCGTCGACACCGATCCGCTGCCAAAAATTGCCCAGCCGGGGCCCACGCCTCAGCCGCGCAACGAGATACGGACGGTGAAGGCCTACTGATCTTCGATACCGTCGTCGCGCGTCGGTGCGCGACGCCGGCAATTCAGATTGTCCAAGGGCCTGCCGCAATCCTCACGCGGCAACACCGAGCAGCTTTGCTGCAGTCCGGCCGAGAATGTTGGCCTTGTCGTCGTCGCTCAGCGATTCGCAGGCGAAGATGTGATCCACCGGTGCCGGTTGCCATGGATAGGGATAGTCGCTTCCCAGCACAATCTGGCTGGCGCCAACCTGGGCGGCGAGATGCCGGATGGCTTCAGGTGTGAAGACGAGGGAGTCGAAGTAGATCTGCTTGAGATATTCCGTCGGCGCCTTCTGGAGCCTCATATCCGGATTGCATCCCTTGGGTCCGACCAGGCAGGGATGGTCGGAGCGATCGGCGTATGAGGGGAGATAGCCGCCGCCATGCGCGGCGATGATCTTCAATCCCGGGAAGCGATCGAGCGTACCCTCGAAGATCAGGTGAGAGAGCGCGATCGTGGTCTCGAGCGGATTGCCGATCGTGTTGCCAAGCCAACCATTGCCTGACAGTCGCTTGTTGAGCTCGGGCACGCCCTGCGGATGGATGAACAGGGGGACACCGAGTTCCTCAGCCTTTGCCCATACGGGATGAAATCTGGAATCGGAGAATTCGACGCCGTCGACGACACCGCCGATCGCCGCACCCTTCAGTCCCTGTTTCTTGACCGCCGTTTCCAGCTCCTGCACCGCAAGGTCCGGCGCCTGCAGCGTCAGCGAGGCGAAGGCTGCGAACCGCTCGGGCTTCGAGGCGCAGAGTTCGGCGAGCTTTTCGTTCTGGATCTTGACGATCTTCCCCGCAAGATCGCGGTCGCGGTCGTACCAGAACGGGTTGATCGAAAGCACTTCCATATCGACAACCTGCGCATCCATCGCAGCCAGACGTTTGTCGATCTCGACAAAGGCTTCAGTGGCGCCGTTGACCGGTGGCAGTTGCAGCTTTCCGGCGTCGGCACCGAGCAGGGCGCCCGCCTCGCGGAAGTGGCAATGCGAATGGATGTCGATGGTCTTGACGCGCTTGCCATCGACGGTGACCGGCAACTTCTGCCGCGGTTGCTGCGCATTAGCGTTGTGGACGAGCCCGCAGCTGCAGAACACGATGCCTGCCGCCGCCGACGCTCCCGATTTCAGGAAATTCCGCCTTGTGGTCATGACGATCGCCTCCCTGTCTTTTGTTATGGCGGGGAGCCTATGGATGCCGGCGAGCGATCGCAAGATCGCACGCTGTGCGTGTTGCGCAATGTTGATCTGCAAGATGCCGGTGCGCTCAGTGCAGGACCTGGAGCTGCCGCGGCAGCCACAGCGAGATCTCCGGGAGATACGTCACGCACATCAGGACAAAGAACATCACCGCGTAGAACGGCCAGATCTTGCGCATGACCTGCTCGATCGTGACCTTGCCGACCGCGCAGCCGACAAACAGAATGGCTCCGACCGGTGGGTGGCACAGGCCGATGCCGAGATTGAGCAGCATGATCATGCCGAAATGAACCGGATCGACGCCGAAGTTCTTCATGACCGGCAACAGGATCGGCGTTGCGATCAGGATCGATGGCGCCATGTCGACGAGCGTGCCGAGCACCAGCAGCAGCACGTTGATCAGGAGCAGGATGACGTACTTGTTGTCGGAGATCGACAGGAAGAACGCGGTCATCTTGGCCGGCATCTGCGTCAGCGCCATGATGTAGCCGACGCTGGAGGCGCAGGCGATCAGCGTCATCACCATCGCGACCGTGCGCAATGTGCGATGGAGCAGCACCGGCAAATCGCGCCAGCGATAGTCGCGATAGATGAACATCGTGACGAAGAACGCCCAGATGCAGGCGATCGCGCCGGCTTCGATGGCGGTGAAGATGCCGCCGAGAATCCCGCCCAGGATGATGACGAGGGTGATGAGGCCCCAGGCGGCATCGATGGCGATCCGGATCGCCTCTTTGGCCGGTACGGTCTGGCCATGCGGGTGCTTTTCGCGATAGGCGACGGCCAGGCACAGAATGATCAGCGAGAAGCCGAGCAGCAGCCCCGGGAACACGCCGGCCATGAAGAGCGCGCTGATCGAGATCGTTCCGCCCGTCGCAAGCGAGTAGAGCACCGCATTGTGGCTCGGCGGCACCAGCAGGGCCTGAACCGACGAGGTGATCGTCAGGTTGGTCGCGAACACGCGCGGATAGCCGTTCTTTTCCATCTGCGGGATCATCACCGAGCCGATGGCGGATGTATCGGCGACCGCCGATCCGGAAATGCCGCTCAGGAAGGTCGTCGCAAGCACGTTGACGATCGACAGGCCGCCGCGCAGACGGGTCAGTCCAACCAGCACGTCGGCAAACGCAACCAGCCGCCGCGCCATGCCGCCCTCCGCCATGATCGCGCCGGCCAGTACGAAGAACGGGATCGTCAGCATCGCGACCTTGCTGACGCCGTCGGAGATCTTCAGCATCACCGCTTCCAGGGGAATGCCGATCCACAAGGCGCCGATGATCGCCGCCATCGCCAGCGAGTAGGCGATCGGCATGCCGATCAGGAAGCAGAGCAGCATCGTCGCGAGCAGAATGAGGATGTCCATCGTAGGCCTCTCGCGATCAATCGGCGGATAAGTCGCGGTGTGGTGCGATCGGATCGGGCGGCGCACCCAGGAAAATCCGCTCGATGATGAACAGCAGCAGGCAGGCGCCGCCGATCGGAATTGGAAGATAGGTGACGCCGACCGAAAGCGACGGGAAGTCGGCGATCGTGTTGTGCCAGGTCACCTCGACGAGCCGACAACCCCAGATGACCATGAACAGGGCGATCAGCCCCATCAGCAGCTGGACGACGAGGTCGGCGAGGCTGCGCAATGGGTCAGGCAGCTTGTTGGCGAAATATGCGACGTTCATGTGCAGGTTGAGCCGATAGCCGGCGGCTGCACCGATGAACGTCACGACGATGGTGAGCAACACCGCGAGCGGCTCGGGCCAGGATGCGGCGCTATTCAGCACGTAGCGCGTGAACACCGCCCAGGGGATGACTGCTGAAATCAGCACCAGTGCTGCAGAGCCCGTGATGACGCAGGCAAGATACAGATAGTCCATCGCGCGGCGATATGATCCGGCCATGTCATTTCCTGTAGGATAACGATTTCCCGTGTGGTGCGGTGTCAGGCAGACTGGATACGTCCGATCATGTCCTGGTATTTCGGGCCATATTTGTCCCACACCGGCTTGACCGCGTTCTGGAATGGCGCCTTGTCGGCGATCTCGATGATCTCGCACCCGGCCGCTTTCGCTTTGTCCATGGCCTGCTGCTCGTAGGTGTTCCAGAGCCCGCGCTCTTCCATCTGCGCGTCGCGGGCAAGCTTCCTGATCAGCGTCTGGTCATCGGCTGACAGCGCGGACCAGGCCCGTTTCGAGAACACCAGCAGCTCGGGCACGATCAAATGCTCGGTGAGCGTAAAGTGCTTCGCCGCGGTGTAGTGATTGCTGAAGACATAGCTCGGCGGATTGTTCTCGGCGCCGTCGATGACGCCGGTCTGCAGCGCGCTGAACACCTGATCGTAGCCCATCGCGACGCCGTTGCCGCCAAGCGCATTCATCATGTCGATGAAGATCGGATTGCCGATGACGCGGAACTTGAGGCCCTTGATGTCGGCGATCGTCTTGATCGAATGCTTGGTGTTGTAGAGGCTGCGCGCTCCTGAATTCATCCAGCACAGGGCGACCAGGCCGGCATTGGGGCTCGCGGTGATCTTGTCCAGCAGCTCCTGGCCGATCGGGCCATCCATCATTCGCTCGGCGTGCGCCATGTTCTTGAACAGGAAGGGCATGTTGACGACGTTGATGTCGTCGACGATGGGGCCGATCGAGCCCGCGCTGACGCGCAACATCTGGATCGCGCCGATCTGGGTTTGCTCGATGGTTTCCTTCTCACCGCCGAGCTGCATCGAGGGGAACATCTGCAGCGACAGGCGGCCGTTGGTCGCCGCCGCGAGCTTCTTGCCGAGATTTTCTGTCGCGACCACGGTCGGGTAGCCCGGAGGCTGGACGTCGGATGCCTTGAAGACGGCTTTCGATTGGGCAACCGCTGTCTGCGCTGAGGTCGCCGCGATCGCGCCAAGGCCGGCGCCGATCTTGATGAGGTCGCGGCGGTTGAGCCCGGCGCCGCGGTGCTGCGATCGATCCGTACGGTTCATGTTGTTTCCTTCCAAAACTGCTGGCCGGAGTCCGGCCGCGGTCATGCCGGTTGGCCTTGCTCGTCGAAGAACTCCGGATTGTTGCGCTGGGTCGCCGAGATGTCGGCCAGGAGCCGTTCGAGATGTCTGGCCATCGCGATCCCGGCAGATGCCGGGTCGCGTGCCTCGATCGCGGCCATGACGGCTTCATGCTCGGCGATGACTTCGGCCATCCGTCCGCGCTGCGGCAGGGTGAGCCATCGGAAGCGGTCGACGTGAACCTTGACCTGCAGGATCAGCTTCCAGATGCCGGGGTGTCCGGCAACATCAGCGATGGCGGCGTGAAAGGCCTCGTCGGCCTGATGGAAGGCGTCGCGATCCCCGGCCGTCTCCGCCTCGCGTTGGCGTTCGAGAATCGCGCGCAGGCCAAGGATCTGGCTCGCGCTGGCGCGCTCGGTTGCCATCCGGGTCGTGGTTTCCTCCAGCGATCGGCGGACGATGATCGCTTCGGGGAGGGCGGCGAGCGGGATGCGCGATACGAAGATGCCGGATTGCGGGAAGATCTCGACCAGGCCTTCGTCCGACAGCCGCAGAATGGCTTCCCGCACCGGCGTCCGGCTGACGCCATATGCGCGTGCGATCTCGGTCTCGAGGATCGGGTCGCCTGGCTTGCGCTGCAACGCGACGAGTTCGGCGCGCAGCTCGGCATAGATCCGAGCCGCTGCCGTTGCAGTCCGCGGACGGCCCGTCCGCCTGTGGCCGGCGCGGTTGCGGAGCTCCGGCTTTTTCGGCGAGCGGGCGGCCATCGTTGCTCCCAAAACTAATATATTAGTATATGATGACAGCACGGAACGCAAACGAGCAGCGCGCGCGTCCCGGGAAGTCCGCGTCAGCCGGAGACAAAGCCGGCCTGGTTGCGTAGTTCGGACGTCTTCGCCGAGGTCAGCAGCGCGATCAGGCGGTGCGCCTGCGATGCAGCTGCTGCGTGCGTCGGAATGGCGGCCGTATACATGGTCGCGAGCCCGCATCCCGGCGGCAAGGTGCCCGACAGCACGACGCCTCCGGTGCTGATGATCTCGGTCGATTGCGTGCAGCCGATCGGCCGCCGGTCACGGGACTCGGCCAGATGCCGCATCGCCGTCGCGCCGTTCGGAAAGACTTTCAGCCGGTCAGCGACGATTTCGGCGATGTCGAGTTGCGCGAGCACTTTGGCAACGTGAATTCCGGCTGTCGACGCCCTGGTATCGGGCACGAAGATCGCGTCCGTCGCGAGCAGCGCCGCGCGCAGGCTGATCGCGTTGTTGGCGCTGACCAATGGATCGCCGGCACGAACTGCAAGAGCAGTTTCAACGCGACCGATGTCGGTGATCGACGACCGCACAACCAGTCCTTCGTCGGCAAGCTGCGCGATCAGGGCGGCGGTCAGGATGACGATGTCGGTCGGAACGCCGGCGCGCAGCCTGTCGGCCATGGCGCCGACCGCGCCGAAATCGCCGGCAATGCCGAGGTCGGTTTCGGTCTTGAACGCCGGCTCCAGGCTACGCACCAGGCCTTGCGCCGCGCCGCCACTCAAGATGTTCAACGTCTTCATGTCCGCAGTTCCATCGCCACATCTTGCCGCAGCTTGCTTATTGGGCTTTGTCCAGCCGCCTGACGACATCTGCCCACTTCACGATATCGGCGCGCAGGAATTGGTCGAACGCCTCCGGCGTCATTGTCATCGGCACCGCGCCCTGCGCGGCCCACAGCTTCTCGACATCCGGCCGCCTGATTGCGGCGTTCACGGCTGTGTTGAGCTTGTCGATGATCGGCTTAGGCGTACCCGCCGGGGCCATCAGGCCGAGCCAGATCGTCGCCTCGTATCCGGAAACGCCTGCCTCCGCCACAGTCGGAACATTGGGCAGGACCGCGGAACGTGTCTTGCCGGTTGTTGCGAGCGCGCGCACCTGGCTTTCGCCGACATTCGGTGCCATCGCCGGAACCGCATCGATCATCATCTGGACCTGGCCGCCGATGATGCCGCTGCGGGCCTCGCCGCTGTTGCGATAGGGCACGTGCACGAGGTCGATCCCGGCCGTGGCTTTGAACAATTCGCCGGCCATGTGGTAGGGCGTGCCCTGACCTGACGAGGCATAGTTCAGCTTCCCGGGTTGGGCTTTGGCAAGGGCGATGAATTCCTGCAGGGTCTTTGCCGGCACGTCGGGGTGGACCGCGATCACGAGATCCGAGGAGTTCAGGGGCGCGATCGGCGTCAGGTCCTGCATCAGCTCATATTTGCGTTGCGGCACCAGCGATTCATTTGCGGTCTGGGTGTTCGACATCATCAGAAGCGTGTAGCCATCGGCCGGTGCCTTGGCGACCTCGAGCGTGCCGATCACGCCGCCCGCACCCGTGCGGTTCTCGACCACGAAGGGCTGGCCGAGGCCTTCCTGCAAGATGTTGCCGATCTGTCGCGCGACGACATCGGCCGGACCGCCGGGACCGAAGGGAACGATGATCCTGACCGGTCGCGCGGGATAGTCTTCGGCATCCGCGTGTGAGGATGATATCGATACGATCAGCAACACAGCGACAAACACCAAGGCGTACCGCAAGCCCGCCATTGATGGCGCATCCGGGCTACAGTGGCACCATCATGACCGCGACCTATCAGATGCAGCGCGATCTCGGCTGGACCTTTTTCGAGCAGCTCGCCAGGCAGAACATCATGCAGGTGCAGTCCTCGACCGATCCGCCGAAGAAGCTCGATCTCGGCGAGCGCGCGGTGATGGCCGACGGCAACGAGTACAACATCTTTCAGATGAAGGAGATGGGCCGCCCGGTCGAGCCGGTCTACGCCACCGAGGGGTCGCCGATCATTGTTGGCCCGAATGGGATCTTCAAGGATTGTCCGCATCCGAATGCTGCCAGGCTGTTTCAGTCGTTCGCGCTCGGACGCGAAGGGCAGCAGCTCAATGTCGAGATCGGTGGCCTCAGGTCCGTCCACGCGCAGGCCCAGGAGAAGGCCGGGCGCAAGCCGCTGAAGGACATCAAGACGATGAAGGACGATCCCGTGGCGGTGGAGCGGGAAGGGGAATCGATCAAGGCGCGCTACACCCGCATCTTCCGCGTTTAATCGTCGGGGCGGGCGGTTAGCATTCCGGTCTCGGCGCTTGCCGCATGGCTCATGCACGGTTTTCGCCCGGACTGGGGCAATAATGCCCCTCGGCGGAGGGGATATTTGATGTTACCAATTTGGCATGAACCAGCATGCCAAGGTCGATATTCGTCATTCAACCTGTCCGCACGATTGCCCCTCGGCATGTGCGCTCGACGTCGAGGTGATCGACGGACGCTCGATCGGCAGGGTCCGCGGCTCCAAGCAACAGACCTATACGGCCGGCGTGGTCTGCGCCAAGGTCGCGCGCTACGCCGAGCGAATTCATCATGCGGAGCGGCTGATGCATCCGCTGCGCCGGACCGGGCCGAAGGGCTCCGGCCAGTTCGCGCGGATCTCATGGGACGAGGCGCTGGACGAGATCGCGGCGCGTTTCGACGCCGCGGAACGCGAGTTCGGCGCCGAGTCGGTCTGGCCCTATTACTACGCGGGCACCATGGGGCTCGTGATGCGCGACGGCCTCAACCGGCTGTCGCATGTGAAGAAGTATTCGCGCTTCTACGGCACGATCTGTTCAACCATCGCGCGCATCGGCTTTGCCGCCGGGACCGGCAAGATTGCCGGCGTCGACCCGCGCGAGATGGGCGTCTCCGACCTCGTCGTGATCTGGGGCACCAATCCGGTGAATACCCAGGTCAACGTGATGACGCATGCATCGCGTGCGCGGAAGGAGCGCGGCGCAAAGATCGCGGCGGTCGACGTCTACAACAACGAGACCATGAAGCAGGCCGATATCAAGATCCTGCTGCGGCCGGGGACCGATGGCGCCTTCGCCTGCGCCGTGATGCACGTGCTGTTCCGCGAGGGATTTGCCGATCGCGATTATCTGGCGCGCTATACCGATTGCCCCGATGAGCTGGAAGCGCATCTGAAGACCCGCACGCCGGAATGGGCGTCGGCGATCTCGGGCGTGCCGGTCGAGGAGATCGAGGCATTCGCGCGGCTGGTCGGGACCACCAAGCGCTCGTTCTTCCGTCTTGGCTACGGCTTCACCCGCAGCCGCAACGGTGCGGCGCAGATGCACGCTGCGACCTGCATTCCCGCGGTGACCGGCGCCTGGCAATACGAAGGCGGCGGCGCGTTCTTCAACAATGCCGGGATCTGGCGCTTCGACGAATCGATCATCGAAGGCCACGACGCGATCGATCCCACCACGCGGGTTCTCGATCAGTCGAAGATCGGCCGGATCCTGACCGGCGATACCGAAGCGCTGCGCGGCGGCGGGCCGGTCAAGGCGATGCTGATCCAGAACACCAATCCAATGACGGTGGCGCCCGAGCAGGCGCTGGTGCGGCACGGCTTTGCCCGCGAGGATCTGTTCGTTGCAGTGCACGAGCAGTTCATGACCGAGACGGCGCAGATGGCCGACATCGTGCTGCCGGCGACCATGTTCATGGAGCACGACGACCTCTATTACGGCGGCGGTCATCAGCACATCTCGGTCGGCCCGAAGCTGATCGATCCGCCCGGCGAGTGCCGTTCCAATCACGAAGTGATGCAGGGGCTCGGCCGCCGCCTCAATGCCGTGCATCCCGGCTTCGACATGGCGGCGCGCGAACTGATCGATGCGACGCTGAAGAAGAGCGGCCACGGCAACATCGAAGCGCTCGAGGCTGATATCTGGCGCGATCTGCAGCCGGACTTCCGCACCTCGCATTATCTCGACGGCTTCGCCCATGCCGACAAGAAATTCCACTTCAGGGTGGATTGGGGCAAGGTCCCGGTCGGCTCAGGCGGGCTGATGGGTGCATGGGACAAGATGCCCTCGCTGCCCGACCACTGGACCATCATCGAGGAGGCGGACGCGCAGCATCCGTTCCGGCTCGCGACGTCGCCGTCGCGCAGCTTCCTCAACACCAGCTTCAACGAAACGCCGTCGTCGCAGGCTCGCGAGGGCGTGCCGACCGTGATGATCCATCCCGACGATGCGGCCGGCCTGTCGATCGCCGACGGCGATGCCGTGACGCTCGGCAACATGCGTGGCGAGACGACGCTCACCGCGAAGCTGTTCGACGGCGTCCGCCGCGGCGTGCTGATCGCCGAGTCGATCCACCCCAACAAGTCCCATATCGGCGGGCGCGGCATCAACATGCTGACCGGCGCGGAGGCCGTCGCACCGCTCGGCGGCGCCGCGTTCCACGACAACAAGGTCTGGATCAGGAAGGCGCCCGCCGCCGCATAATCCTGCTTGCAGTCGGCGCCGATCCTGCCGCAAATGTCGACTGACAACAGCGCACGGCTAAGAAAACAGGCAGGAAACATGACCGACAACAGCGTTCTTCTCGAGAAGCGCGGGCAGGCCTTCTGGATCACGATCAACCGCCCGGACAAGCGCAACGCGCTCAATGCCGGTGTGATCGCGGGCATCGCGCGGGGCTATCGCGAGGCGCATGACGACAAGGACGTGCGCGTCATCGTGCTGACCGGCGCGGGCGACAAGGCGTTCTGCGCCGGCGCCGATCTGCAGAACAGCGGCGCGGCGTTCTCGATGGACTTTTCGCGTCCGAATGTCGACTACGCCGATCTGCTGCGGCTGTCGCAGAATGCGACCAAGCCCGCGATCGCGCGGGTCGGGGGGGTCTGCATGGCCGGCGGCATGGGGCTGCTGTGCATGACCGACATGGCGGTGGCCGCCGATGGCGTGATCTTCGGCCTGCCCGAGGTGAAGGTCGGTGTGTTTCCGATGCAGGTGCTGAGCCTGCTGCAATCGATCGCCCCCGCACGCCTCATCAACGAATGGGCGCTGACCGGCGAGCCGTTCGACGCCGCGACTGCCAAGGCTGCGGGCCTTCTCAACTACGTGGTGCCGGCGGCCGAACTCGACGCCAAGGTCGATTGGCTGATCGGCCGCATCGTCGACAAGTCACCGACCGCGATCCGCCGCGGCAAATACGCGATGCGCGCGATCGCCTCGATGTCGTTCGACGAAAGCATCGCCTACACCGAAAGCCAGATCGCGCTGCTTGCGATGACCGAGGACGCCAAGGAAGGCCTCAAGGCTTTTGGTGAGAAGCGCAAGCCGACCTGGACCGGACGCTGAGGCATCACCGGGCGTCTTCACCTCGCCCGCGTGCGGCCGCCGCAGGCGCGCACTGTCAAAATATCGAAAACAACCCCATGCAAAGGAGCCTATGGCGGCCGGCGTTCGACAAGACAGCTTGACACGTCGGGCAAATCAGTGCTCTATTTCCATTATTCCGAAATCGTGCTTGCTCGCTCCGGCCCGTCTGTGGGGAGAGTCGGAACGCATCGCGCGACGCGTTCCGGGTGAGAGGAGCCTCCGCGAACGCGGCCATTCGACCAAATCGGTCGCGTTCTAGCCCGCGTTGGCCTTCAGGCCGGCGGCTTCGATGCCGGCCACGGCGCAGGTCTCGTCATTGTCTGAGGTGTCGCCGCTGACGCCGACGGCGCCGAGCAGGGTCGAGCCGTCCATGATCAGCACGCCGCCGGGGACCGGCACCAGCCGGCCCTGCGCCAGCGTGTTCACGGAATCGATGAAATAGGCCTGCTCCTGCGCGCGCTGGTACAGCGCCCGCGATCCCATCCCCAGCGCCAGCGCGCCATAGGCCTTGCCATGGGCGATCTCGGCCCGCATCAGGCTGGTGCCGTCCTGCGCGGCCGTCACCTTCACGGCGCCGCGCGCGTCGAGGATGGTGACGACCAGCGGCTTCAGCTTCTTCTCGACGCCCTTGGCGAGAGCGGCATCCAGAATCTTGCGGGCAGTATCGAGAGTAAGCTCAGCCATGGGCCTCTTCCTTTTTCGGTAACAATTTGTCGGAATTCGATTTCGCACGTTTCAGGCTCATCGCCAATACGCTGGCGACATGCAGCGGCGTGCGGCCGCTGCCGTCCTTGATCTGGTGCCGGCACGAGGTGCCGTCGGCCACGATCAGCGTGTCCTGATCGGCGCTGCGGACCGCAGGGAGCAGCGAGAGCTCGGCCATCTCGATCGAGGCCTGATAGGTCTCCGCGCCATAGCCGAATGCGCCGGCCATGCCGCAGCAACTCGACTCGATGGTCTTGACCTCGAGGCCAGGCACCAGGCGCAGCACCTTCTCCACCGGCTTGAACGCACCAAAGGATTTTTGGTGGCAATGACCGTGCACGACCGCTTTTCCGGCGACCGCGCCAAGCGGGAGGGCGAGGCGTCCGGCCTCCGCTTCTCGCACCAGAAACTCCTCGAACAGCAAGGCGTGAGCGCTGACGGACTTCGCGGCCCCATCCGATCGCAGCGACAGCAGTTCGTCGCGCAACGTGAGAAGGCAGCTCGGCTCGAGGCCGATGATCGGCACGCCGCGCGCCGCGAACGGTGCGTAGGTCGAAACCAGCCGGTCGAGCTCGGCACGGGCCTGCTCGACCAGTCCGGCCGACAGGAACGTGCGTCCGCAGCACGGCGGCCGGACGCCATCCAACGGACTCGGCAGATGCACGCGATAACCGCCGGCGATCAGGACCTCAACCGCGGCGTCGAGATTCTCGCGCTCATAACCGCGGTTGAACGTGTCGGCGAACAGCACCACTTCACGTCCGTCCGGCGGACCCAGCACCTCGGCGTCGGGCCGGAAAGTGTCGCGACGAAATTCCGGCAGTGCGCGCTTGGCGCTGATCCCGGCGAGCGTCTCGAACAGGCCGCGCAGCAGCGGGCTGCGGTTGCGCCAGTTTGCGATCGGCGCAAAACGCGAGGCGAGATCGACATAGCGCGGCAGGTAGCCGACCAGCCGGTCGCGCAGCGACAGGCCATGCGTCGCGGCGCGCGCGGCCAGCACCTCGATCTTCATCTTGGCCATGTCGACGCCGGTCGGGCACTCATGGCGGCAGGCCTTGCAGGAGACGCAGAGTTTCAGCGTGTCCATCATCTCGTCGGAAGCGAGCGCGTCCGGCCCGAGCTGGCCCGAGATCGCGAGCCGCAGCGTGTTGGCGCGACCGCGGGTGACGTCCTTTTCATTGCGTGTCGCACGATAGGACGGGCACATCACGCCGCCTTCGAGCTTGCGGCAAGCGCCGTTGTTGTTGCACATCTCGACCGCGCCCTGGAAACCGCCGCCGGCGCCGGGATAGGCCGACCAGTCGAGCGCCGTCTTCAACTCGCCGACGCGATAATCCGGCGAAAATCGAAACAGCGATCGGTCGTCCATCCTGGGCGGATCGACGATCTTGCCCGGGTTGAGCGTGTTGGTCGGGTCGAAGCGCTGCTTGACCTCGCGGAAATCGGCGACGATGCGCTTACCGAACATGGTCTCGTGGAATTCCGAGCGCACCAGGCCGTCGCCATGCTCGCCGGAATGCGAGCCCTTGTATTCGCGCACCATGGCGAAGGCTTCCTCGGCAATGGCGCGCATTGCCTTGACGTCCTTCTCGAGCTTGAGATTGAGCACCGGGCGCACATGCAGGCAGCCCTCGGAGGCATGCGCATACATCGTGCCGCGGGTGCCGTGCCTGGCAAACACCGCGTTGAGCCGTTCGGTGTAGTCGGCGAGATGCGGCAACGGTACCGCGCAATCCTCGACGAACGAGACCGGCTTGCCCTCCTGCTTCATCGACATCATGACGTTGAGGCCGGCAGCGCGGAAATCGGCGATGCCGGATTGCAGCGCGGGCTCGACGATCTCGACCACGCCGCCCCATTTGCGCTGCGGCTTGTCCCAGCCGAAGCCGAGATCGCCCATCAGCTCGCCGAGCTGCCTGAGACGGGCGAGATTATCGGCCTGGTCCTCTTCCGCGAACTCGACCACCAGGATCGCGTCCGGATCGCCGCGCACGGCTGCCGAGATGATCGGCTGGAACATGGCGATCTCGCGGCCGAGCGCGATCATGGTGCGATCGACCAGCTCAACGGCAATGGGCCGCAGCTTCACCAGATGCTGGGCCGCATCCATTGCCTCGTAGAAGCTGCCGAAATGGCAGACGCCGAGCGCCTTGTTGCGGATCACAGGCCACAGCTTCAGCTCGACCTGCGTCGTGAAGGCGAGCGTGCCTTCCGAACCGACCAGCAGATGCGCCATGTTGTTCGGCGCGTTGCGTGGCACCAGCGCATCGAGGTTATAGCCGCCGACGCGGCGCTGCACCTTGGGGAATTTATCAGCGATCTCGGCGGCCTCGCGCTCGCCGAGATCGAGCATGTCGCGAAACAGCTTCGATCCGCTGTCGGGAGGATTGATCCGTGTCAGGTCGCGCGGCACCTCGCCGAAATGCAGCAGCGTGCCGTCGGCGAGCGCGGCATCCATCGCCAGCGTGTTGTCGCGCATCGTGCCGTAGCGCAGCGAGCGGCCGCCGCAGGAATTGTTGCCGGCCATGCCACCGATGGTGGCGCGCGACGCGGTCGAGACATCGACCGGAAACCACAGCCCGTGCTTCTTCAGTTGGCGGTTGAGGTCGTCGAGCACGATGCCCGGCTCGACCACGCACGTGCGATTCTCGACGTCGAGCGAGACGATCCGGTTCAGGTGCTTGGAGAGATCGACCACGATGCCGTCATTGACGGTCTGGCCGCATTGCGAGGTGCCGCCGCCGCGCGGGGTCACGATCCGCCCGGCGTCGCGCACGATCGAAAGCGTCCGCAGTGCCTCATCGACGGTGCGCGGCACCACCACGCCGGCCGGCATGATCTGGTAGAACGAGGCATCGGTCGCGTAGCGGCCGCGGTTGAAGGCATCGAAGAAGACGTCGCCGGTCAGTTCGGACCGCAGGCGCTGTTCGAGCGATGAGGCGTTCTTCATCCCAGATCCGATGTGATCCACGACGCGACGCGGGCGCCTGCTCATGGATTATGCATTCTCTCGATTTGAGAATTACATTATGAATTCAAAATGAGCAAGGATCGCGATCCGATCGCGACCCTCGGGCCCATCCATTAGTCGCCCTGAGGCGCCGTTTCCAGGCCGGCGTCCCGGCCTTCAGCGAGGTGATCGATCGCGGCGGATCGCTTGTTGCGCAGGTGCTGGAACAGGATGTCACTGAGCTCGCTTGCTGCGCGGCGGCGCAGCGCATCGAGGATCGCCTCGTGCTCGCGCATCGCCTCGCCCCAGCGCTGCCGCTTGCGGGCGAAATTGGCAGAATAGCGCACGCGCCGGATCCGACCCGCGAAATTGGCGTAGGTCGTCTTCAGCGTCTCGTTGCGCGCGGCCGCGACGATGCTCTCGTGGATCTGCTGATTGATCTGGAAATAGCCGTGCATGTCGCGGTGCAGATAGTGGCCGTACATCTCGTAATGCAACCGTTCGATCGCGGCGATTTCCTCGTCGGTGATCAGCTCGCAGGCCAGTCGTCCGGCGAGGCTCTCCAGCCCGGCCATCACGTCGAACAATTCCTCGAGGTCGCGCTGGCTGAGCTGGCGCACCCGCGCGCCGCGATTGGGCAGCAGCTCGATCAGGCCTTCGGCGGCCAGCACCTTGAGCGCCTCGCGGAGCGGCGTCCTGGAGATCCCCAGCATTTCACAGAGCTGCCGTTCCGGAACGCGGGCGCCCTCGGGAATGTTGCCTTCCACCACGTAGTCGCGGAGGCGCAGCAGCACCTCGCCGTGAAGCGAGGCTTCCTGGCGATCGCTGCCGTTGCCGGCGGCCGGTTGGGTGATCGGAACCCCGGTTTCGGGAATCGCAGATTTCATATTCTGAACAATAGTTTGTCGATGCGGTCGCGTCGATGTTCTCAATCGAATACCAAAATTGGATTGAAAATTCAAGAAATGAATGCAAAATAGGTTCTCGAAGGGTCAAAATCCGGCGATAGGGAGGTTCTCATGCATCAAGGGCGCCATTTTCTACAGATTCCAGGGCCGAGCCCGGTCCCGGATCGCATTCTTCGCGCGATGGACATGCCGGTCATCGACCACCGCAGCGCGGAGTTCGCCGCGCTTGGCCGGACGGTGCTGGAGGGCAGCGCCAGGATATTCCAGACCAAAGGCTCGGTGGTGATCTTCCCGTCGTCGGGGACCGGCGCCTGGGAAGCCGCGATCGTCAACACGCTGTCGCCCGGCGACAAGGTCCTGATGGTCGAGACCGGTCACTTCGCCACGCTGTGGCGGCAGCTGGCCGGCCGTTTCGGCATCGAGGTCGACTTCATTCCCGGCGACTGGCGCCGCGGCGCCGACCCCGCCCAGATCGAGGCCAAGCTCGCAGCCGACACCGCGCATAGCATCAAGGCGGTGATGGTCGTCCACAATGAGACCTCGACCGGCGCGACCAGCCGGATCGGTGACATCCGTGCCGCCATCGACCGCACCTCACATCCGGCGCTGTTGATGGTCGATACGATTTCCTCGCTGGGCTCGGTCGATTACCGGCACGACGAGTGGAAGGTCGATGTCAGCGTCAGCTGCTCCCAGAAGGGCTTCATGCTGCCGCCCGGCCTCGGCTTCAACGCCATCTCGGAAAAGGCCCGCGCCGCGTCGCGCAGCAACAAGATGCCGCGCTCCTATTTCGATTGGGAGGAGATGCTGAAGCCGAACGCCAAGGGCTTCTTCCCCTATACGCCGGCGACGAACCTGCTCTACGGGCTGCGCGAAGCGATCGCGATGCTGCTGGAGGAGGGGCTCGACAAGGTGTTCGCCCGCCATCAGCGGCTGGCCGCCGCCACGCGCGCCGCCGTCAATCAATGGGGGCTCGAAGTGCTGTGCCAGGAGCCCTCGGAGTTCTCGCCGGTGCTGACCGCGGTGTTGATGCCGCCCGGCCATGACGCGGATCAGTATCGCCAGGTCGTGCTCGACAATTTCAACATGTCGCTCGGGGCCGGCCTGTCGAAGGTCGCCGGCAAGGTGTTCCGCATCGGTCATCTCGGCGAGTGCAACGAGCTGACGCTGCTGGGCGCGCTCACCGGTGTCGAGATGGGGCTGTCGGTCGCCGGCGTGCCGCATCGCTCGGGCGGTGTCGAGGCCGCCATGCGGCTGCTGGAGCAGCGCGACCAGCGCAACGCGTCGCATCTGAAGGTGGTCGGCACCTAGCCGCTCACCCACAAGACAAACAGAAACGCAGATCAGGGAGGGGGATATGAGGCTTCGGTTCAAGGCCACCCATGTCGTGTTGGCCATGCTCTGCGTGATGTATTTCATCACCTATGTCGACCGGGTGAACATCGGCACCGCCGCCGGCGACATCCAGAAGGAGCTTGGTCTATCCAACACCCAGCTCGGCCTGGTGTTCTCGGCCTTCGCCTATCCCTATCTGCTGTTCCAGGTGATCGGCGGCTGGGTCGGCGATCGCTTCGGGCCACGCCAGACCCTGTTCTGGTGCGGCATGATCTGGGCCGCGGCAACCGTCATGACCGGCTTTGTCGATGGCCTTGCTGCGCTGTTCGTCGCGCGCTTCGCGCTGGGGTTCGGCGAAGGCGCGACGTTCCCGACCGCGACGCGCGCCATGCAGTATTGGACGCCGGCCAACCGCCGCGGCTTCGCGCAAGGTCTGACGCATTCGTTCGCGCGGCTCGGCAATGCCATCACCCCGCCCGTCGTCGCGCTCCTGATCCTCTGGTTGACATGGCGCGGCGCATTCGTCGTGCTCGGCATCGTCAGCCTCATCTGGGGTGTCGTGTGGGTCTGGTACTTCCGCAACGAGCCGCGGGACCATCGCTCGATCACCGCCGCCGAACTCGCGACATTGCCGCCGCGGCCGAAAGGCGAGCGGCCGAAGGTGCCGTGGGGACCGCTGTTGCAGCGAATGTGGCCGGTGACGCTGACCTATTTCTGCTACGGCTGGTGCCTGTGGCTCTACCTCAACTGGCTGCCGCTGTTCTTCAAGAACAACTACAGCCTCGATCTGAAGAACTCGGCGCTGTTCGCATCCGGCGTGTTCTTCGCCGGGGTGATCGGCGACAGCATCGGCGGCGTGATCTCCGACCGCATCCTGGAACGATCAGGCAATGTGCGTCTGGCGCGGCTCAGCGTGACGGTCGTGGGATTCGCGGGCGCGCTGCTGTCGCTGATGCCGATCCTGTTCGTTCACGACATCACGGTGGTCGCGCTCTGCCTGTCGGCCGGCTTCTTCTGCGCCGAGCTCGTGATCGGCCCGATGTGGTCGATCCCGATGGACATCGCACCAAAATATTCCGGCACCGCTGCGGGGATCATGAACACCGGCTCGGCTTTCGCGGCCATCGTCTCTCCGCTGGTCGCCGGCTTCGTCATCGACGCCACCGGGAACTGGTACCTGCCGTTTCTGATGTCGATGGGCCTGCTGCTGCTCGGCGGCTTCTCGGCGTTCCTGATGCACCCCGAGCGGCCGTTCGAGGAGGCGAGCGAACCGGTAGCCCCGGGCAAGGTGGTGGCCGCCGAATGAGCGGCTGTCGGCTCGCTCGGAGCGCCGTCAGATATGCATGACGGCCCCCCGCCGGGCCGAGGACAAAGCCTGCGAATAGTGATATGCGAGCGGCTTACCAAGACCAAGGCAAGACCGGGAAAGACGCTCATGACCGTGCATACTGGAAGGCATTTTCTGCAGATTCCGGGACCGACCAACGTGCCGGACCGGGTGCTGCGGGCGATGGACATGCCGACCATGGACCATCGCGGTGCCGAATTCGCCGAGATCGGCTTTGCCGTGATGTCGTCGATGCAGCGTGTGTTCCGCACCAAGCAGCCCGTGATCATCTATCCCTCGTCGGGGACCGGCGCCTGGGAAGCTGCGATCGTCAACACGCTGCAGCCCGGCGACAAGGTTTTGATGTGCGAGACCGGGCAGTTCGCCATGCTGTGGCATGGCATCGCCGACAAGTTCAAGCTCGACGTCGACTTCATTCCGGGCGACTGGCGCCACGGCGCCGACCTCGAGCAGATCGAGGCCAGGCTGTCTGCCGACAAGGCGCACAAGATCAAGGCCGTCTGCGTGGTCCATAACGAGACCTCGACCGCCTGCGTCACCTATCCGCGCGACGTCCGCAAGATCCTCGACACCCTCAAGCATCCGGCGCTGCTGATGGTCGACACCATCTCGGGCCTCGGCTCGCTCGAATATGAGCATGATGCCTGGGGCATCGACGTCTCGATCGCGGGCTCCCAGAAGGGTCTGATGCTGCCGCCCGGCCTCGGCTTCAACGCCGTGTCGGAGAAGGCGCTGGCGGTGGCCAAGGCCAATCCGGGCATGCGCTCCTATTGGGACTGGCAGGAGGTCATCAACATCAACAAGGCCGGCACCTGGCCGTACACGCCCGCGACCAACCTGCTGTTCGGCCTGCGCGAGGCGGTGAAGATGCTGGAAGAGGAAGGGCTGGACAACGTCTTCGCCCGCCACAAGCGCCACAGCGAAGCGACCCGTGCCGCCATCAAGGTCTGGGGTTTGGAGACGCAGTGTCAGGAACAGGGCGCGCATTCGCCGGCGTTGACCGCGGTGCGGGTGCCTGACGGCCACGATGCCGACCACTTCCGCAAGGTCGTGCTCGAGAATTTCGACATGTCGCTCGGCACCGGCCTCAACAAGGTCAAGGGCAAGGTGTTCCGGATCGGACATATCGGTCACTTCAACGATCTGATGCTGATGGGCACGCTGTCCGGTGTCGAGATGGGCCTCGATCTGGCCAAGGTGCCGCATCGTGGCGGCGGCGTGCTGGCGGCGATGGAAGTCCTGAAGGGCCGCGACGCCGCGCAGGCCTCCAAGGCCGTTGCTTAAAAAGGCCGTCGCCTGAAATCGAATCACAAAGAACAGAAAGAGCGAGACATGAACGCGCCCGTCGCACCGACTGAAGACCTGATCTATTCCGTCGAGGACGGGATCGCGCGCATCACGTTCAACCGGCCGCAGGCTCGCAATGCGCTGACCTTTGCGATGTATGAGCAGATGGCCTCGATCTGCGAGAACATCAATCAGGATCACTCGATCAAGGCGCTGATCATGACCGGCGCCGGCGACAAGGCGTTCGCTTCCGGCACCGACATCTCACAGTTCCGCGCGTTCAAGACCGCGCAGGATGCACTGGACTATGAGGCGCGGATCGACCGCGTGCTGGGAACACTCGAGCAGTGCCGCGTGCCTGTGATCGCGGCGATCGCCGGCGCGTGCACCGGCGGCGGCGCAGGCATCGCCGCATGCTGCGATATCCGCATCGGCACCGAGGCGACGCGGATCGGCTTCCCGATCGCGCGCACGCTCGGCAACTGCCTCTCGATGTCCAACATCTCGCGGCTGGTCTCGCTGATCGGTCCGGCGCGGACCAAGGATCTGATCTTCAAGGCGCGCCTCGTCGAGGCGCCGGAAGCGCTCGCGCTCGGGCTGTTGAACGAAGTCGTGCCCGACGTCGAGACCTTGCAGCGCCGCGCCACCGAGACCGCCAAGCTTGTCGCCGGCCATGCGCCGATCACACTCGAGGTGACCAAGGAAGCGGTGCGCCGCATTCGCCGTACGCTGTCGCGCGAGGAAGGCGAGGATCTGATCCTGCGCGCCTATATGAGCGACGATTTCCGCGAGGGCATGGACGCGTTCCTCAACAAGCGCGCGCCGAACTTCAAGGGCAAGTAACGGCGGCGAGAGGCTTGGGACGCGCAGGGCTGCGTGCGTCGCGGATCGCTTTCACAAATTCGGTGTCGTCCCGGGCAAGCCAACGGGTCGGCGCGAAGCGCCGCCCGATGACAGGCTCCGCGCGACCCGAGACCCATAACCATCAAAGGCCATTGTTGAATGGCGCTGGAGCCACAGCTCGCTTCAACAACGAACGCCTGTGGTTATGGGTCCCTGCTTTCGCAGGGACGACAGCGAATAGGCGGCGCGCCTTGGCTATCTTACGCGGCCTGCTCCTCGCAACGTTGCGCCCGCCTCATTCCAAAGTCATACGCCGTGCGGCAGTTCGGCGGCTTGAACTCACCGTCATTCTCGGCACAATGACGGCACCCGCCGCTTCGCAGGTTTTGCCAAGCCGAACAAATAGATAGGGAAGAAACACGTGGGACAGATTGTGAAAGCCACGGCTGCAATCGTGGCCCTCTTGCTGAGCACGCCGGCCTTCGCCGGCTGGGAGCCGAGCAAGCCGGTCGAGATCGTGGTTGCGGCCGGCGCCGGTGGTGCCTCCGACCAGATGGCGCGCATGATGCAGGCGGCGATCCAGAAGAACAATCTGATGAAGCAGCCGATGGTGGTCTCGCTGAAGGGCGGCGCGTCGGGTGCCGAAGCGCTGATGTACATGAAGTCCAGCGAGGGCGATCCCAACAAGGTGCTGATCGCCTATTCGCTGATCTACATGCTGCCGCTGTCGGCCAAGATTCCGTTCAACTGGCACGACCTCACGCCGGTTTCGGTGATCGCGCTCGACCAGTTCGTGTTGTGGGACAACGCATCCGGCCCGAAGTCCGTGAAGGAGTTCATCGATGCCGCCAAGGCGGCGAGCGCGCCGTTCAAGATGGGCGGCACCGGCTCCAAGCGCGAGGATCACGTGCTGACCGTGTTCATGGAGCAGAAGACCGGCGCGAAATTCTCCTATCTGCCGTACAAATCCGGCGGCGAGGCCGCGACCCAGCTGGTCGGCGGCCACACCGAGTCCAACGTCAACAATCCCAGCGAAAACCTCGAGGTCTGGCGCGCCGGACAGGTTCGCGCGCTCTGCGTGTTCGACAAGGAGCGCATCTCCTACAAGACCAAGGTCACCGACACGCAATCCTGGAACGATATCCCAACCTGCAAGGAAGAGGGGCTCGACGTGCAGTATCTGATGCTGCGCGCGATGTTCTTGCCCGGCAAGGTCACGCAGGAGCAGCAGGCGTTCTATGTCGACCTGTTCCAGAAAGTGACGCAGACGGCCGAATACAAGGACTACATGGAGAAGCAGGCGTTGAAGCCGATCTTCCTCACCGGCAAGGATATGGTCGAGTTCCTGCAGGATGACGACAAGCTCAATACCTCGCTGATGAATGCGGCGGGCTTCGTCGCGAAGTAGTGGTCGTGGTTTGCCGTCCACCCATGCTTCGTCATTCCGGGGCCCGCGAAGCGTGAACCCTAATTCGCAATTGCGAATTGTGGAATCTCGAGATTCCGGGCTCGATGCTTTCGCATCGCCCCGGAATGACGGAGCAAATGGCCGCCGGCGCTGGCTCGACGTGCGCTACGCATCCCTGGTTGCTTTACCTTCCGCTCGGAATCGCCTTGCATCGCGCGGTCACGCCATCGATATTGCGCCGCAGTAAGGCGCCGTTGCGGGAGCGTGAGGAGCAATCATGACCAAAGCCGTTCTCGGGATCATCGGCGGATCCGGCATCTACGACCTGCCGGGCCTGGAAAATGTCCGCGAAGAGGCGATCACGAGCCCGTGGGGCGAGCCGTCAGCGATGTTGCGCCGTGGCGAGATGGCCGGCCTGCCGATCGTGTTCCTGCCGCGACACGGCCCGGGACATGCGCTGTCTCCGCCCGACATCAACTATCGCGCCAATATCGACGTCCTGAAGCGGGCAGGGGTCACCGACCTCGTCGCGCTGTCCGCCTGCGGCTCGTTCAAGGAGGAGCTGCCGCCGGGCACCTTCGTGCTGGTCGACCAGTTCGTCGATCGCACCCACAAGCGCGAGAGCTCGTTCTTCGGCAGAGGCTGCGTCGCGCATGTGTCGATGGCGCATCCGGTGTCGCCGTTGCTGGTGAAACATCTCGCCGCCGCGGCCGAAGCGGAAGCGATCGCGTTCGCGCGCGGCGGCACGTATTTGTGCATGGAAGGTCCGCAATTCTCCTCGCTCGCGGAAAGCCTGACCTACAAGGCGCAGGGCTATTCGGTGATCGGCATGACCAACATGCCGGAAGCCAAGCTCGCCCGCGAGGCCGAGATCTGCTACGCCAGCGTGGCGATGGTCACCGATTTCGACTGCTGGCACCCGGCGCATGATGCGGTGACTGTGCAGGATATCATCCGCGTGCTGAATTCGAACGCCGAGAAGGCCAAGGCGCTGGTCGCGCGGCTGGCGCGGGATTTTCCGCGCGAGCACGAGCCGTGTCCGATCGGTTCGGACCGCGCGCTGGACACCGCGCTGATCACGGCGCCCACAGCGCGCGATCCCCAATTGCTTGCCAAACTCGATGCCGTGGCCGGAAGGGTCTTGCGCAAATGAAGGTCGATGGTCGGCATTTTCGCAGCATCTGGCTCGAGCCCGACGGCTGGTCGGTCGGCGCGATCGATCAGCGCCGGCTGCCGCATGAGTTCGTCGTCGCCAAACTCACCACCGCTGATGAGGCCGGCGAGGCGATCAGCTCGATGCTGGTCCGCGGCGCGCCGCTGATCGGCGCCACCGCGGCTTACGGCATGGCGCTGGCGATGCGTGCCGACGCGTCCGATGCCGCGCTCGACCGCGCCGGCAAGATGCTGATTGCGACCCGGCCCACCGCGATCAATCTGAAGTGGGCGATCGACGAGATGCAGCGCGCGCTCGCGCCGCTCGTCGCGTCAGCTCGCGTAGAGGCAGCCTATGCCCGCGCCCGCGAGATCGCCGATGAGGACGTCGAGATCAACCGCGCGATCGGCCGCCACGGGCTCGGCCTGATCGAGACGATCGCCGCGACTAAGAAGCCGGGCGAGCCGGTGAACGTGCTGACGCATTGCAATGCCGGCTGGCTTGCAACCGTTGATTGGGGGACGGCGACGTCACCGATCTATCAGGCGCATGATCGTGGCATTCCGGTCCATGTCTGGGTCGACGAGACGCGGCCGCGCAATCAGGGCGCCTCGCTCACAGCCTGGGAACTCGGTCACCACGGCGTGCCGCACACCGTGATCCCCGACAACACCGGCGGCCATTTGATGCAGCATCGCATGGTCGATCTGGCGATCGTCGGCACCGACCGCGTTGCCGCCAATGGCGACGTCTGCAACAAGATCGGGACCTATCTGAAAGCGCTCGCGGCACACGACAACGGCGTGCCGTTCTATGTTGCGCTGCCGTCGCCGACCATCGACTTTAGTATCGATGATGGCGTGAGGCAGATTCCGATCGAGCAGCGCGCGGCAAGCGAGGTTACGCACCTTACCGGGCGGACGGCGGATGGACGGATCGAGACCGTGCGCGTGGTTCCGGACGGCTCAACGGTCGCCAATTTCGGCTTCGATGTCACACCGGCGAGGCTGGTGACGGGATTGATCACCGAGCGTGGCGTCCTCGATGCGAATCGTGCTGCGCTTGCGCGCGCATTTCCCGAACGTTCCAGTTAGCTGAAGGCTGCATTGACGGCGATTGTATCTGCACGCTATCCCAATCGTTGCCCTTGCAACCCACACCGTCTCGTCCATGTCCAACACCGAACTTGAGATCGTCGTCGACGATCCGACCGCGCCTGAAGAAAATTCGCCTGCCGTCGTCTCGACCGGCGTCGTCGATGTCGTCGTCTCGCTGCTGTTGCTTGCGCTCGCCGCGGTGCTCGGCTGGGACAATTGGCGCACCGGCGCCTCGTGGGACTCGACCGGGCCGCAGCCGGGTTATTTTCCGTTCTATCTCTCGGTGATTCTCGGCGCCGCCAGCCTCTATGGCCTGGGCGCCGCCTTCGTCTCGCGCCGGGAGGCTGCCGAGACCTTCGTCACCCGGGCCCAGTTGCGCCGGGTGATGGCGGTGTTCGTGCCGACATTCCTGTTCTGCCTCGCCACCCAATATCTCGGCCTCTACGTCGCGAGCTTTCTCCTGATCGCAGGCTTCATGCGTCTCGTTGGCAAGATCGCGTTATGGAAGTCGCTGCTGACCGCCTTCGTCTTCACCGCCGCGATGTTCGTGACCTTCGACGTCGCGTTCGACGTCATTATGCCGAAGGGGCCGCTCGAAGCGGCTCTCGGCCGCTAGCTAGCCGACAGGATTTCGAGCCATGGAAGCCTTCGGTCTCCTGCTGCACGGCTTCGCCGTTCTGCTGACGTGGAAGACGCTGCTGTTGATGATGGTCGGGCTCGTGCTCGGCATCTTCGTCGGCGTGCTGCCCGGGCTTGGCGGTCCGAACGGCGTCGCGATCCTGCTGCCGCTGACCTTCACGATGGATCCGACATCGGCCATCGTGATGCTGTCCTGCATCTACTGGGGCGCGCTGTTCGGCGGCGCCATCACCTCGATCCTGTTCAACATCCCCGGCGAGGCCTGGTCGGTCGCGACCACGTTCGACGGCTACCCGATGGCGCAGCAGGGCAGGGCGGCGGAAGCGCTCACCGCCGCGTTCACTTCCTCCTTTATCGGTTCTCTGGTCGCGGTGCTCTTGATCACCTTCCTGGCGCCGATGATCTCGTCGTTCGCGCTGAAGTTCGGCCCGCCGGAATTCTTCGCGGTCTATCTGCTGACCTTCTGCTCGTTCGTCGGCCTCGGCCGCGAAGCCAAGCACAAGACCGTCATCTCGATGTCGCTCGGGCTGCTGCTCGCCGGCGTCGGCATGGATACGGTGTCCGGACAGTTGCGCATGACCTTCGGCTCTGCGGAGTTGCTGCGCGGCATCAACTTCCTCGTCGCCGTGATCGGCCTGTTCGGCATCAGCGAGATCCTGCTCACGATGGAAGAGCGCCTGGCGCTGCGCGGGCACGCCGCAGGCATCAGCCTGCGCGTGGTCCTCTCCGTGTGGAAGGACCTGCCGAAATACTGGGTGACGCTGCTGCGCTCGTCCGTGATCGGCTGCTGGCTCGGCATCACGCCGGGCGGCGCGATCGCGGCGTCGTTCATGGGCTACAACCTCGCCAAGCGCTTCGCCAAGGATCAGGAGAGTTTCGGCAAGGGCCGCATCGAAGGCGTGTTCGCGCCGGAGACCGCCGCCCACGCCTCGGGCACCTCGGCGCTGTTGCCGATGCTCGCGCTCGGCATTCCCGGTTCGGGGACTGCTGCGATCCTGCTTGGCGGCCTGATGGTCTGGGGCCTCAACCCGGGTCCGCTGCTGTTCGTCGAACACAAGGATTTCGTCTGGGGCCTGATCGCCTCGATGTATCTCGGTAACGTCGTCGGCCTCGTACTGGTGCTGACCACGGTGCCGATCTTCGCCTCGATCCTGCGCGTGCCGTTCGCGGCCGTGGCGCCGATGATCGTGGTGTCCTGCGCGATCGGCGCCTATGCGATCCAGAATGCGATGTTCGATATCTGGCTGATGCTGGGGTTCGGCGTGGTCGGCTACGTCTTCAAGAAGATCGGGATCCCGCTTGCGCCATCCACGCTTGCATTGGTGCTCGGTAGCCGGGCCGAGGACGCGTTCCGTCTCTCGATGATCGGCTCGGGCGGCGACATGAAGGTGTTCTGGTCGAACGGCCTTGTCGGCACCATCACGACGCTCGCGATCGTGCTGCTGTTCTGGCCGGTGATCGATCGGGCCTTTGCCGGCGCCGCGCGTCTGGTGCGGCCGGCAAAGGCGTGAGGTTCCAGAGCGTTTTCGAGCGAAGTGGACACCGGTTCGCGTGAAGAAAACGCGTCAAGACAAGAATCTGGAGCTCCGTTCCGATTTGATCGGAACGGAGCTCTAGACCACCTTGCGCTGCCGCAGCTCGGCGATCTCGTCCTGGCCGAAGCCGAATTCGGCGAGAAGTTCTTCGGTCTGCTCGCCGAATTCCGGCGGGCGGGCCGCCATCCTGCTCGGCGTCCGCGACAGCGTCACGGGCTGCGCGACCAGCTGAATATCGCGGTTCTCGTCATTGGGGACATGCTGGGCGATGCCGAGATGCTTGACCTGGGCATCCTCGAACATCTGGTCGATCGAGTAGATCGGCCCGCACGGCACGCCGGCGGCGTTCAGTTCCTGCACCCAGGTCTCGGTCGATTTCTTCGCGGTAAGCGCGTCGATCCTGGCATTCAGCGCGTCGCGATTCTTCGAGCGCGCCGGTGCGGTCGCATAGTCGGGATCGGTGATCAGGTCGGGCGCCCCGATCGCCTGGGCGCAGCGCTCCCAGATCCGCCCGCCGGTCGTGGCGATGTTGATGTAGCCGTCGGATGTCTTGAACACGCCGGTCGGGATCGAGGTCGGATGGTTGTTGCCGGCCTGCTTGGCCACTTCCTTCTCCATCAGCCAGCGCGCCGCCTGGAAATCCAGCATGAAGACCTGCGCTTGCAGCAGCGAGGTCTGCACCCATTGGCCTTCGCCGGAGACGTCGCGTTCCAGGAGCGCGGTGAGGATGCCGATCGCACAGAACAGCCCGGCGGTGAGGTCGGCGACGGGAATGCCGACTCGCATCGGTCCGCCGCCGGGCGCGCCGGTCACCGACATCAGGCCGCCCATGCCCTGTGCGATCTGATCGAATCCGGGGCGCTTGTGGTAGGGGCCGTCCTGGCCGAAACCGGAGATGCTGCCATAGACGATCTGCGGGTTGATCTTGCGGATGCTCTCATAGTCGATGCCGAGCTTGGCCTTGACGTCCGGCCGGAAGTTTTCGACCACGACGTCCGCCTGTTCGGCCAGCCGCTTGAACACCTCGAGCCCCTTGGGGTCCTTGAGGTTCAGCGTCATGGCGCGCTTGTTGCGGTGAAGGTTCTGGAAATCGGACCCGCC
Source organism: Bradyrhizobium oropedii (assembly GCF_020889685.1). GTDB lineage: Bacteria > Pseudomonadota > Alphaproteobacteria > Rhizobiales > Xanthobacteraceae > Bradyrhizobium > Bradyrhizobium oropedii. The sequence goes on from NZ_JACMYO010000001.1 coordinate 193,651, forward strand.
GCGCGGGCCGCCGGGCTGCTCGCCGCCGCCGTCCTCAAGGAGTGCATCGATCTTGACGACGTTGGCCCCCCAATCGGCGAGCTGGCGCACGCAGGTCGGCCCAGACCGGACCCGGGTCAAATCCAGCACGGTGAAACGGGACAGGGCTTGGGATGCGCGGGGAAAGGGCATTGAGACACCTTCTTGTTTGGCGGGCCGCTCTGGGGCTACAGCCCCTCTGCCTTAGACAATTTGGCAGGCCTTTCCAACTGTTACAGGGAGGACAAGCTGGGCAGGAAACAAACAGTCATGGTTCCGCGGAGACCGGCTCCTGCCTTGGCCGTCGTTTAGACCTGCCTTGCGCGGCCCGGCCGTCCGCCGACCCTCGACAATCACCCCGCCGGCTGCTAGCCCCTCGCCATGCCGAATGGGTTTTGCCCTTATGGAAGAGGCACTTGAGGCGTACCGAGGCGATGGACCAAAAGCGGGCATGGCGGTGAAGAAAGGTCCATCCCATCTGCTCGGTAATTCGGCATGGAACGCGATGGCCTTCGCGGTCGCGGTGCTGCTCAATCTCGCGATTCTCCCATTCGTGATTTTCCGTCTCGGCCTCGCCGCGTTCGGTGTTGCAGGGCTGGTGACGGCCTGCGTCGCGCCGGCGCTGATGTTCAGCAATGCGCTCGGCCTTTCGACCGCGCGCGAGCTCGCGCAACGGCTGGAACCCTCCGATCGCGACGAGGCGCGGCGTTTCTTCGCGACCGCCCTTGCGCTCGCCATCGTTGTGGGCTGCCTGATCGCAGCCCTGCTCAGCCTTGCTGGCGCGCCGCTCGCGCGCTTGGGATTTCACCTCGGCGGCCCGGCCGCCGACGACCTCGGGCTTGCCTTCGCCTTGGCCGGTGCCGGATGGCTGTGCCAGTGCGTGTTCGCGGTCTTCCTCTCGCTGTTCACGGCGCGTCAGGACTATCGGCGGATCGCGTCGATCAGCATCACGGGCACTGTGGTGACGACGATGTCGATGCTGCTGCTCATCCCGTACGCGCCGCGCGCCTCGACCTTCCTTGGCTGTCAGGCATTGGGCTTCGCAACGAATCTCCTGATGGCGTCCGCCTGGTCGCGGCATGCAATCAGTGACTGGCTGGCACGGCCGGCGCTCGATCGCAGTACGCTGCGCGCGTTGGTCAAGCTTGGCGGCTGGCAGGTTGCGGCACAAAGCGGCGCGCTGTTTGCCGGACAGGCGGACCGCTATCTGCTCGGCGCGCTGCTGCAACCGCAATTCGTCGGCTTCTACAGCGTCGCCCAGCGGCTGGAGGAGGCGGTCTATATCGGTGTGCTGAAGATCGGCGAGATCTTGTTCCCGTTCTTCAGCACGCTGCAGAAGGAGGATGACGATCGCAAGGTCGACCTCCTGCTTCGCTCGTCCTGGATTCTCAATGTACTGGCCGCGAGCGCGCTCGGCGGCCTGATCCCGGTCGCCGGCGCACTGCTGTATCGATGGACCGGCGCCGAGGTCGCCGCCGAGGCGCAGCTGGTGCTGGTGGTGCTCGCGATCAGCGGAATATTGGGGTCGAGCGCCAACGTGTTCGCGTTCTATCTTTTGTCGCAGGGGCGCTCCAGCTCCAATGCGCTGATCTCGCTCGTCACGGGCATCTTCACGTTGGCGACCAGCGCCATTGCGCTGCCGTATTTCGGCTGGCAGGCGGCTGGTTGGAGCTCCTGCGTCGGGATGGTCGCCCAGATGGTGGTCACGGTGCTGCTGTTGCGACGTACCTTCAGGCTTTCGGGGATGTGGTCACGGATGGTGCACTTCGTCTTGATCCCGCTTGGCACAGGGATAGCCATTGCGCTGGCGCTGCGCTCCCAGCTTGGCCATGTGGCGTTCGACCACGCGCCGTCATGGTGGTATGTGGTGTCGCTCTACGGCGTGTCGGCGGCGGCGATCTTTGTCGCGGCCGTCGCCGTGTCGCAGCTGGGTCCCTATCGCGCCGTCTGCTGGCGGGATCTCCGCATCATCATCACCCGCTTCTTGCCCTTCAAGGCCGTCTAGACATGTGCGGTATCGCAGGCATCGTCAATCTGCGCGGCGCCCCCGTGGAGCCGGCCGAGATCTCGCGGCTCACCGCTTTGATTGCGCATCGCGGTCCGTTCGGCGAGGGCACTTGGTTCAACGCGAAGCGAAACGTCGCCTTCGGCCATCGCCGGCTCGCCATCATCGATCCCGGCGAGGGTGGCTATCAGCCGATGGCATCAGGCGATGGCCGCCATGTGATCGTCTACAATGGCGAGATCTACAACTTCCTCGAGCTGCGCCGCGAGCTCGAGGCGAAGGGCGCGGTGTTCCGCAGCCAGTCCGACACCGAAGTGATCCTTGCCGCCTGGCAGGCGTGGGGCGAGGACATGCTGTTGCGCTTCAACGGCATGTGGGCGCTGGCGATCTACGACACGGTCACGGACGATCTGTTCCTTGCGCGCGATCGCTTCGGCATCAAGCCGATGCTGTACGCGCTGTCGTCCGAGCGGTTCGTGTTCGCGTCCGAGCAGCGCGCGCTGGCGCGGAGCGGGCTGGTCGAGACGTCGCTCGACGTCGACGTGGCGCGGCGGCTGTTGCTTGACCCGTTCGGCATCGAAGGCAGCGAGCGGACCCTGTTCACGCAATTGCGCCGCCTCCAGGGCGGCCACTGCATGTGGTTGCGTCAGGGGCGGGTGCAGGTGCGCCGCTGGTGGCGGACGGTGGATCACCTGCCTGATATCCCGAATAGCGAAGCCGAACGCGTCGCGCGCTTTCACGAGCTGTTCCAGGATTCCGTCGCGCTCCGCATGCGCAGCGACGTTCCGATCGGCACCTGCCTATCCGGCGGCTTTGACTCTTCGGCAGTGATCTGCGCCATGGCGAGCCATGAGAAGGCCGGCATGGGACCGCGTGACTCGACCGCCTGGCGACACGCTTTTGTCGCGACGTTTCCCGGCGCCAGCAATGACGAGCGGCCGATGGCGGAGGAAGCGGCCGCGTGGGCCGATGTGGCGCCGAGCTTTCTCGAGATCGGGCGCTCCGACGCGCTCACCGACCTCGACCGGATCCTCGACGATAATGACGACGTCTATATCGGGCTGCCGAGCGCGCCGTGGCTGATCTATCGCGAACTCCGACGCCAGAACGTCACCGTGTCGCTTGACGGCCACGGGGCGGACGAATTGATGGGCGCCTACCTGCAGGAGGGGCAGTCGACCGCATTCCGGATCCGCAACGCCGCCGCCGCGCTCGCGTCACGATCGCAGCTGGCGCAACGCGGCATCGACTTTCTGCGGGCGCAGATGATCAGGCGTCAAGGGCACTATTTCCTGCGGGGAGGCCTGACGGCGATGCCGGCGCCGCTGCCGCTGGTCGCCGAGGATGACGAGTTGCCTGATACGTGGGGTGCGCTGAACCGGCGTCTCTATCGGATGTTTCACTCGACCACGCTGCCAACCATTCTGCGCAATTTCGACCGGCTTTCGATGGCACACGGGATCGAGGTCCGCATGCCGTTCATGGACTGGCGGCTGGTGACCTATACGATGGCGCTGCCGGAAACGAGCAAGTCGGCCGATGGCATGACCAAGGTGGTGGCGCGGCAGGCGATGGCGAACCTGATGCCCGAAAGCATCCGCACCGCGCGCCGCAAGGTCGGATTCAACTCGCCGATGCCGGAATGGCTGAACGGGCCGTTGGCGGGCTGGACCACGGAATTGCTCGATCGGAATGTCCCGGCATTTGCCGAGTTCGTCGACGAAGCACCGCTTCGAACGGCGGTCGGCCGCTTGACGGCGTCGCAGGGTTGGGATTGGGAATCCGTCGGCCGGATCTGGCCATACCTGAACATGAAATGGATGTTGGCGAGGGCCGCGTAACCGATGCGTCTGTTCCAGAATAGCGGTCTCTATCCGTCTTATCTGCCGCGGCTGAATCAGCTGGCGGCAAAAGCCTCGACCTTCGCGGCGCGCCGCGACGTGTTCCTGCATGATCGCTTTGGCGCAGCGCATATTCTCGAGCCCGTGCTCGACGGGGCATCCGAAGCCTTCTTCACCAATGGCGACGACGAAGCGCTGCAGCGGCAGTGGGCGCATGAGCAAGGCATGCAGGGCACGCCGACGCTCGAGGCCATTCTGCTGGCGCAGATCGAGCATCACAGAACCGAGGTGTTCTACAATCTCGATCCGGTGCGCTATCCGAGTGCGTTCGTCGCCAAGCTTCCCGGCTGCGTGAAGAAGACACTGTGCTGGCGCGCGGCACCCTCCGGAAATGCCGACCTGACTGCCTATGGCGCGGTGCTTGGAAACTTTCCCTCGATCCTCGAGGCCTGGCGCAGCAAGGGCTGCCGGGCGGAGCTGTTCTTCCCCGCCACCGATCCAGTGATGGCGCAATACGGCCACGGCGAACGGCCGATCGACGTGGCGTTTGTCGGTGGATATTCGCGGCATCATAGCGCGCGGGGCAGGACCCTCGAACAGGTCGCGGCCCTGGCGGCCGATCGCAACATCGTGTTCTGTCTCGATGCGTCGCGGCTGACACGGCTCGCCGAAAGCGCGGTCGGTCGATTGCTGCCGCTCGCGAAACACCGGCGACCCGACGTCATCGCGCGAATCGCAAGGCCGCCCGTGTTCGGCCGGGACCTCTACGAACTGTTCGGATCAGCCAAGATCGTGCTCAACGGCGCGATCGACATGGCCGGTAACGATCGCGGCAATATGCGCTGCTTCGAGGCAATGGGCTGCGGGTCGCTGCTCGTGTCGGATGCCGGCAGATATCCGGACGGGATGGATCCCGGACAGACGATTGCGGTCTACGAGTCGGGCAATGATTGCCTCACCCAGATTGGGAATTGCCTGCGGGACTGGGATGACATGAAGGCGAAGGCCGAGCGGGGGCGGCGAGTGGTTGGAGATTTGTATAGCAAAGAGCGCCAGTGGGCCCTATTCCAAAACCTCTTGGAGCGCATCTAGGAGCAGGCATGCACGTTGACGGTCTGGTTTTCAGAATCAAGGAGATGGCTGACGCGGTTGCATTGCCTGTCTACTTCGCGAGAGGACGCCGGCCCTGGTCGGTTGGCTACTTTACGCGCAAGAGGGACTGCATTCAGACCGCGATCGACACAGCGGCCGTCCAATCGGGGCGTCCGCTGCCTGATGGATTCGGCATCGCCATCGATGAGAGGGTCGTCGAATATCCCTGGTTGTTCGACCGGTTGCGTCGCGATGGCGTCCGACTGGGACGGATGCTCGATGCGGGCTCGACACTGAATCACGACTACATTCTCGGTCGCGATCCACTGCGCAAGGCAGACCTGACGATCATGACATTGGCACCGGAAAAGCGGTGCTACTGGTATCAAGGCTACTCCTACGTCTTCGGTGATTTTCGCAAGACGAGGTTCGAGGATGGCGCTTTCGACACCATTGTCAGCATATCCACTCTGGAGCATGTCGGACTGGACAACACCATGCTCTACACGGATGATCCGGCCAAGTCGGAGACCAACAAGCACGGTTTTGCCGATGCGATGCGCGAGTTTCGGCGGATCACAGCTCCCGGCGGACGATGCCTGATCACGGTGCCATACGGGCGATATGACAATTTCGACTGGTTTCAGGTCTTCGACCGCGAGATGATCCAGGCCTTGATCGACGCTTTTGCGCCTTCGTCCTTCGATCTCGAGTTCTTCGGCTACGAAAAGACCGGCTGGCGTCGTGCAACGGAGGCCGACGTTGTGAATGCGACCGCATTCGACCCGCATAGCGGACGCGGCCGGCTCGACGATAGGGCCGGCTGCGCGCGTGCCGTTGCCTGCATCGAGTTGATCCGATGAATCTCGATTACTGGCTGCAACGGATGCTTGGGCGCGCGACCTGTCGCCTTGGGTCGCACGCCAGGCTGATGCCGACTGCACGCATCCGCAATATTCGTGGTGACAGTGACAGCATCGTCATTGGTGCGAACAGCATTATCCGGGGCGAGCTTTTGACGTTCGCGCATGGTGGCCGGATCGAAATCGGATCGTGGTGTTATCTCGGGGAGAATTCGCGGATATGGTCCGCCGGCTCGGTGCGAATTGGAGACCGGGTGCTGATCGCGCACGATGTGAACGTCTTCGACAATCTGACCCACCCTGTGGACCACGCGGCGCGTCACCGACAGATACAGGAGATGTTTACCAAGGGGCATCCGCGTCAACTGGATCTCGATGAGCGTCCTGTCACGATCAACGACGATGCGTGGATCGGGGCCGGCGTTTTCCTGATGCGGGGCGTTCAGATCGGCGCCCGCGCGATTGTGGCGGCCGGTTCGGTGGTTACCGGAGACGTCGCCGAAGACACAGTCGTCGCCGGAAACCCGGCGCGTGTTGTAAGATCAGTCCTCGAAACTTAGTTTGGCTGGGTCAATCGTATGATCGTCTGGGTTACCGGCGCGAACGGGTTCATCGGCCGCCATCTCGTGCATCAACTGGCGGGAGCGGGCCATGCGGTGCATGGCGTCGGTCACGGTGCGCTCGACGCAACGGAAGCCCGCCGGCTCGGCTTGCAGAGCTGGATCAACGGTGAGATCGATGCAGCCAATCTCAATGCGCTCGCGGCTGCCCAGGGGCTGCCGACGCATCTTTTTCACCTGGCCGGCGGATCGTCAGTCGGCGTCTCGATTGAACGGCCGTTCGAGGATTTTTCGCGGACTGTCGCGAGCACGGCGCGGCTGCTCGAATGGCTGCGCGGATCGGCGCCGAACTGCGCAGTGATCGCGGCGTCGAGTGCGGCCGTTTATGGAGCCGACCATTTCGGCCCGATCGCTGAAAGTGCCGTCCCAACTCCGATGTCGCCCTATGGGCAGCACAAGTCCATGATGGAGCAATTGTGCCGGAGCTATGCGCAGTCGTTCGGCATCCGCTGCACTGTCGTGCGGCTGTTCTCGGTCTATGGACCCAATCTGCGCAAGCAGTTGCTCTTCGACATTTGCTCGCGGCTGCAAGCCAAGGAGCAGGTGCTGACGCTCGGCGGGACGGGCAAGGAAATTCGCGACTGGACCGACGTTCGCGATGTCGCGCGGCTGCTTGCCAGCGTCGCGGAACCGTCGTCGCAGGAAACCTTCCGCATCATCAATGGCGGGTCAGGCCGCGGGACCAGCGTTGCCGACATCGCAGCCGGCCTCATCCGGCAGTGGGGCAGCAAGACCGTTGTGCGGTACTCGGGAATAAGCCGACCTGGTGATCCCGCGAGCCTGTTGGCCGACGATGCAATGCTGCGCCGTGTCGGGTTCGATTGGCGCATTCCGCTCGATCAGGGCCTTGCCGATTACGTGACCTGGTTCAAAGGGCAGGCTTCGTGACGTCCCGCCCATTGCGGTTCGCGTTCGGTCATATATCGCGGCGGCTTTGGGCCGGCGGGTACAATTATCAGCGCAATCTGTTCGCGGCACTCGCGCGGTTTCTGCCCGGCGAATTCGTTCCGGTCGTCTTTGCCGGGACTGGAGCCGACAAGAATGAACTCGCTGAGCTTGCCGCAATACCAGGTGTCGAGGCCGTCCGATCGCAAGCATTCGACGGGCAGCCAGGGTTGGCTGCGGCGCTCGGGCTTGGTCTGGACCGCGGAGCCGCGGCGGCGTTCCGCGCCGCGCGTGTCGATGTCGTTGTTGAAGCCGCGCGCTTCTTCGGCTGGCGGCTGGCTATCCCGGCGGTGGCGTGGATTCCGGACCTGCAGCACCGTTCGCTGCCTCAGCTGTTTCCAACGACGGCGCGTTGGCGCCGCGAGATCGGCTTTCGCGTTCAGATCGCGTCGGGGCGAACCATCATGCTGAGCAGCGAGAGCGCCTTCCGGGATTTCAAAGCCTACTATCCGCATGCAAGAAATCGCGTCAGCGTCGTGCGCTTTGCGACCCAGCCGCCGGCTGCGTTCCCGAACACGGCACCCTCGGAAGTAATCGCGAGCTACGGCCTGCCGGAAAGCTATTTCTATCTGCCCAATCAGTTCTACCGCCACAAGAACCACCAACTCGTGGTCGATGCGCTGACGATCCTGAAAGAACGCGGCACCAACGTGGTGGTCTGTGCCTCCGGCAGCACGGAGGATCGGCGCGAGCCGGGCTACTATGATCTGGTCAATTCCGTCGTCCAAAAGCGTGGCCTCGAAGCGCACTTCCGGCACCTCGGCGTGATCCCGTTGCCGCATGTCTACGCGTTGTTGCGGGCTTCAACCGCACTGCTCAACCCGTCGCGCTTCGAGGGATGGAGCACGACCGTCGAGGAGGCGAAATCGTTCGGCGTTCCCATGATCCTGTCGGATATCGACGTGCACCGCGAGCAGACTTCAGGAGCAGCCCGTTATTTCGGCGTCGATGATCCGGTCGCGCTGGCGGACCACCTGATGCAGGCTTCACGGGACGCCCACGGGCTTGTCGTTCGCGATGTCGTCGCGCACCAGGACGATCGCGTCGGCGCCTTCGCGGCAAACTTTGCAGCCACGATGCGACAGGCTGCCGGTGAACCGGTCCAAAGATAGAGGCGAGGGGCAAGCAGCGATCGGACAAGGCGTTCCCGGACGCGAAGACGGGCAGGGAGAAGTCTCTGGTGGCGGTCTGCGGATCGCAATGGGATGGTTGGGGCAGCTGCGTCTGCGTCCCTATTCTGGATCGACGTACCCGATCCCGTCCTTCACGCTGAACTTGCCACGGCAGGCCATGTGATGCTTGCGCCCGACGACAGGCAATTCGTCGCTCTTTGAAAACGACGGCACGTTGAGGACAAGCTCTCAATGCGCGTCCGTAGTCCTACGGGGGAGGAAGGCTGATCGCTTGAGGCCAAAGAGGGCCACCGCTGATCGAAGCAAGCCGGCACCCCGACCTCTCGCGATGCGGTTTCCGCGTGGCGTTGCTACTTGCGACCGTGCGGGGATAACGGCGTCGCGGAGCAGGCGCTGGTCAAATGTATACAAATGTTTCTGAGGGGCAAATTGGCTGCATTTGCGAGACATCTCTCTCAGCGCGTCAGGGGCAAAAGGGATGCTGGGAGTGCAAACGCCTTTCGGTTGGAAGCAGTTCCAGGGCTCGGAACCTCACGGGCACTCGGCTCAACGGCAGGTTGTGACGACCATGATCGAGCAGCGGATGTCTTACAGGTGCTCGCTATTGTGACGATTCAACAAAAGGTCTGACAGCTGTGTGGAGGTTGTTGACTCGGCTGTGAAGTTACTGGATGTTGCACGGGTTTTCATCGAAGTGATTTTAAAGGCGTGCTGGAATGAATATTGCTGTCCCGGTGCACAGCGCCGATCGCAAGATTGAGCTTGCTGGTGGGCCTTCGTCGCGCGATGAAAAGACTGCGCAAGGCCCGGATGCCCGCTCCGACGCCGAACCGGTAGACGGCAAGCCAAAGGAATCTGCGGCAACATCGGGAGAGCAAAAGCGCGCTTATCCGGCACCGGCGTCAACGCCGACGTTGGATGGCGCGAAGGGCGTGCGG
>NZ_JACMYO010000002.1 GCF_020889685.1 Bradyrhizobium oropedii
CGAAACTGTCGGAGCGGGCGGCTTCGCTCTCGTTCCAGGCGGCATCCGGAAGCGGTGCCACGCGCGGCGGCGCGGCGTCGGTCGCGACCGCGGGACGGGCCGACATCTGATCGCGTCCGGGCATCGCCCGCACGATGTTCGGCTCGACGACGATGTCGGTCGGGCCACCGATCATCAGGAGATGCTCGACGTTGTCGCGGCGGACCAGCACCAGGCGGCGGCGGCCGTCGACGGCAGCTGCGTCGATCACCGCCAGTCGCGGCATGCGTCCGCGGTTGGCGTTGGCCCCGAGGCGGTTCCCAGCGAAGCGGCGGACGAGCCATGCGGTGACGCCGATCAGCGCCAGCACGACGGCGAACGCCAAGACGAATGTAACGACCTGCATATTGGAATCCCCGGCCATCGTGGCCTTCCTCAGCTTCCGCCATCAACGAGCGCGGATTGATAAGTGTGGTTTGCTTTAGCGAATCGCGCCCGAGATTCGCCTTATTTCTTAATTCCCAGCGGCTTGCAGCCGACTGTTCTATTAATAAACCAAGAATCGCTTGTCCCAAAACGACTTCTCAGCGCCCCACGCTGTCTTGGTCTGTGCTGGTTAACGCAGCATTCGTGGCGAAAATGCGCTCGCCGGCCGCAGTTGCGGCGTTCTCCACGGCTCCGTCGGATATTTTAACCACCCGTTAACCATACACCGGGCAAATTCTGCCTACCTCGGAAGGCCCAAGGGGCGTCCAAGAGGTTAACGGAGCCGCGGCGATGTCCATGAACGATCTCCCGATCCTGTCGGCGTTGCGCAGCAAGATGCAATGGCACCAGGAGCGCCAGCGGGTGCTCGCCGAGAACATTTCCAATTCCGACACGCCGAACTTCCGGCCGCGCGACCTGGTCGAGCCGAAGTTCGACCGGGGCGGCGCCACGGTCGGCGGCATCGGGACGCTGCCGATGATGCAGACCAGCGCCACCCACATGGCGGCGTCCGGCGCGCCCGACAACTTTGACAACGATCGTGGCAAGAGCGGGTTCCAGACCCGTCCGGCCGGCAATGCGGTCAATCTCGAGGACCAGATGCTGAAAGTGTCGGCCAACCAGATGGACTTCGCGGCCGTCACCTCGCTCTACAGCAAAAGCCTGCATCTCCTGAAAACCGCGATCGGCAAGGGCTAGGCCGCCTGACGGCGGCAGGAGGATCCCATGGCAGATGGAACAAGCGATTTCGCCCGCTCGATGAGCATCGCGACCTCGGGCCTGCGCGCGCAGGCGGGGCGGATGCGGGTGATCTCGGAGAATATCGCCAACGCCGATTCGACGGCGCAGACCGCCGGCGGCGATCCCTACCGCCGCAAGGTGCCGACGTTTTCCTCGGCGCTCGATCGCTCGCTCGACGCCCAGGTCGTCACGCTCGGCCGGATACGCCCCGATCAGTCGTCGTTCCGCATCAAGCACGAGCCGGGCAATCCGGCGGCCGACGCCTCCGGCAACGTCAAATATCCGAACGTCAATTCGATGGTCGAAATGACCGACATGCGCGACGCCCAGCGCTCCTACGAGGCGAACCTCAACATCATCAGCGCGACGCGGCGGATGATCCAGCGCACGCTCGACATCCTCAAGTCCTGACGCAACAAGTACAGGGAATGTAACTCATGGCTACACCGACAGTCGCAGCCAACGCCTACGCCAATCTTGCCAAGATGATGGAGCGCGGCGGCGCCGAAAAGGCCGGGCAGGCAGTCGCCGGTCCGTCCTTCAGCGCGCTGTTGAAGGACTCCGTCGGCAGCGTGCTGGAGGCGGGCAAGAAATCCGACATGCAGACCATGGCGATGGCCTCGGGCAAGGCGAACGTGATGGACGTGGTGACGGCGGTCGCCGACACCGACGTTGCGGTGTCGACACTGGTCTCGGTCCGCGACCGCGTGATCCAGGCCTATGAAGACATCATGAAGATGCCGATCTGATTGTCATTCCGGGATGCGCCGAAGGCGCAGGCCCGGAATCCATAACCACGATCGGGAGTATGGATTCCGGGCTCTCGCTTCGCGAGCCCCGGAATGACTAGAGCAAACAACCAGCAAGCGAGAATCCAAAATGACCGGTCCTGAAACTCTCGACGTGGCGCGCGATGCGATCTGGACCATTGTGTTGGTGTCGTCGCCCCTGATGGTGGTCGGCCTCGTGGTCGGCGTTGTGGTGTCGCTGTTCCAGGCGCTCACCCAGATCCAGGAACAGACGCTGGTCTTCGTGCCGAAGATTCTCGCGATCTTCGTCACATTGCTGCTGGCGCTGCCGTTCATGGCCGACGCGCTTTCCAGCCACATGATGCGGATTTCGTCGCGAATCATCGGCGGTTGATGCACTAATGCCGCGGTCATGCGCATCGACGTTTCCCTGCTGCCGGCGCTGGCCGCAATCTTCGTGCTGGTCTTTGCGCGCGTGGGCGCGATGGTGATGCTGCTGCCCGGTTTCGGAGAGAGCAACATCCCGGCACGGGTCAAGCTGTCGATCGCGCTGCTGCTGACGCTGATCATCCTCCCCCTGCATCGCAACGCCTATCACGTCGACCTGACGTCGATCTCCGCGCTCGGCGTGCTCATGGTGCATGAGCTCATCATCGGCATCGTGCTCGGTGCGACCGCGCGGGTGACGCTGTCGGCGCTCAATGTCGCGGGCTCGGTGATCGCGCAGCAGCTCGGCCTCGGCTTCGTCACCGCGGTTGATCCGACCCAGGGCCAGCAGGGCCAGATCGTCGGCAACTTCCTCACCATCCTCGGCCTGACGCTGCTGTTTGCGACCGACAGCCACTATCTCGTCATCGCGGCGCTGAGCGAAAGCTACCGGATCTTCTCGCCGGGCGAGATCATGCCGACCGGCGACGTCGCCGCACTGGCGACCTCCGCGTTCTCCGCGGCCTTCAAGATCGGCCTGCAACTGTCCGCACCGTTCCTGGTGTTCGGCCTCGTCTTCAACATCGGGCTCGGCGTGCTGGCGCGGCTGATGCCGCAGATGCAGGTCTACTTCGTCGGCGTGCCGCTCTCGATCATGGTCGGCTTCCTGATCTTCGGCATCGTGCTCGCCGCGATGATGAACACCTATCTCGACTACTTCCTCGGCGTCATGCGCCAACTCGCCCCAATGAACTAGAGCGTTTTCGAGCGAAGTGGGAACCGGTTCGCGTGAAGAAAACGCGTCAAAAATAGGATCTCAGAACATGATGCGATCAAGTCGCATCAAGTTCCAGGGGAGCAGAGATGGCCGACGATACCGAAGACAAAACAGAAGATCCTACGCAAAAACGTCTCGACGATGCCCTTGAGAAAGGCGACGTCGTCAAAAGCCAGGAGGTCAACACCTGGTTCATCATCGCCGGCGCCACGCTGGTGCTGTCGACCTTCTCCGGCTCGATCGGCGGCGGCATCTTGATGCCGTTGCGCAACCTGATCGCCAATTCATGGATGATCCGCACCGACGGCGCCGGCCTGCTGGCGCTGACGCAATCGCTCGGCTACGCCGTGGTTGCCGCGATCGGCGTGCCGTTCCTGATGCTGGCGCTGGCCGCGGTCGCGGGCAACATGATCCAGCATCAGCTGGTGTGGTCGGGCGAGCAGCTCAAGCCGAAATTCTCCAAGATATCGCCGGCTGCCGGCTTCAAGCGGCTGTTCGGCAAGCAGGCGGTGGCGAACTTCCTGAAGGGCCTGTTCAAGCTGATCGCGCTCGGCGCCGTGATGGTGGCGGTGCTGTGGCCCGACCGGATGCGCATGGAATCGTTCCTGCGGGTCGATCCGGCCGAGCTTCTGCCCGCCGTCACCGGCATGACGGTGCATCTGTTGGCGGCGGTGGTTGCCATCCTCGCCGTGGTTGCGATCGCCGACTACTTCTTCCAGTACCGGACCTGGTACGAGCGTCACAAGATGTCGCTGCAAGAGATGAAAGAGGAGTTCAAGCAGTCGGAAGGCGACCCGCACGTCAAGGGCAGGATCAAGCAGTTGCGGGTCCAGCGCGCCAAGAAGCGCATGATGGCCCAGGTTCCGAAGGCCTCGGTGATCATCACCAACCCGACCCACTATTCGGTGGCGCTGGCCTACGACCGCAGCATGTCGGCGCCGGTCTGCGTCGCCAAGGGCGTCGACAACCTCGCCTTCAAGATCAGGGAGGTCGCCAAGGAGCACGACATTCCGATCGTGGAGAACGTGCCGCTGGCCCGGGCGCTCTATGCGACCGTCGAAATCGACAAGGAAATCCCGGTCGAGCACTATCATGCGGTTGCCGAAATCATCGGCTACGTGATGCGGCTGAGGCGCGGCCTGTCCGGCCTGCGCCAGTAAGGGGCGGAAAACCGCTTGAAATGCGTGTAACTTGCGAAATCGCCGCCTGATGGACTTGCGTTTTCGGGTCCGATTCAGGCACTCAGGGGCAAGGTGGCCGGCCGGTCGCCTTCGTGATGCAGACGAGCCATGTCTCTCCAGATGACCGCCGATAGCAACGATCCTCCCGCGACTGAGCCGTTCGTGGCCCGCGGGCCAGCGCGGCGCAGCGGCAGCATCCTGCTGGTGGTCCTGATCGCCATCGGCATCGTCGCTCTGGCAGTCTGGCTGATGGCCATCGGTCGTACCCAGGCGCAGCCCTATATCCTCGGCGTGCTGGCGCTGCTCGCCACCGCCGGCCTGTTCAACCTGTTTGCGCTGGCCGCCGGCATCATCCGCTTCTCCGACCGCACCACCGACGACCCGGTGATGGCACGGATTGCCGACCACGCCCAGGAAGGGCTCGTCGTCACCGACTCCCGCAGCCACGTGGTCTATTCCAACGCCGCCTATCTCGCGCTGACCGGCGCGGCCGGGCCGCAGGACGTCCGGCCGGTCGAACGCGTCTTCATCGGTAACCCCGACGTCTCCGAGGCGGTGTTCCGCCTCCTGAAGGCGGCGCGCGAGGGCAAGCGGCAGCAGGAGGAGGTCCGTGTCGCCGGCCATGAGGCCGGGCCAGGCGGTGCACAAGGCCGTTGGCTGCGCCTGCGGGTCCGCCCGCTCGGCGAGGGCAAGCGCGACGCGAAATACGCGGTGTGGTCGATCGCCGACATCACCCGCGACCGCGAGCGCCAGGAAGACGTGTTCCAGGAGCTGCGGCATGCGATCGAGTATCTCGACCACGCGCCATGCGGCTTCTTCTCGGTCAATCCGGCCGGCGAGATCGCCTATGTCAACGCGACGCTCGCCAACTGGCTGGATTACGATCTGGCCGAGATCGGTTCGGGCGGCCTGAAGCTGACCGACATCGTCTCGGGTGACGGCGCGGCGCTGCTGACCTCGATTGCGGCGGTGCCGGGCGAGGTCAAGACCGAGGTGTTCGATATCGACCTGCGCATGCGCGGCGGCAAGACCGTGCCGGTGCGGCTCTATCACAAGCTTGCCTTCGGCGCCGACGGCGCGGCAGGCGCCTCGCGCACGCTGGTGATCAGCCGTGCCCGCGACGAGCGTTCCGATCCGGAGCGCGCCGCCGAAGTGCGCTTCATGCGCTTCTTCGACCATACGCCGATGGCGATCGCGACCGTCGATCGCGGCGGCAATGTGGTCGGCGCCAATGCGCGCTACGCCAAGCTGGCGCAGGGGCTGAACGGCGACGGCGGCGCCGCCAAGTCGATCTTCCGCGCGGTCAATCCGCGCGACCGCGGCCTCCTGATCGCTGCGATCAACCAGGCTGCGGAAGGACAGGGCGATATCGCGCCGGTCGAGGTGATGCTCGACGGGCCCAAGGAGCGCTTCGCCCAGTTCTTCGTCACGACCGTCGAGAAGGACGAGCGCGACGCCGAGACCGCGATCGTCTACATCCTCGAGATCACCGAGCGGCGCGCGCTGGAAAACCAGATCAACCAGTCGCAGAAGATGGAGATGGTCGGCCAGCTCGCCGGCGGCATCGCGCACGACTTCAACAACGTGCTGTCGGCCATCATGATGGCGAACGACTTCCTGTTGAACGCGCACAAGCCGACCGACCCGTCATTCCAGGACATCATGCAGATCAAGCAGAACGCCACCCGCGCCGCGACGCTGGTGCGGCAGCTGCTTGCGTTCTCGCGCCGCCAGACGCTGCGGCCGCAGGTGCTCGATCTCGGCGATGCGTTGAGCGACCTCACCATGCTGCTGCGCCGGCTGATCGGCGAGAAGGTCAAGCTCGACCTCGTGCATGGCCGCGATCTGTGGCCGGTGAAGGTCGACGTCTCGCAGTTCGAGCAGGTGGTGGTCAATCTCGCGGTCAACGCGCGCGACGCGATGCCCGACGGCGGCAAGCTGATCATCCGCACCGCCAATGTGTCGACCGAGGAAGCCGCCCAGCTCGCCAACAAGGGCATGCCGGCGGCCGACTATGTGAAGATCGAGATTTCGGACACCGGCACCGGCATTCCGCACGAGATCATCGACAAGATCTTCGAGCCGTTCTTCTCGACCAAGGAAGTCGGCAAGGGCACCGGTCTCGGCCTGTCCACGGTCTACGGCATCGTCAAGCAGACCGGCGGCTTCGTCTATGTCGATTCCGTGCCGGGCGGGGGAACCACGTTCCGGATCTATCTGCCGCGGCATCGCCAGGAGCAGGAGGTCGCGCCGGAGGCGCATGCCGGCAACGGCGCGGCAAAGGAGACTGCTACCGCTGAAGCCGCCAAGCCGAAACCGGATCTCACCGGGCAGGGCACCATCCTGCTGGTCGAGGACGAGGATGGCCTGCGCTCACTCAATGCACGCGGTCTGCGTTCGCGCGGTTACAGCGTGATCGAGGCGGCCAACGGCGTCGAGGCGCTGGAGGCGTTCGAGGAGAACAACGGCAAGGTCGATCTCGTCGTGTCCGACGTCGTGATGCCGGAGATGGACGGGCCGACGCTGCTGAAGGAAATGCGCAGCCGCAATGCCGAGCTGAAGATCATCTTCGTCTCCGGCTATGCCGAGGACGCATTCGAGAAGAGCCTGCCGGAGAACCAGCAATTCGCTTTCCTGCCGAAACCGTTCACCTTGACGCAGCTGGTCGCCGCGGTGAAGGAAACCATGACGGCGAACTAGCCCTGCGACGCTGCGATGCGCTCTTGATTTCTCGCAGGTGCGAGGTGAAATTCCGGTGCGGCTGCGGTTGAAACCCGGCCTCATCTCGCGCTAGGACGCAGTGTCGCGCCCACAAGCACCATAGTGTCACATCTCCGCGACCGAGGGCCGCAGCCGCGGTTCCCGTTTCCGGCTTCACTTTTATCAGGCCCTGCCCATGTTAGGGGCGTTTCCCCATGCCGGGGAATCCTTTGAGGAAACCAACATGAATTTCTCGCAACGCACGCGTGGAATTGTTCGGGCGATCGCCGTCACAATGGCGCTGGCGCTGCCCGTCATGATGACCGTTTCGGCAGCCGACGCCCGCGTCGGCGGCGGCGGCTCGCGCGGCTCGCGGACATTCTCCGCGCCGCCCAGCACCAACACTGCGCCGGGCTCGGTTGCGCCGATGAACCGTACCTTCAGCCAGCCCGGCAGCCCGGGCATGAGCTCGCCGGCGGCGGCGAATTCCGGCGGTCTGTTCGGCCGCGGCGGAATGGGTCGAGGCCTGCTCGGCGGCCTCGCCGCGGGGTTCCTTGGCGCCGGCCTGTTCGGCATGCTGTTCGGCGGTGGCCTGTTCTCGGGTCTCGGCGGCCTGTCGTCGATGCTCGGCCTGCTGCTGCAGATCGGTCTGATCGTACTCGTGGTCCGGCTCGCGATGTCGTGGTGGCAGCGCCGCAATGCGCCGGCCGCCGCTTACGCCGGTGGGCCCGACGTCGGTCCTGGCCCGCAGGCGAACGCCCGTTCGGGCTTCGGCTTCGGCATCGGTGGCGGATCGAACGCGCCGGTCGAGATCGCGCCTCGCGACTACGAGACGTTCGAGCGTCTGCTCGGCGACATCCAGACCGCGTGGTCGAACGAGGACATCGCGAAGCTGCACACGCTCGCGACGCCCGAAATGGTGTCGTACTTCTCGAAGGATCTCGAGGAGAACAAGGCACGCAACGTCACCAACAAGGTGACCAATGTGAAGCTGCTGCAGGGCGATCTCGCGGAAGCCTGGCGCGAAGGCGACAGCGAATATGCGACCGTCGCAATGCGCTACTCGCTGGTCGACACTGTGCTCGAGCGCGGCAACGGCCGTCAGGTCAGCGGCGGGCAGCCGGAGGAGGTCACCGAGGTCTGGACCTTCGTCCGCCAGCGCGGCGGCAATTGGGAGCTTTCGGCGATCCAGCAGACCAACTGATCGCTTGCCCGAGACGACAGATAGAAGGCGCCGCGGCTTGGTCCGCGGCGCTTTTGTTTGTGGGCTTCATTCGCGTGTCGCGGTGCCGGAATATCCGGACAGGCCGCGGGTTCATGTCAGCGGACCATAACAACCATCGGGAGGATCATAGGATGAAGATCGTTGCGCAGATCGCGGTTCCGGCCTGTCTTGCGTTCGTCGTCATGTCTGCGCCGCCGGCAGCGGCGCAGACCGCCGACACCAGCTTCTTCGTGACCAGCAACGGCATCGGCAATGGCGGCAATCTCGGCGGCCTCGCGGGCGCCGACAATCACTGCCAGACCCTGGCGCAGGCCGCGGGCTTCGGTGCGCCGAAGACCTGGCGCGCCTATCTTTCGACCCAGGCGGCCGATGGCAAGCCCGCGGTGAATGCGCGCGACCGCATCGGCAAGGGGCCGTGGAAGAATGTGAAGGGCGTCGTGGTCGCCAAGGATGTCGCCGACCTGCACAGCGCCGGCAACAATCTCACCAAGCAGAGCGCCCTGTCCGAGAAGGGGGAAGTCGTCAACGGTGCCGGCGACACGCCGAACCGCCACGACGTGCTGACGGGATCGCAGGCGGACGGCACGGCGTTTGCGGCCGGTGAGGACCGCACCTGCAAGAACTGGACAAGCAGCACGCAAGGCGCTGCCATGGTCGGGCATTTCGACCGCAAGGGCCTGCGCGACGACGAGCCGTCAAAATCCTGGAACATGTCGCATCCCTCGCGCGGTCCGGACGGCGGCTGCTCGCAGGCCGATCTGAAGAGCACTGGCGGCGACGGCCTGCTGTACTGCTTCGCGGCGAATTGAGGGAACGGCGCATGAAAGTTCGTCGTCATTGCGAGGAACTCGCGACAAAATTGCAAGGCAATTTTGCGCTGAAGCGACGAAGCAATCCATCTGTCCGCATATGCGGCGCGATGGATTGCTTCGCTTCGCTCGCAATGACGGTGATAGCACGGCAGGATACTAACAACCGCCGCCGCCCACGCGCTTAGCTCTTCTTGCGCTTGGTGGTCTTCTTTGCGGCTTTCCTGACGGTCTTCTTGGCAGCTTTCTTTTTCTTCGCGGCTTTCTTCTTGGTCGCGAAATAGGCCTCGACCTTCTTCGAGGAATGTCCGACCTCGGCCACCGCGGCCTTGAGCCGGGCAGGGGTCACCTTGAATTTCTTCGACCAGTAGCGGACCTCGTAGGGCTCGCTGATCGCGATCCGTGCGCGGTCCGCGGCCATGTGGCGCTGTTCTTTGAAAAAGGCCTCCACCTTCTTGGCAGAGTGCCCGACCTTCTTGACGGCGGCCTTGAGCTTCGCCGGCGTGACCTTGAACTTCTTGGACCAGTACGCAACTTCGTACGACTCGCTCAGCGCAATCAGCGCGCGATCCTGTGCGCCCCGCTTCTTCTTGTTGTCCGCCATCAGATGATCCTTCATCGAAGATTCCACGTTGGAACCTTAGCAGTCCCCGCGCGGTTCGCACAGGCAGCCTGTGCGCGATGGACGATCTGACCGTATCGCGGCTACGATCTAGACGACGGGCAGCGATGCGGCGAAGTTTTTGGAGATAAGTCCATGCACTATCAGCTCTACTACTGGCCGATGATCCAGGGGCGCGGCGAATATGTCCGCCTCGCGCTCGAGGATGCGGGCGCAGATTATACCGATGTCGCACGCGGCAAGGGCGGCACAGGCGCCATGATGAAGATGATGGACGCGCACAAGGGCACGCCGCCCTTTGCGCCGCCGTTCCTCAAGGCCGGCAGTCTCGTGATCGGGCAGACCGCCAACATTCTGCTCTATCTCGGCGCGCGCCACGGCCTGGCACCGAAGGCGGAGGCGGGAAAGCTCTGGGTGCACCAATTGCAGCTGACCATCGCGGACTTCGTGCTGGAGATCCACGACACCCATCATCCGCTCGGTCCGTCGCTGTACTACGAAGACCAGAAGGCGCCGGCGAAGAAGCGCACGGAAGAGTTCTGGAAATCGCGGGTGCCGAAATATCTCGGCTACTTCGAGGACCTGGTCGCGGCGAACGGCGGTTCGTTCGTCACCGGGCGTCGGCTGACCTACGTCGACCTGTCGCTGTTCCAGATCGTGGAAGGCCTGCGCTACGCATTTCCGAAGCGGATGGCGAGGTACGAGAAGAAGGTGCCGCGGCTGCTCGCGCTGCGCGATCGTGTTGCCGAGCGGCCGAACATCAAGGCGTATCTGGCGAGCGAACGGCGGATTCCGTTCAACGAGGAGGGGATCTTCCGGCGCTACAAGGCGCTGGATTTGTAGGTCTCGTCATTCCGGGGCGGTCCGCAGGACCGAACCCGGAATCTCGAGGTTACGGCGCGAGATTCCGGGTTCACGCTTCGCGTGCCCCGGAATGACTGCTCTGCAGTCACCGGCTCCGTCCATCCACCGGCGTCATCGCGATCTTCGACAGATCGATGCCGTCGATGCAACTGACATTGAGCGCCACGATGTCGGCGCCATCGGGCTTGTTGCCGAGCGCGAACACGTCGACGCCGCAATCGACGCAGAGCTGGTGACGGATCGCATGGCGGTTGAAGAGATATTCCTTCAGGTTCTCGGCGCCGGCGCGGAGCTGGAAGCTCGACGGCGGCATGAACACGAAGTGCAGGCCCTTCTTGGTGCAGATCGAGCAGTTGCAGGCGGTCACCATCGCCATGTCGGTGGTGCATTCGAAGCGCACCTGGCCGCAATGGCAGCCGCCCGTGTAGGTCTTGTTCTCTGCCATGATGGTTCCTCACCACAGTCCGGGCACGAGGCGATAGCGCACCCGTGCCGCATAGTCGGCATAGCCTGACAACCCCGCCACCAGCGTTCGCTCCTCGATCCGGGTGCGGAACGCGAACATCGCGAAGAACACCGGCGCGAAGGCCAGGCCCCACCAGGAGCCGAGCGTCAGCGGCACGCCGATGAAGAACAGCATCACGCTCGCATACATTGGGTGGCGGACCAGCGCGTAGGGCCCGGTTGAGATCACGTGATGGTCGCGCTCGGTCTGCACCTTCACGACCGGCGCGGCGAACGAATTGGTGCGGAACACCCACAGGATCAGCGCGGTCGAGGCCAGATATAGCACCAGGCCGAGCACGATCAGCAGCACGCCGGCATTGGCGCCGCCAAACCGGCGATCGAGCCCCATCGCGACGAACCACAGCACCGCGATGACGAGGAACACCAGCATGAAGCGCTTGTCTTCGGTCGGCTGGCCCTCACGCGCGGTGAGACGCATGCGCTCGGCCAAGAGGCCAGGATCGACCTTGGCAAGCCACAGCCCGCAGGCCGGGCCGATCAGCGCCGAGGCGATCAGATAAGCCCAAGCGCCAGGCCAGTGCAGCGTGCCGGCGAAGGCAAACAGCAGCGCGGCCATGGCGATGACGAAGAAGGCGTTCTGCAGGAGGAGCTTTGCGATCATGGGAGGCTCCGCGATTCCGACAGCGATTATCGCACTGTTTTCCCGGCGAGCATGCGGCCGCGATCATCAACTTTCGGAGCGGGCGAGGTGTTCCTGCGTCGCTGTTGCATTGCCTCGGTATTGACAGTCATATAAGCAATTGCTTATATATCGGCATGACCGCCACCGTGCAGCTGACCAACGTGCTCAAGACCCTCGCGGACCCGACGCGGCGGGCGGTGTTCGAGCGGATCATCCGGGAAGGCGAGATCGCCGCGACCGGGTTGGTGCAGGGCTCAAAGGTGTCGCAGCCGGCGGTGTCGCAACATCTGCGCGCGCTGCGCGACGCCGGGCTCGTCGCCGAGCGGCGTGAGGGCCGGCATATCCATTATCGCGTCGCGCCGAAGGGGCTCGGCCCACTGATCGACTGGCTTGGCCATTACGAGACGTTCTGGGCCGAGCGCTTCGCAAATCTGGAACGGCTGTTGAAGGAGAGTGAGTGATGGGTGAGACGCACGCGATCACGGTGGAGAAGGTGCTGCCTTATGCTGCCGACAGGATCTGGCGGACGCTGACCACGAGCGACTTGCTGATGAAATGGCTGATGCCGAACGATTTTCAGCCGCGCGTCGGTCGCCGCTTCAATTTCCGCACCAAGCCGATCGGCGATTGGGACGGCGTCGTGCATTGCGAAGTGCTGGATTGCGATCCGCCGCGGCTGCTGCGCTATTCCTGGAAGGGCGGCGCCGACACCAATCCGCAATTCGGCTCGAAGCTCGACTCCGTCGTCACCTGGACGCTAACGGCGGTCGAGGGCGGCACGCATGTCCGCATGGTGCATGACGGCTTCGTGTTCCCCGGCAACCGCTACGCGTTCGACATGATGAGCCCGGGCTGGGGCAAGATCGTCGATGCGATCGGGCGGGTCGCCGCGGAAGCCTAATGGATCACTCGTTGTTGCCGCGGCGAACCGTGATCGAGGCGTCGGTCCTGTTGCGCGTGCATTCGAGATTCAGGCGGCGATAGCGCATCGTGATGGTGTTGCCGCGCAGGATGCCCATTCGCTTCAAGCAGCGCGAGGTGCCGGTGGTGGCGTCGTCCTTCGGCACGGTGAAGATCAGCGCGGTGGCCGAGCCGACCAGGTTGAAGAACTCCGGCTTCATCCTGCGATCGGTCTTGGCATAGAGCTCGATCGAATAGTCCTTGCCGCGGCAGCCGAGCGACAATTCCTTGGCAGCCGGGTGTGTGAGGTATGTGATGTTGGCGGCGCTGAAATTGACCTTCAGCCCGTCGATCTGGCCGGCGAGCTGCTTGGCGATGTCCACGCAGGGATCGGCATGCGCGGGCGAGGCGGCGAAGGCGCTCGCCAGCGCGATCAGTGCGGCAGGCAGGGTGGAGCGGATGCTGAAAGAGCGTCGGCGCAACGGTGCTGTCACGAAATACCCCCGCGGTATGGAAATACGCGAAGCTACATGCAGGCTCCCGCGAAGCGCGTCAATATCGCCGCTCCGTCAGGACGGGCACTTTCCGTCCTGCGCCTTGGAGGCCCCGGCGGCCCGACGCTCGCAATCATTGCCATAGGTCTTGCCGTCACAGCCGCACACCGGCTTGAAGATCTTGTTGCAGATCGTCGGCCGGAACGCGCAGGTGCCGGACTGGTCGGCACGGCCGCAGCTACCGGATTTGAACTGGCAGAATTGGCCGCGACTGCTGCATTGGAGGCCGGCGAGGCCGCCGCACGGCCTGCCGAGGCGGGCCGCATCGACGCCGCTCGGGAGCGCGATCAACAAGGCCAGCGCCGCAAACCGGATGAAAAGCGCTGTCTTCATGAAGGCCTCCTGATGGCTTCCCCGGCCGGTTGGCGGTGTGCTGCGCGTTGTGGCAACCCGAGATTACCGCGGCATGAAACCTAGCACGTGGATTGCCGGTCCCGCGCATGGCTGGAAGGCAGCCGGCTTCCCTTTCCTTTGCCCGAAAAAGGCTTAGAACGGCTCTACATTGCCGACGGCCCTGCGGCCGGACCGGCCTTTCGAACCCGACCTGCAAGCCCAAAGAGCAGCTCATGAACGCCCCCTCCGCCTTCCCCGACCAGCAGAAGCCCGTTCCGCCCTACAAGCATACGCCCTTGTTCCCGCTTGGTGCCGACACCACGCCCTACAAGAAGGTGACGAGCGAGGGCGTCCGGGTCGAGAAGGTCTTGGGCAAGGACATGCTGGTGGTGTCGCGGGAGGCGCTGCGGGCGCTCTCCGAGGCCGCCTTCGGCGACATCAACCACTACCTGCGGCCGGGCCATCTGAAGCAGCTGCGCTCGATCCTTGAGGACAAGGAAGCCAGCGACAACGACAAGTTCGTCGCCTTCGACTTCCTGAAGAACGCCAACATTGCGGCCGGCGGCGTGCTGCCGATGTGCCAGGACACCGGCACCGCGATCATCATGGGGAAGAAGGGCTGCAACGTCATCACCGATGGCGAGGACGAGGCCGCGCTGTCCGAAGGCGCGCGCGACGCCTATCTGCGCCGCAACCTGCGCTACTCGCAGGTCGCTCCGCTGTCGATGTACGAGGAGAAGAACACCGCCAACAACATGCCGGCGCAGTGCGAGATCTACGCCGAGGGCGACGACGCCTACAAGTTCATGTTCATGGCCAAAGGCGGCGGAAGCGCCAACAAGAGCTTCCTGTTCCAGGCAACGCCCTCGGTGCTGACCAGGGACCGGCTGCTGGCGTTCCTGAAGGAGAAGGTGCTGACGCTCGGCACCGCGGCGTGCCCGCCGTATCACCTTGCGATCGTGATCGGCGGCACCTCCGCCGAGCTCTGCATGAAGACCGTGAAACTTGCCTCGGCGCGCTATCTCGATGCGCTGCCGACCCACGGTTCGCCTGACGGCAATGCGTTCCGCGATCTCGAGATGGAGCAGGAAATCCTCAAGATGACGCAGTCGCTCGGCGTCGGCGCGCAGTTCGGCGGCAAGTATTTCTGCCACGACGTGCGCGTGATCCGCATGCCGCGCCATGGCGCCTCGCTGCCGATCGGGCTCGGCGTCTCCTGCTCGGCTGACCGCCAGGTACTCGGCAAGATCACCAAGGACGGCGTCTATCTCGAGGAGCTCGAGCACAATCCGGCGCAGTATCTGCCCGCGGTCGAACAGTCGCTCGGCGGCGAGGTCGTCAAGATCGACCTCAACAAGCCGATGAAGGAAATCTTGGCGACGCTGTCGCAATATCCGATCAAGACCCGCGTCTCGATGACCGGCACCATGATCGTGGCGCGCGATTCCGCGCATGCCAAGCTGCGCGAGCGGCTGGAGAAGGGCGAACCGCTGCCGGATTATTTCAAGAACCACCCGGTCTACTACGCCGGTCCCGCCAAGACGCCCGACGGCTACGCCTCCGGCGCATTCGGCCCGACCACCGCGGGACGCATGGATTCCTTCGTCGACCAGTTCCAGGCCGCCGGCGGCTCGATGGTGATGGTCGCCAAGGGCAATCGCGCGGTCGCGGTGCGCGAAGCCTGCAAGAAGCACGGCGGCTTCTATCTCGGCTCGATCGGCGGCGCGGCGGCGAACCTCGCCGAGCACTGCATCAAGAAGGTCGAGGTGGTCGAGTATCCCGAGCTCGGCATGGAAGCGATCTGGCGCATCGAAGTGGTGGACTTTCCGGCCTTCATCATCATCGATGACAAGGGCAACGACTTCTTCAAGGAATTGAATCTGGGTTGAGGGCGACTGGCCTCGACGGATTCTCCAAAGGCTGGGTCGCCGTCACCATCGACGGCGACCAGCGTACGATCTCCTTTCACAGCGATATTGCGGATGCGCTGGCGGGTCCGTTCGACCGCGCCGGGATCGATATCCCGATCGGCATGACCGATGACGGCGAGCGCGGCTGTGACCGTCTCGCCCGTGAGCGCCTGCGCCCGCACACCTCGCGCGTCTTCACCGGCGCGCGGCGCTGGCTGTGGCAGGAGTTTGACGATCCCGATCGGGCGAATGAAGAAGCGCTGCGCCGCGGCCAGACCCGCGTCTCGCGCCAGCTCTGGCATCTCGGGCGGAAGATCATGGAGGTCGACGCGTTCGTGCGTGCGAACACCGCACGCGACATCCGCGAGGTGCATCCCGAACTGGTGTTCCTGCGGCTGAACGGCGCCACGCCATTGCCGCCAAAGAAGTCGGAGGAGGGCGATGCGCTCCGTCGCGGGTTGCTGAAGCGATCAGGCTTTCGCGAGATTGATCGTTGGCTCACCGAGGTGCGGATCGGCACCGGCGCGAAACGCGATGACGTGCTGGACGCCTGCGCGGTGGCACTCGCGGCCCATGAACCAAGCGGCTGCGTTCCCGGAGGACCGCGGCCGCTGGATGCGCATGATCTGCCGATGCAGATCTGGTTCTCGAGCGTTTTCAAGCGAAGCGGATAGCGGTTCGCGCGAAGAAAACGCGTCAAGAGAAGTGGAGGGGTTACGCGCGCGTGCCGGTGAAGGGGAAGCTGCCCATCGGGCCGATGCCCATCTCGCCGGAGATGCTGCCGTCGCCTGCGACCTTGCCGCTGAATTCGAGCGTCAGCGGCATCGGGTTGGTGATGGAAACCTTCCAGGCGACGTCGTCGCCGTTCACGGTGCCGTCGAAGATTTCGGTGGAGTTGCCGTCGGCGCCCTGCGTGCCGGTGAGCGTGCCGCCCGAGCTCGAAAGCGACAGCGTCGCCTGGCGATCGCCCATCGGCGTCGTCATCGTGAGATTCCAGTTTCCGTCCACCGCCATTGATGTCTCCCCTGAAATAAAGCGTGCGCGGGTATAGCCCATCTTGCCGCGCGCGCCTAGTTCGCGGCTGCGGCGATCAGGCGCGGGCGGCGGCGCGCAGCCGGTTTCCGACCAGGAAGCGGAAGGCGGCATACTGGATCGCAAAGGCGGCGATCTTGGCACCGAGCAGAACCACCGACACGTAGAACGCCCACAGCTTCATGTCGCCGGTCGCTGCGACCGCGATGGTGCCGGCGGCGAGGATGAACATCAGCCCGGCCCAGGCATAGCCGGCGAGGGTGGCGTATTCCGGAATGGTCTCGGTCACGATCGGCGGCAGATAGCGCAGCATCCAGCCGCGCTTCAGCATGATGGCGCCGATCGCGATGTGGCCGATCGCGGGCTTCGCCAGCACGAAACGCGGATCGTTGGTGACGAGCGTCGCGCCGCCCAGCACGATCACCAGCCCAAGGCTCGCCCAGGTCATGTAGCCGAGCGCCTGTCCCTTGACGCGGGCATAGGCCACTTGGGCAATGGCGCCCGCGATCGCAACGCCGGTGGCGATCAGCACGTTGTCGGTGGCGAGATAGACCACCAGGAACACGATGGTGGAGAGGAAGTCGCTCGCGAGCCTGGCAAATACACTCTTCATCGTCGTGGTTTCCGTTGCCTCGGGTGCGGTGATCGTTCTTGTATTGTGTCGGCAGCGTTCAGTGCGTGGGCAGCGCGCTCGCCGGCGGCACGCTGTCCTTGGCCATGCGATATTGCGGATACCAGCGGGTGAAGCCCACCGCGGCGTTGCGCGCGGCGAAAGCGATCAGGAGGCCCGTCCACAGCGGCAGGGCCGGCACGTAGAGCACCGCGAGGTTGCCGATCAACATCAATAGCGTCGCGGCGGTCCACGCGCCGGTGATCAAATAGTTGGCGGTGATGAAGCCGGGCAGCTTCGCGGTCTCGGCATCGACCTGTTCGAGCGCATATTGCCGCGCGAACGGTTGGCCGATCAGGATCGAGGTGAGCGATACAAGGAGGATGCCGGCATCGACCGCGATCTTCACCGCGATGCCGCTCGCCGTCGCATCGACGAAGGTGAGATAGAAACCGACCGCGGTAAACACGATCACCGAGCCGACGCCGAGGATCTTGATGCTGCGGCCGCGCGCGATATCGAATGCAATGACGGCGAGGCAGATCAACGTGGCGCAGAGCAGGCTTACGGTAGCCGAGGTCACCAGCATCAGCGTAGCGAAGACACCGTAGGGAGCGAGGATCAGGAAGATCGTCATTGGGAGTCTCATCGGCTGATCTTTACATCGTAAAGATAGCCTAGGGGTGGGCAAGGAAAGCGTCAAGCGAAATCTTTACAGTGTCAAAATCGTGATGTGGTGGAGAAAAATAGAGATGAGGCAATGACATAGAGCGTTAGCGGTACTCGGTATTCACCGTCCCGGACCGTCATGGCCGGGCTTGTCCGACCATCCACGTCTTTCCCGCAAGTGGTGACAAAGACGTGGATGCCCGGGACAAGCCCGGGCATGACGCGTGGAGTGGTTGGTGCCCTGACGCCTCGGACGATCGGCAGCTACTCCGCCCCGACCCAATTGCCGTGGAAGCCATCCGGCACGCGGTGGCCGAGATGGACCAGTGCGGTCGGACCAGCCTCGACATCTTGCGCGTTGAAGACCGCGAGGTCGCTGCGGTTTTCGCGGGCGCGCCAGACCACCGCGACCAGCCAGCCGTCGCCCTCCGCCGCGTCAGCACCGCGTTCGACGAACACGGGCTCGGAGATCGTATCGCCGGCGGGCAAGAGATAATGGCCGAGCCGCTTGCCACGGCCGTCGACATGCACGATGCCCGACAGCGCGCCGAACATCGGCAGATCGGGGTTGGCGCAGGCATACCAGCCGTGATTGCTCGCAAACCCCGCGCGGCGATCGTCGACGCGGGGGAATTCGCCAGTGAGGTCGTCGAGATAGGTTTGCGTGAAGCGGTCGGTGTTGCCGGAGAGGTCGAAAGTCCAGCGGCAATAGCGCGCGCGGTTCTTCTTCGGGTCGGTCTGCGAGCCGTCCGGATGGTTGAACAACGGCGCTTCCTCGAACTGCATCACGTCGGCGATGATGCGGTTGCCTTCTTCCCACGCGTTCATGACATGGAAGACGTAGCAGGTCTCGGCGCGGAACCAGACGATGTCGTTTGACGAACCGCTGCGCTTCATCACGCCGACATAGGCGCCTTTCTCCGGCTCCCAGGCGTAGGGCGCCTGTCCGCGCATCGCGCGCTGCATGCTGCCGGTGATCGGCAGGATCGGAAACAGCACGTGATTCTCGGTAACGATGAAGTCGTGCACCATGCTGGCATACGGCGCCTCGAAGCGTTCGAACCGGCTCACCACGCCGGACGCGCTCACCGCGCCGAACGACAGCGCCGGCGTCAGCGGACCCGCGGCGTTGTAGCCGAAGAACACCATCTCGCCGGTGACCGGATCGATCTTGGGATGCGCGGTGAAGGGACCTGATATCGCGCCCTTGTAGTCGCAATAGCCGAGACGATTGAGCGTGCCGGGCTCGATCTCGGTCGGCAAATGGCCTTCCTCGAGCGCAAGCAGGCGGCCGCCATGGAAGATGATGTTGGTGTTGGCGACGCCGCCGTCGGTGGTTGTCGTTGCCGGCGTATCCGGCATCTTGCGGCCGAAGCCGCCGAACAGCGCGCGGCCGGCGTCGTGCTCGGCCTGCCACTTCGGCGTGCGGACCCAGCGGTTGCGGTAGCTGGCGCGGCCGTTCTCGAGGTGGAAGGCATGCAGCATGCCGTCGCCGACGAACCAGTGCGCGCCCGGCGCCTCGAACTGCGGGTTGGGGCCGTTGCGGTAGAGCGTGCCGTTCAGCTCGCGCGGCAGTTCGCCGGACACCTTCAGGAACGGCGCATCGGCTTCGAACGGGATCGGCGCCAGATTGGTGCGCGCCGCGTTGGATGTGACCTGGTCGAGCATTCCGGATCTCCCTGCATCATAATCTTTACATCGTAAAGATATCAGTAGGGATGACACCGAAGATCGTCAAGCAAAATCTTTACAGTGTAAAAATTGCAACCTATAACGGCCGCATGGCAAGATTATCCAAGGAAAACAAGGCGACTCGCCCCGCACAGGCCCCGAAGCGCCGGGTTACGCGAGCCGCTACCGTTCGCTCGGCACCGCGGCGCCGGACCAACGACACGCCGTATCATCATGGCGATCTGCACGAGGCGCTGTTGAAGGCCGCCGAGCGCGTGCTTGAACGTGATGGATTGGCGGGACTGACGTTGCGTGCGGTGGCGCGCGAGGCCGGCGTCTCGCACGCGGCGCCCACACATCATTTCGGCGATCTGACCGGTTTGCTCAGTGAACTCGCGGCGATTGGTTTCCGGCAATTCGGCCAAGCGATGGCGGCGGCGGACGCTTCCGCGGCGACGCCACCCGAAAAGGGCGTGGCGAGCGCCAAGGCCTATGTCGCTTATGCGCAGGCGCATCCCGGCATGTACGGGCTGATGTTCCGCAGCGAGCGGCTCGATCATGCGCGGCCGTCGCTGCACGAGGCGTCGGAGGCATCGTTCGCGGGGCTGACCCGCGGCGTCGGTGCCAGCCGGCACGAAGAGATTTCCAAGGAGCAGCTTACGCTGGACCAAGCCGCCGCGATCGCGTCCGCCTGGTCGCTGGTGCACGGCTTCACCATGCTCCTGCTCGACGGGCGCCTCAAGACGATCCTGGATCGGGCACCCGAAGGCACGTCCGCGGAAACGGTGTTGACCGCGATGCTGGGGCGGTCGGCGAGCAAACAACCGCGGCCGTAATCGAGGCTGTCGCGCGATCAGCGCTTGGTGAGCGCTGTGGTCCGGCCGCTCTGGCCGACCGTCTTGACCTGGTCTGCGCCGCATTTGAAATCGCGGGCGAAGTTGTCAGCGGCTTGCCGCGCCAACTCGTTGGCGCCGGGATTGGCCGCGGCGTCGATATAGGCGACATGGCAAACCTCGCCCGGCGGCAGCCGCGTCACAGCGAGCATCGCGCGCGAGACCGGGCCGCCGCGGTTGTCCTGCTCGCTGTTGTCGGCGATCTGCCAGCGCTGGATGATCGCGTACGGCTTGCTGCCGGCGGCGCGCCATTCGACCGTGTTGCCGGTCGAGCTGAACGGACCAAACCAGGCCTGCGCCGCCGGTTCCCTGGCTGCTGCTTGGTGGCTTCGGCCGACCGAGACCACTTCACGCAGGTCGCCCTCGTTGATCAGCACCACAAGGCCGGACTTTCCCGGGCAAACCCGCGTCGTGCTGCCGTCCTCCTCGTTGGGCTTGCCGATCATGCGGCAGGCCTTCGGCGCCGTCGATGTGTAGCTGCTGCTGATCGTTTCAGCGCCAGCCTGACCAGCATTTGCGCCGTCGAGCGCCATAATGATTGTTGCAAAAGCAAGGTATTTCATCGGGGGAAACCTCCGATCCGGACGTTACTTTGTGTCTGACATATACAATCTGGGGAAGGTTCAACAGACACGCGGGAAACACCTGACAGGCGCGCGGAATCGTCCTAGAAGGGCGGCTTCGCAACTTCTGTCGCGTGCACCTTGCGTGCCGTAGCCTCGATCGTCATGACCACATCATTATCGCACAAGCCCTATCGCGTCGGCCGTTCCCGCACTGGCCTCGGCCTCTTCGCCACCAAGCCGATCAAGAAAGGCACCAAGATCATCCGCTATTTCGGGCCGCTGCTCGACTCGAAGAAGAAGGATGAGGACGCGATCGAGAACAAGTACCTGTTCGAGCTCACCAACCGCTGGACCATCGACGGCTCGATCCGCGAGAACGTCGCCCGCTACATCAACCACGCCTGCCGGCCGAACGCGGAATCCGACGTCAAGCCGCGCAAGCGCAAGGTGTTCATCCGCGCCATCAAGGACATCGAGCCGGGCGACGAGATCAACTACGACTACGGAACCGACTATTTCAAAGCCTATCTGAAGCCGATCGGCTGCAAGTGCGATGCCTGCGAGAAGAAGCGCAAGAAGCAGCGCGCGGAGGCGCGGGCGGAGCGGGTGCGGCTGAAGGAAAAGGCCGAGCGGAAAGCCAAGCGTGAGGCTGAGAAGCTCGCTGAGAAGCGGTCCAAGGAGCGGAAGGCCAAGGCGAAGAAGGCTGCCAAAGCCAATGGCAAGGTCGCCAACGGCAACGCCCTGAATGGCAAGGCCTTAAACGGGAAGCACCTCAACGGCCACAGCCTGACCGCCGCGGCTGGCAAGCGGGTGGCGCCCTCAAAGCGCGCTGCTGCGCGCGTGCTGCAGGCCTGAGTTACGAAACCGATCCTGTTCGACGATTGTCATGACGCGCGCGCCGGATGGCGCGCTGGACGCGGCAGGTAGGCGCATTCGGCGAGCGTGGTTCCGTCGAGTTCGCGCATGAAGGCTTCGCGGGCCGCCGCGAGCCTGGCTTTCAGCCGGCAGCGCGGCAGCAGCACGCATTCTCCGCCATCATCCCTGAAACATTCGACCAGCGGGCTGCCGCCTTCAAGCGCGCGCACCACCTCGCCAAGCGTGATCGCCTGCGGGGCGCGCGCCAGCGAAAATCCGCCGCCCGCGCCGCGCTGGGTCGCGATGAAGCCGGCCTCGGCGAGGTCGCGCACCACCTTGGCGAGGTGGTTGCGGGAAATGCCGAATTCGGCCGCGATCTCACCGGTGGCAAACGAACGGTCCGGCTCGCCGGCCAGCCGCATCAGGGCGCGCAGCGCAAAATCCGTGAACGATGTGAGGCGCATGGAAGCCCTTCGAAATCAGCACTTGGCGGATCAGCTATAGCAATCTAAATAGGCATTTGAAATACCTATTTATGGAGACCCGCAATGGCGGAGGCAGAGCGCCGCGAGCAGATCACGGCCGGCATCATCGAGCGGACCGGCATCACCGAGGCTCTCATCGAGCAGTTGGTCCATGGCTTCTACGCAAAGGTCCGCAAGGACCCGATGATCGGGCCGGTGTTCGAGGCCAGGATCACCGATTGGGAGCCGCATCTGGCGCGGATGTGCGCGTTCTGGTCGTCGGTCGCGCTGATGACCGGGCGTTATCACGGCACGCCGATGGTCAAGCACATGCCGCTGCCGATTGATGCCGCGCATTTCGACCGCTGGCTCGAGCTGTTCGAGGCGACCGCGCATGAACTTTGCGCACCCGTCGCTGCGGTTCATTTCGTCGAGCGCGCACGCCGCATCGCCTCCAGCCTCGAGATGGGCGTCGCCAGCGGGCAGGGCGTGATGCTGGCGGTCGGCGAACGTTACAGGCGAAGCGAAGCAGGAGCAGCGGGGTAAGGCGGCACTCCGACCCCGTCATTGCGAGGAGCGAAGCGACGAGGCAATCCACGGTTCCGCACATGCGGCTCGATGGATTGCTTCGCTTCGCTCGCAATGACGAACGCTGCTACGCCGCCACCACACCTTCACTTCTGCGCAACCCGACATATTGCAGTTCGGCGAACACGCCGGTGGCGATTGCCTGGGCGAGGATGACGATGGTCCCGAGCAGGTTCGGCGTCACCGCGCCCGAGAGCAGCAGCGCGATGCTGGCCAGCGTCCAGACCGCGTTGCCGACCACCACCAGCATCACCACCGCCTTCGGCGCGGATGTGCGGCTGCCGAGCCAACCGACCAGCGCGGTGTAGGCGACCAGGAACAACCCGGTCTCGCGCAGCAACGCTTCCGGCAGGCCGAGCAGCGATGCCAGCGCGCCGGCGTCGAGCACCATGGCTATGGCGGATACGCCGCTGAAGACGGCGTCGGCGAGCAAGGCGCGGCGCAGCAGCTGGGACGAATGGATCATGGCAGTCTCTCCTCTGGTTGGTTGGGATGGCGTTGGTCAGCGGAACAGGGATTGCAGCTGACGCCACAGCCGGAACGGGCAGAGCGCCTTGCCGACCTTGATCTCGACCGCATAGACCTGCGCGAACACGAACACGCCCGTGTCGTGCACGAGCGGCTGGGGCATGTTGAGCGAACGTGCGACCAGCCAGGTGCCCAGATGGAGCAGCCACGGGATCAGGACGGCGAGGGCGCGGATAAGGGACAGCATCAGCATGGTCATCTCCTGTGCCGTGGAAGATGAGCCGCCCGGCGCGCCAATTCGATTACCTCAGGCGTAATGGAACGGGCGAATTTCGCATGGTAGGTTTTGCAGCATGAACGCACATGCATCCACAGCGCGGGCCGAGCCCGCAAAACCCCTCCTTGTCGGCGAGCACCTGCGCGAGTGGCGGCAGCGCCGGCATCTCAGCCAGCTCGACCTTGCCGTCGACGCCGAAATCTCGGCGCGGCATTTGAGCTTCGTCGAGACCGGCCGCTCGGCGCCGTCGCGCGACATGGTCCTCAAACTGGCGGAGCGCCTCGACGTGCCCCTACGCGAACGCAACGTGCTGCTGGTCGCCGCGGGCTTCGCACCCGCTTTCCCGCAACGCTCGCTGGAGGATCCCGCGCTGAAATCGGCGCGCGAGGCGATCAATCTGGTGCTGAAGGCTCACGAGCCCAATCCGGCGCTGGCCTATGACCGGCACTGGAATCTGGTCTCCGCCAACCGCATGGTGGCGCCGCTGCTCGAGGGCGTGCCGCAGCGGCTGCTCGGCCAGCCCTTCAACATCCTGCGGCTGGCCTTTCACCCGGAGGGCTTGGCGCCGC
Organism: Bradyrhizobium oropedii; assembly: GCF_020889685.1. Lineage (GTDB taxonomy): Bacteria > Pseudomonadota > Alphaproteobacteria > Rhizobiales > Xanthobacteraceae > Bradyrhizobium > Bradyrhizobium oropedii. The sequence continues at coordinate 24,070 of NZ_JACMYO010000002.1, forward strand.
GCACCGTGAATCTGGCGGAATGGGCCGCGCATCTTTTGGAGCGGCTGCACCGGCAATGCGAGGCGACAGCTGATCCGGAGCTGCTCAAGCTCTATCAAGATCTGAAGTCCTATCCGATCCCGGCGCGGTCGGCCCCAATCACGGCGGACAACAACGTCGCGCTTCCGTTCAAGCTCCGCCTCAACGGCGAGATCCTGAGCTTCATCTCGACGACCATGGTGTTCGGCACGCCGGTCGATATCACGTTGCAGGAACTGGCGCTGGAGACCTTCTTTCCGGCCGACGAGCTGACCGCCGAGCGGACGCGGCAGATGGCAGCCAGTATGAAATAGCGGCTTGTCTCGGGGCGCTTTCGGCTTACCTTCCGGGTTCCATTTCCGCCGGGAGCCCCCGCCATGAGCGATCTGAAGCCGCTTCGCCTCGACATCGTCTCCGACGTCGTTTGTCCCTGGTGCTACATCGGCAAGCATCGCATCGAGGACGCGCTCAAGCTGGTGCCTGACGTGCCGGTCGAGGTGCACTGGCGGCCGTTCTTCCTCAACAATTGGGTGCCGCGCGAGGGCATCAGCCGCGACGAATATCTCACCGCCAAGTTCGGCTCGGTCGAGGCCTACAAGGGTATTGCCAGCCGCGTGGTCGCAGCCGCCAACGAGGAGGGGCTCACCTACCATCCCGAGCTCGTCAAGCGGCAGCCCAACACGATCGACTGCCACCGGCTGATCCACTGGGCCGAGGCCAAGGGCAAGGCGGCCGAGATGAAGCAGCGGCTGATGGAGCTGTATTTCCGCGACGGCGGCGATCTCACCGACACCGACATGCTGGTGCAGGCAGCCGCCGATGTCGGGCTCGATGCCGACGACGTACGCAAGCGCCTTGCCACCGATGAGGATGTCGCGCTGGTCTCGGCGCAGGCCCAGGAGGCCGCCGAGAAGGGCATCTCCGGCGTGCCGACCTTCGTGTTCGCGCAGAAATACGCAGTGTCCGGCGCGCAGCCGGCCGAGCAGCTCGCCCGCGCCATCCGCCAGGTCTCGGCCGAGATCAACGCGCAGGCGGCGGAGTAGTCCGCAATCCCTTTCCAAAGCCCGGCTCACGCCGGGCTTTTTCGTTTGCCCACACCATCCATCGGAAAACAATCTGGGAGACAACCATGATCTACGAGCTGCGCACCTACACGGTACGTCCAGGCACCGTCGGCGAGATGGTGAAGGCCGCGAGCACGATCTCGCGCGACATCCGCGCCGACAATTTCGGCAAGCTGGAAGGTTACTGGATCACCGAGATCGGTCCGCTCAATCAGGTCATGCACATGTGGAGCTACGCCGACCTCAATGAGCGGACCCGACTGCGCGCAGAGCTTTCCAAAAATCCGCGCTGGACCGGCGAGTACATTCCGGCGATCCGTCCGCTCTTGGTGCGCCAGGAGGTCCGGCTGCTCAATGCGATCATTGCGCCGGTGGCCCCGGCCACCAAAGGCAACATCTACGAATTCCGCAACTATCGCGCCAAGCCGCTCGGCGGCGTCAAGCAATGGCTCGATCTGTTCACCGGCGTGATGCCGGAGCGCGAGAAATACTCCAAGATCGTCGGCCTGTGGCAAACCGATGCGGGGCAGCCCAACGAGGTCTGTCACATCTGGGCCTATCCCGATCTCAACGCCCGTGCCGCGGCGCGCGGCGGCGCGATGAAGGATCCGGCCTGGCTGGAATTCCTCGGCAAGGGCACGCAGCTGCTCGAGGAAATGCACTCGACCATCATGCTGCCGGCACCGCATTCGCCGTTGCAGTAGGGACCAAGGTCGCGCCTCGGGGAGCCTTGTTTCTGGTCGAACGAACGCACAGGCGGCCGCCGGCCATGGCCTTGCGGAGCGCGCCTGCAGAAAGCCTCACCCGATGCTTCCATCGGATGAGGCTTTCCAGGCAAGGGCATGCGCCGTCTGAGAAACAACGCGCCGCAACGCTATTGAGCCTAGCTGACACCAACCTGACGGTGGAGGCTGTTTGTTTCTTGATGTGTCTGCATGGCTACGAAAGGGTAAACCGTCGGCCGCGGCGAACTCGGCCGTCTCGAATCCGCTCGGGAGTCCGCGCACGCGGCGCACGTCGCATCCGCTCGGTCGGTTACGAAAGCCAGGGCGGCATCAGGTTGCGCGATGCCGCCGCATCCAGCACGGCAAATTGGTCAGCACGGCAAATTGGTTCGAGCCATTCTCGAACGTCGTGACCAGGTCTGCCAGCCGGTCGAGCTCGGCGAGGACGTCGAGCTTCAACACCTTGCTCGCCGGCGCAGCGTCACGCCAGCTGTCCCAGGCCGATATTTGCCGGTTCGCGAGCGACAGCAGGTCACGGTAGACGTTGACGTGAAGAAACCACAGACCGGCGGTTGCGCCATGCCCGAAGGCTCCGGCAGCTACCGCGTTGCTTCTCGCCAGCCGCCAGGCCTGCGAAGCCGTCAGAAACGCTTCGCGCGGCAGGTTCGCGCTGTCGAACGGGATCCGCAGCTGATCGATCTGCATCGCGTCGAGCTGTGCGTCTGCCTGCAGCCAGCGCTTGTCGCCCGGTGACCAATATTCGCAGATCCAATGGTCGTGATAGATGTCGTCGCCGATGTAGGTAGCGAAGCCGCAGCGGACCCGCGCCGGGATCGATCGTGCTTCGGAGTATGCTGCACAGCAGGAGTGCGTAGTCGCGACACGTGCCGAACGTGCGGCTGCGCGGCGCGCGTGCCGCGGTGAGCGAGCCGGCGAATGCCTCCTGGATCAGCTTCAATCGATCTGCGACCGGTTGGGTTTGCCTGACCATCGGGATATCGGGCGGGATGCCGTAACGCTCCGCCCATGCGACGTGGACGATCAGTCCCGAGACAACCTCGCACAGTCCGGAGACCGTCTCGGGCAAATCATCATATGCACCGGCCAACGCGCCGGGGTCGGTCAACGCGTCCTGCCGGAGGTAGAGTTCCTGGATCGTCATCTTTGCGCCGGGTCACGACATCATCGGCTCGAAGCCGTTAGGCGCAGCCTATCGTTCCGCGCGAGCTCGTGTAAGGGCCGTGTTATCCCCGCTTGCCGCGCCGGCTGCGGATGAAGCCGATGGCGCCGCGGGCACCTTCGTAGGCGAGATTGTTCAGGCTCAGCGCGGCGTGAATGGCAGGGACCAGCGGATCGCGGCGCCGCAGCGGCAGCAGCACGTCGCCGATCGCGAAGCGGCCGCGCCAGATCGGGTCGATCATGGGGTGGCCGGGCGCCGCGGTGGAATCGGCCGAATTGATCGCGGGATCGGCACAGAGGTGGCGCGTCAGCTCCAGCGTTAATTGCGCGCCGGGCGAATGCTTCGCAAAGCGCTCGTCGATGCCGATCTTGAAGAAGAACGCACGGTCCTGATGGCGCACCACGATGCCGCCTGCGACGGGCGTGCTGCCCGCATGCAGTGTGACGATCTCGCAGCGCCCGGCTTCGGCCAGGGCCGATGTCGCGCGTCGGATGAAGGTTTGGTCGCCGGCATGCTGGCTGAGCGCCGTGCCGCGCTGGCGCTTCCAGCCGGCGGCTTCCAGGGCAAGGAAAGTCTCGAGCGCTGCGGCAACCGCGCGCGGCGTGCGCGCAACATCGAAGCGCACCGCACCATGGTCGGACAGGCGATGGCGCTGCCGACGCAGCTCCTTCAGCTTCTTGGGCCCGAGTGCGTCGCGCAGCAATTCATCGGCGTCGTGCGTCGCATCGAGCTGAGCGCGCTGATAGGCACTCAGCACCCGCGGCTGCAAACCGTCTTGCGCCAGCACCGCGCGGATCGCCGCCATCGCCGGGCCATTGAGCGAGATGGTGCGCAGTATCAGCGCATGCGCGCCCGCATCGCGCGCCTGCTGCAACATCTTCCCGGCCGCTTGCTCGGCGGCATCGCGGTCGAGCAGCGGCGTGCACAGCGTGCCATAGGGTTCGGCGCCGACCAGCGCGGGCAGGGGGATGCGATAGATCCGCCGCAGCGGAACCACCGGCAACAGCCCGATCAATTGCCCGGCATCGCCGGTGGCGCTGAGCAGCGCCGCGCCGGTGCGGTCGCGCGCGGAGGCATCGACCGCCAATTCCCATTCGGGCTGATAATAGCCATTAGCCTCGATCGCGCGCTCGGCAAGCGCACGCCACGCGCCGACCGGCGCGGCTGACAGCGGCGGCAACACGCGATCGTCCGTGGCATCGTTGCGCGATGCACGGCGGATCATTGCCTGGTCAGCAATATCGGCCACGTCCCTGTTTCCCCGGTCCGCGAGGCAAATCAGCCTGCGCTCGTCAGGGGCGACGCTAGCGGAGAGAGATGGAAAATGCCGTTGAGGCCATCAAGCAATTTGAGCGGTAATGTTAACGGGCCGTTCAGCATATGGCCGCGCCAATCAGCGGCGCCGCCTATGACCGCTCCGCAGCCATCTGCCGCAACGCAGCCTGCAGCAGGAGCGTGAGACAATCCTTCGCCTCGGGAATGCTTCGGCTCGGATAGGTGCTAAGCGACTGCCACATCTCCCAATCGAGCAGGGTCGCAAGGGCAACCAGCCATTTCTGCCGCGCCTCAGCGGAGACCTGGTCGAGTTCAGCGGCGAACCAGAGAGCGACCGTCTCGCGAAACACCTTGCGTACCCGCAGGCGGTGCTTTTGCAGCAGCGTCGAGGTCTCGATCATCGCATTGGAGGCGCGACGATGAGGGGTCATCGTCTCGAGCGTTTGGGCTCTCATCTCGATGAACTTTGCGATGCGGACGTCGACGCCTGCATCCGGACCCGGCGCCGGGGGCCGCGGCTCGATCTCGTCTGGCGTCAGTTTGTCGAGCACCGCCTGTGTCAGTTGCTCCTTTTCCGGAAAGTGCAGGAAGAACGTCCGCATCGAGACGCCGGCCCGCTCGGCGACCTGTTGTATCGAGGGGCGCACCAGGCCTTCGTTCTGAAGCGCGATGCAGGCCGCGACGATATTGCGCCGGGTGATCTGGGCCCGTTGCCGACGGCCATCGGCCGTCTCAGCGAGTGAATTGGGCGAGCGTGGAGCCATGCAATCGCGACCTTTCAGTATTCGATGCTCTCTTAGCAAAAATCGGCAGGAGGAAAATGTCCGCAGCCTTCCTGCCGATTTCCAGCAGTTGCGACAGGAGTTGTCCACCCCCAAAGGCGACCTCGGCCGTGATGGCACGCGCGGTCTCCGCCGGACGGCTTGACAGTAGCAAATGTAATTGCATAAAGATATGCATAAATATCCCGCCCGATGACGCGGGCAAGCCGCCCTTGTGCGACGCCTTGCGTCGCAGAGGCAATGAATGAGGGAGGCGCGATTGCCAGGTTCGAATTATCGCACGCTGCGATTCGACGAGCTCACGGTTCAGCGCAATTGCGGCGAGGATGTCGCAAGGACGATCAGAGCCGAAGGCGCTCCGCCTGATGCGCAGATGCTCGGGGTCTTCGTGCCGCTGATCGGCGTTTCGAGCAATGTCCTCACCGTTGCAACCAAGTGGACCGGCGAGCCGGCGGCCGCGGCCTATCGACATGCGCAGGTCGTCGGCGTCCGCAGCCGGTTGTTCGACATGCTTGCGCGCGGACAGGAGCCGTGCTCCGCCGACGGCATTTACACCCATCGCTGGTTTGTCGTTGCGCAGGATCAGGTCCAGGCGCTGACCGAAATGAGCGTCGAGGCGTGGAAATCATCGGAAGCCGATACCGGGATGCGTATCTCAGGCTTCTGGCGCTGCCGCGAGCCGAACGCCAATGGCGAGGCGGTGGTGTTGATGATCGTGAATTATCCCGGTCTCGCCGCATGGGACGAGAGCCGCTACTGGAAGCCGAAACCCGCGCACCAGGCCCAACCGAACCGCAACGTCTGGGGCGGACTGTTCGCGCGGCGCCGCGAGATACTGCTCGACTCCTGGGTCACGGTGCATCGGTTGGTCACGTAACGCCTGAAGCGCCGCTGCGGCTTGACATCGCTCAAACCGCAAAATTATAAATGCATAAAAATATGCAAAAATATCTTGGGAGGCTGACGTGTCGTTGAGCGACAATACGAAGGCTCGGATCGATCGCCGTGCGGCAATTCTCTATCGCGCCTGCTGCATGCGCGCGCCGATTCCGCAACCCGTGCACATCGCCTGGATCTGAAGGGGACGTCATGGCGCGGCAGATCTTGGATCCCGGCTGGAAGGTCGTCATCGGTTCGGGAGTAGGCATTTCGTTCGGCGCTGCGCCGATCTTTACGGCGGGCTTCGCGCATCTGACCGGCGCAATGGCGCAGGACTATGGCTGGAGCCAGGTCGAGGTGGCCCGCGCGGCGACCATCGTGCTGTCGTCGACGATGATCGCCTATTTGTTCTGTGCGTGGCCGCTCGATCGTCTGGGGTCGCGAAGGTTCGCGCTGATCAGCATTGCCCTGTTCGCCGTGTCGCTTGCCGTTCTGAGCCAGGTCGGCAACGCGTTGTGGCAGTTCTATCTCGCGGCCGCATTGTTCGGCTTTGTCGGCGCGGGCACCAATGTGGTGTCCTATGCCAAGGCAATCTCGCGCTGGTTCGACGAGCGGCGCGGTCTCGCTTTGGGGCTTGCCGCGAGCGCACAGGCGGGCGGCAGCTTCGTCGTGCCGCTGGCCGCGCACTGGATCATCGCAAGCTATGGCTGGTCGGCCTGCCTGCTGGCGTTCGCCGCCTTCGAGGTGGTGGTCTGCCTGCCGCTCGTGGCGTGGCTGGTGGCGGACGGTCCGCCTGCCGGCGATCCGGCGTCGAAAAACGATGAGCCGCGGCGATCGATTGAGGCCCAGGCGCCGGAGGCCGGCATCAGCGCCGCGGACATCATCGGCACTCCGACGTTCTGGAAGCTCGCGCTGTGCTTCGCCGTCATCGGAATGTCGTTCTATGCGATTGCCCCGAACGTCATGTACATCCTCAAGCGCCGCGCGGAAGTGAGTGCCGCCGATGTCGCCTGGATCCAGGCGGCCGGCGCCGTCGCTGCGCTGTTCGGCCGAATTGTTGTCGGATATTTGCTCGACCGCTTGCACGCCCGCGTCGTCGGCATCCTGACCGTTCTGCTGATGGCGCTCTCGGCGCTGCTCAATGCGACCGCAAACGCGGTTGCACCGATGGTGGTGGCCTCGATCCTGATGGGGTTCGCGATCAGCGGTGAGGCGGACCTGATGCCGTATCTGGCCGGGCGCTATTTCGGCACGCGATCGGTCTCGAAGGTATTCAGCTGGCTGCTGTTTGCGTTCTGCATCGGCGCTGCGATCGGCCCGGTGGCGTTCGTCTGGCTCTCGACATTGAGCGATAGCGTGGTGTTGCCATTGCTGTTGCTGTCGGCTGTGCAGATCGTCCCCGTGATGCTGTTCCTGTCGCTTGGCCGCTATCGAACGCCGCCCGAGCGCATCCAGAGCGTTGCCGTTGCGCTGACGTGACTTGTATCGACAGCCTGCCTGGAGAAGCAATATGACGCTGAAGGATTTGCCGCAGACATCCGCCTCCGCCGGCGCACCGACACCCCAGCCGATCGCGCGGGAGGCGAGCCTCGCTGCGGCCGCAGGCGAGGCCTTTGTCTTTGCGTTGCCCATGATCGAGATGGCCGCGGTGCGCCGCAATACGCTTGGCCGCACCGGGCCGCAGAACTCGCTGTCGCATCAGCGCGGCCTGATCGATCACAGAGCGCGATGGGTCACGACGCCGAACAACGACACCCTGTATTCGATCGCATGGCTCGATCTGACGTAGGGCGCCGTCCCGCTGACGATCCCGTCGACCGGAGACCGCTATTTCTCGGTCGCGCTGATGGACATGTTCACCAACAACAATGCGGTTCTCGGCACCCGGACGATCGGCAATGCCGGCGGCACGTTCACGATCATCGGACCGGGCCAGACCGGCTCGGGCCCGGAAGTAGTCCGCGTCGCGACCCCGCATGCATGGCTTCTGATCAGGACATTGGTCGACGGCACCGCGGATCTCGCTGCCGCACGCCAAATTCAGGACGGTTTCAAACTCGAGGGCCCGTCCGGCAGTCCGCCCAACGACCACGCGGCGCGCAACGACGCTGCGCCGGCGCTGTTCGCCAGCATTCAGAGCTTGATGGCATCAGATCCGCCGCCGGCGACGGATACCGCGGTTCTGCGCCGGATCGCCGCCGCGCTCGAGCTGGCGACGCCGGCGGCAGCGGAGGCGATCGGCGAGGGCGTCGCCGCGGCGCGGTCGGCGTTGATGTCCGGCGGCCGACGGCTGGAATTCATCGAGGGCTGGAGCTATCCGCGCGCGAACCTCGGCAATTTCGATCAGGATTATCGCTATCGCGCCGCCGTCGCGTTGTAGGGCATCGGAGCGCTACCGGTTGCAGAAGCGATGTACATGCGCGCCGCGGGAAATCTGGAGAACGGCTTCTTCGACGGCACAGCCGACTATCAGCTTCACTTGCCCGCCAGACTGCCGCTGAACGGCTTCTGGTCGCTGACGATGTACGAAGTCGCCGACGACAATCAGTTGTTTCTCACCGAGAGCCCGCTGGGGCGCTACGCGATCGGCGACCGCATGGACGGGCTGCGGCGCAATGCGGACGGGTCGGTCACCCTGTGGATCAGCCGCGGCGATCCGGGCGGCGATCGAACCGCCAACTGGCTGCCGGCGCCAAAGCGCGGACCGTTCAGCCTGATCATGCGCTGCTACCTCCCGCGTCAGGAGATGCTGGCGGGACGCTGGCGCTTGCCTCCGGTCCGGGAGGCCGGGGCTTAGGGCAGTCCACGATACGAAACGGATCGACGGGGCAAGTTAGTTCACGACGGGGGCAATGATGACGCGGATGGGCGTATTCGCCGGCGCAATCGCCGGGCTGTTCTGCATGCAAGCTGCGGCGCAGGCCGCCGATCAAACGGCCGACGCGGCGCGCGAGATGCCGAAGAAGGCCGTGAAGCTCAAGGCGCCGCCACCAGCCGAAAAGCCGTTCTTCCTGGTCAACGACAACCGCGTCACGGTCTCGCAGTTTTCAGGAGGCGTTCCCGGCTATGCCAAGAGCTCGCAGAGCACGACGCTTGCTTATACCCACTATGACGTCTGGGCCTATGGCAGCAACAGCTTCTCGCTGTTGACGTCGAAATACGATCACGGAGCGGCCACCGCACCGTGCCTCGGATCGGTGCTTGCGCGCACCGGACGATGCGCCGGCGGTGTGGCGGCTTCGACGTCGATCCGCAGTACATTCGGCTGGAACGAACTGTTCGGCACCAATGCATTCTCGGTCGGCCCGCTGACCAATATCTCGTTCCTCGTCGGGGCAGACGCCGCGATCTCGAACATCTTCACGGCGTCGAGCAACTATGATGTCCTTGCCGGCTTGCAGTTCGGTTTCAGCCTGCCTTACCGGGGTTATTTCAATATCAGTCCGATGTACTTCCAGCGGATGCAGCATGGCGCTCAGCTCATGCCGCCGGGTTTCGGCGGCCCCGTGTCGATGCCGCCGCCTTATCCCGGACTTCCCGACGGGGTGATGCATTTCTCTCCAACATGGGGTCTCGACTTCAACTACTACATGGACCTCGGCTTCCTGCCCGAGACCCTGCAATATTTCTCGATCAGCGGTCGCGCTGCGATCCGCGGTGCTGACGGCAATGGCGGCTACGGCATCTATCCGAGAAGCCAGCTCAGCAACCGGACCACCGCCTACGCGCTCGAGCCGGTCCGCCTGACGCTCGATGCGGGCAAGCTGTTCTGGGGTGCAAGCTATGCCCACCTCGTCGACGTCTGGGCGGCCTGGCGATATGAAAAGAACATCAGCGGCTATGCCGAGGCCTATGACACGTCCTGCATCACGAAGGGCGTCTATAACGGCAGCTGCTCGAGCAATGGCATCTATTACGGCATGACCGTGAAGCTGGGCGCTCCGCTGCCGGGAACGCCGGCCCTGTCACCGTTCGGCACGCCATTCTTCACCAGCGTCGACAACAGCTTCACCTATGGTGTGCTGCCGAGCGCGACCTCTCCCGGCGAAACCGCAAAGACCGTTAAGCAGGTCTACGCCTTCACCCACACCGATAGCTGGGCCTACGGCACCAACCGTCTCTACGCCGAACTGTTGAAGTCCGATCATCGGGATCCGGCCTCGCCCTGTTCGGCGGTCTACAGCCATCCGGCCTTTGGCGTCACCGCGCCGTGTTCGGGAAACATGGAGATCAACGCCTCGCTGCGCAGCACGGTCGGGTTCAACGAAGTCTTCAACACCACGGCGTTCAGGGCAGGGCCGCTGCGCAACGTCTCCTTCGAAATCGGCGCCGACGGACGGACCACGCTGGGCTACGAGGCGCCGGCCAAGGAGGCCATCGTTGCCGGTCTGCAATTCGCGTTCGACCTGCCGTTCAAGAGCTACCTGACCATCGCTCCGCTCTACTATCAGGAGTGGAATCATTCGGCCTATGCGGTTCCGAACAACGCAGGCAACAGTCCGTATGGCATCGGACTCTACGGCGTTCCGCCCTACAAGGGCCTGATGCCGGCCGGTTTCACCGGAACGGTCGACGGCAATCTGCACTACGATCCGACCTGGGCGCTCGAGATCGACTACGGCAGCGCGCTCGATTTCCTGCCGGAGAACCTACGCTACTTCTCCTTGAGCGGACATGTCGGCATCTACGGGCCCAAGGGCAACGGCGCCTATGGCGGCTATACGCTTCCGTCGAACTGGAACACCAGGACGGAGATCAATGCCGAGCCGGTCCGCGTGAGCTTTGACGCCAGCAAGGCGCTGTGGGGCGAAAAATACGCGCACTTCGTGGAGGCGTTCGTGGCGTACCGCTACTGGCACAACAAGTTCGGCCTCGATGGCAGCAATAGCGCCAACGGCATCTGCTTGTTTGCCAACGGCACCAGCAACAAGAGCTGCACCGAACAGACGGTCTACACCGGGGTGACGATGAAGTTCTGATGAGCTCGTCTGCGCGTCCGCCTATGGCCACCAGGGCGGACCGACGCTGAAGCTGACGTCGTCGGTCCAGAGCGTCTTGGTGTCCCAGGGATTCCCGCCGTCGCCGTCGCCCGCGACATAGAGCTTGCCGTAGAAGTGGCGGATGTATTTCGCCGGATAGTTCAGCGCGTGGAGTGAATTTCCTTTGCCGTTCTTCCCCGGCTGCGCACAAAATGTTGCGTCGGACCGATTGAGCGCAGTGCCGTCGAACGGCTGGGCATGCAGCGCGGAGTTCTGGTGCCGCAGGAAGTCGCCCGGATTGGCCTTCGATTCGAAGGAGACGCAGGAGCTGCCGGCAAGCCCCCGCCGAACGATCCACGTCGCGTCGCGCCGGTCCTGGGCGGCGCTGCGCGATGTGATCGGCGCGATGCCAACGGCGCCGTTCTGGTTGCGGATATAATCTGCCGTGCAGCATGCCGTGGTCGCCTGCAGCGAGATCTCTGATCCCGGCGCCAGCGTTCCGGACAGGCCCGTCGGCGCGCCATAGCCCGCGGCGACGATGTTGGACTGGACCGCGTTATCGGCGCTGTCGGTTGGAAATCCCGATGTCATCACGCCTTCGAAGAACGAACCTGCGGAGGCATGGCTGTTGTCGCCTCCGATGCCGAGGATGATCGCGCCTTCCTGGCGCATCGGGGCGTATCCGTGCGGCAGGGCGCCGGCATGGATCGTGGCGAGCCCGCCCGATTGGGCGTCGCCCCACTTCAGCGCAAACTGCGTCTGGCCGTTGTTCTTCAACCAGGCTGAGATGAACGGACGTGGTTCGCCGCTGATGATTGCAGCAGGATTGCAGCTTCGCTTGTCCCAGTGAAATAGTCCGTTCTCCAGGTCCGCGTGCACCCCAGGCCTTGGGGGGTCGTTGCGGCAGTTCGGCCATTCCAGGTCCCGGCTGACGTTGAGCGTATCCATGTGACCGGCGCCGGTGTCGTTGCCGCTCACCTCGGCATTGCCATAGTCGAAGCAGCACCCCGAATTGAAATGGGTGCCGGAGGAAACCATGTACATTCCTTCCGGCTCGCCCTTCACCGCAACGCCCGTCGTCCTGTTGTTGCGATAACCCATTCCCGGCGAAATCGAGACGCCATAGACCTGATGACCGCCGGCCGTGACCGGGAGCGCGTCTGCTGCAGCGCCGAGGTCGGAGCCGCCGGGGCCCGGGCCCTTGTAATGACCACCGCTGGCGATGGTGAGGTCGTTATGCCGTGGCGACTGATCGTAGATCTTGGTGATGATGCAACTGGTGTTGACGCAGAATGCATCCTGCGCGGCAGCATTGGCGTAGCCGTCCGGAAGCAGGCCGATATTCTCAGCCGCATTGTCCGAACTTCTCGTCACCTGATAGAGGGCGCCGGCATATTTGGCGTAGAGCGCTCTCACCGTGCTGTGCGCGGCAACGCATGGCGTATTCGCGGCTGCGTAGATGTCGCAGGGCCTCTGCTTGATCGCCTCGCCATGCGCGGTGCCGGGGCCGATCAGTCCGCCGGCTATCAGCCCGATGATGACCGCCAAAGCAGCGCGGACTCGCCGTGGGCTCAATGAGGATAGCAACACGTTCATGACCGTCATGATCCTCTCATCGCCACGACAAGGTAGCTGCGGAGATCGCGAGGGCTCATAACAAATCGGTGACGGTGCTGCGGTCCGCGTTGCCGACGCCGGCCCGGGACGGCGCTTCGAACGCTAAGGTTTGGCGCTTCGCTGCGCTTCGATTTGAATAGCGCCTTCGACCGGCTCGTAAGTTTCGGTCACGCAATTGTCGTCGGTCTCCACCTGCCGGCGATCGAAGATCGCGCCTTCATGGATGAAGATGCGATAGGTCTGCGTCCCGAGCGGCTTGCCGATGACCGATGTCAGTTCGGCGCGCACACAGGCCGTCCAGCCGGTGCCGCGTGGGTCGTGCAGCGGGGTGGACACCCGAACATGGGCCGGCTGCGAGCCGGCGGTGAACACCGAGTCCAATTTGCTCGCGACCAGCCGTTTGACATCCGGAGGCGTCTCGAGCGGCGCCGGCTCGGTGGCCTTGACCTTCAACGCCTCCGGCCATACCGCGTGGCTGTCCGCCAGCCCGCAGCCACTCAACACGAAGGCGGCGCCGGCCAGCAGCGCCGCCACTTGTACTTGTCCCTGTCCCATTCAGCGCATTTAATGTGCCGCCGCCAAGATTGCGCCCCCCTCGTAGGGCTGAATTTGCGTCACGCGCCGCTTTGTCGATCAACAAATGTCGAGCGACAAGTTATCTATGGGGTAGAGGTATTGCAGGATGTTTCCACGGCTGCGGGGGAGAAAGACTGACATGAAAAGCTTCACGGTTGCTGCCGTCATCATGGCGCTGATCGCGACACCGACCCTGGCCCAGGGCCGGCGAGGGGGCGGCGGGGGCGATACGAAGACGGAGCAGAAGCCCAAGGTCGACGAAAAGGCCTACAAGGCCGCGCTCGATCGTATCCCCGAGCCCAAGGAGAAATACGATCCCTGGGGCGTCACCAAGCCGGCCGCCGATCCGGCCAAAAAACCGAAATAGTAGCTGAAATAGTCCGGCTCAGCGGACCTCTGCGACAATTCGACAGCAGAACCGGCGTCGGTCGGCCGCAGATTGCCGCTCGGCATGAACCTTCGCCTGACGGCCTCCGACCCATCTCCGATGCCATTGTCGGAGGCCGCCATGCTTCGCCGTTCGCTCCTCAGCCTGATCGTTCCGGTTGCGATCCTGTTCGGTGTCGCGCCGGCATTGGCGGAAAACCGCCTGGCGCTGGTGATCGGCCAATCGGCCTACAAATCGGTGCCGGCGCTGCCCAATCCGGCCAACGATGCCAAGGCGATGTCACAAATGCTGACCGATGCCGGATTTGCGGTGACGTCGGCATCGGATCTGTCCCAGGATGAGATGCGGGCAGGGATCAGTGAGTTCGCGGGGCAGGTGGCGGCCAAGGGCGCCGACACCGTCGCGCTGGTGTTCTATGCCGGCCACGGCCTGCAGATCGACGGCGAGAACTATCTGGTGCCGGTCGATGTCGATCCGAAGCGTGAGGCCGATATCCCGATCCAGGCGGTTCGGCTCAACGACATCCTGAACACGCTGACCTCGGTGCCGAGCCGGATGCGCATCGTGCTGCTCGACGCCTGCCGCAACAATCCTTTCCCGGAGCTCAGGAAGACCGCCGGGCACGGGCTTGCCATCATCGATGCCAAGGTCGGCGCGCCCGGCACCTTTGTGTCGTTCTCGACTTCACCGGGCGCGGAGGCCGAGGACGGCAGCGGCGCCAACAGCCCTTATACGACCGCGTTGCTGGCATCGGCCAGGGAGCCTGGAATCCCGATCGAGGACACCTTCAAGCGCGTTCGCCTCGCCGTGAACAAGGCGACCGAGGGCCGCCAGACGCCGTGGGACTCCTCGTCGCTCACCGACGATTTCCGCTTCATGGCGGGTGCGGCGGCCTCGCCCGAGGCGACGCCGAAGCCGGCGGCGGCCAAGCGCACCGTCGATGAATGGAAGCGCGAATTGCAGGGGAAGCCGATCGAGGCGGCCAACGAGTTGATCGTGGTCGACGGCACCGACGAAGCCTATGAAGCCTTCGCCGCGGTCTTCGCCGGCACGCCGCGCGGCCTGCAGGCGCGCGACTGGCTCGACCGTCATCGCCGCATGGTGGCGTGGAGCGACGCCATCCTCGTCAACACGGCGGCGGCCTATCGCAGCTTCCTCGTGCAACATCCCGACAGCGACCTGACGGCGACCGCGCGCAAGATGATCGAGCGGCTGCGCTACCGCCCCGATCTGACGCCGGCCGCCGCGCTCAGCGTGCCCGCGACCAACGTCGCGCTGGCGGCACCGACCTGTCCCTGCAACGCGGCGCCGCCGGCGCAGCAGAAGGCCGCAGCGCCCGTGAAGAAACGTGCCGATCCCGATCCGCCGCGGCGCGCCGGCAAGCGCCCGCCGCGCGTCGTGGTCGAGGACGACGTGGTGGTGGTGCGTCGTCCGCCTCCGGCCGTGGTCTACGAGCCTGTCGGACCGCCGATCGGAATCGGGATTGGCATCGGCGGCGGCGGTGGTTATCGCGGCCATTATGGCGGCGGTTATCGCAGGGGTGGATACTGACGCGCCAATCGCGTAAAGGGTTTCCCCGCATGAGATGCGGCGCTTGATGATCGCATCTCGCGGGAGGACGCAATGCGGTCGCTGTTTCGCCTGCTTGCCGCGCTGGTGCTGTGCGTACAGCCGGCGCTCGCCTGGGAGTAT
This sequence comes from Bradyrhizobium oropedii, assembly GCF_020889685.1. Lineage (GTDB taxonomy): Bacteria > Pseudomonadota > Alphaproteobacteria > Rhizobiales > Xanthobacteraceae > Bradyrhizobium > Bradyrhizobium oropedii. Next base: position 39,245 of record NZ_JACMYO010000002.1, read on the forward strand.
TGGGGCGGCGACCGCGGCGGCACACGCTTCTCACCATTGACGCAGATCACATCGGACAATGTCGCCACGCTGGTGCGCGGCTGGGAATTCCGCACCGGCGATCTCGACGCCCGTCCGCCCGAGGTCATGAAGCGCACCAAGTTCGAGGTGACGCCGCTGTTCGTCGAGGACAGCCTGATCTTCTGCACGCCGTTCAACGAGGTGATCGCGCTCGATCCCGGCACCGGCGCGCAGAAATGGCGGTTCGATCCGAAGATCAGCATGGCGCAGCGGCCGGCCAATCGCTTTGTCTGCCGCGGCGTCGCGCACTGGACCGATGATCGTGCGGCCGAAGGCGCGGCCTGCAAGTCGCGCATCTTCACCGGCACCAATGACACGCGCCTGATCGCGCTCGACGCCAGGACCGGCAAGCCCTGCGCCGATTTCGGCAATGGCGGCGAGATCAAGATCGATGCCGGAATGAAGCTGGAATGGCCGGGCGAGTTTCAGATCACGTCGGCGCCGGTGACCGGACGCGGCGTGGTCGTGGTCGGATCGGCGATCGGCGACAACCGGCGGGTCGATGCGCCGCTCGGCGCGGTGCGCGCCTTCGATGCCCGGACCGGCCAGCCGCGCTGGACTTTCGATCCGCTCGTGCATGACGCTGTCGAGGCCGGCCACAGCAACGTCTGGGCGCCGATGTCGGTGGACGAGGAGCGGGGCCTGGTGTTCCTGCCGACGACATCGCCCAGTCCCGACTTCTGGGGCGGCAAGCGTCCCGGCAATGACGAGCACGCCAATTCCGTCGTCGCGCTGCGCATCGAGACCGGCGAGCTCGGATGGGCCTTCCAGACCGTGCATCACGACGTCTGGGATTACGATCTGCCGGCGCAGCCGACGCTGGCACGGATCGACACCGGTAATGGCCTGCGCGATGTCGTGATCCAGCCGACCAAGCAGGGCTTTGTGTTCGTGCTCGATCGCGATACCGGCAAGCCGGTGTGGCCGGTCGAGGAACGCGCGGTGCCGCAGAATGGCGCCGAGGGCGAGAAGCTGTCGCCGACCCAGCCGTTTCCCACCCACGTGCCGCCGTTGCTGACGCAGCGCATGACGGCCGATGATGTCGGCAGCATGCTGCCGGGCGTCGGGAGCTCGGCTTGCGAGAAGCTGCTCGCGCAATCCCGCAACGAGGGCCTCTACACGCCGCCGTCGACGCAGGGCACGATCGTCTATCCGATGACCGGCGGCGGCGTGAACTGGGGCAGCGCGGCGTTCGATCCGGTCAACCAGATACTGTTCGCCAATGTCAGCCATGCCGCGCATGTCATCACGCTGATTCCGCGCGACCAGGCCAAGGGCTTCAACCCACCGCCCGGCCATGAATTCGGCCAGCAGGCAGGGGCGCCGTTCGCGATGTCGCGAGCGCTGGCGAACTCGGAGGTGGGATCGCCCTGCAACAAGCCGCCATGGGGCGAGACGGTGGCGGTCGACCTGAAGGCCGGCAAGATCCTCTGGCATTCGACGGTCGGCACCAGCGAGGATGTCGCGCCGCTCGGCATCGCGCTCAACACCGGCACGCCGCTGCTCAGCGGCGTTGCGATCACCGCGGGAGGGCTGGTGTTCACCGGTGCGATGGACGCCTATCTGCGCGCGTTCGATGTCAAGTCGGGACAACAATTGTGGCTCGGCCGGCTTCCGGTGCCGGGCGTCGCCAATCCGATGACTTATCTCTGGAAGGGCGAGCAGTATGTCGTGATCGGCGCCGGTGGCCATTCCGAGGCCGGGACAACGATCGGGGACAGCGTGGTGGCGTTTCGCCTGCCGCGTCAGGGCGAGAGCGTTTCGCTTCTCGCGCGCCTGATCGATCGTCCCGGCGGACGGTTGACCGTCAAGGCGGTCGCTGGCGGTCTCATGCTCGTCGCCCTCGTTGCGTTGTTGTGGCGCTGGCGGCGAAGCCGCCGCTCGCGATCCGCTTAGGTGCTCCCTGCCGCAGGTGCGCGCCGCCAAAATATCGAAAACAACCCCATGCAAAGTAGCCGGCGGCTGCCGGCGTTCGAAAGGCAACTTGACACGTCGGGCAAATCAGGGGCATATTTCCATTATTCCGAAATTGTGCAAGCGTCGGCCTCGCTCCGCTAAAGAGCGATGAAGTCAGGTTGAATCGGCCTGGCGGCATTCGATGCATCCTTCCGCACTCGGGGCAATCGCATATGGACCTTCAGCGGCCGCGCAGGCACTCGGCCTCGTGGTTCGAGACGCGCCGCAAGCGGCGCTCCTCACCATGAGGGTCTACTATTGTGACGCAAAACAAGACGTCATCCCCGCGCAAAGGCTTTGCCTTTGTCGCTGGAGGAGCCCGCCAAAGGCGGGCATCTCGAAGGATGGCCGCGAGGACGGTGCCCGCCAAATCTTTCCGAATGCGATTGCCCTGCCCCGCAACCGGAGAGGGAGCGCAGGTTTTTCGCGGATGCAATTAACCTGGGGCGTGGACTCATAAATCTGGGATATCGCTTCCGAGAGGAAATGCGGACACGCGGCGCAGACCGCGGGGATGTCACCTTGTGGACCAACTTCGCCGCTTCCGACTGGTCCGGTATTGGGTGCAGTCCGGACTTCTCATCAACGATCCTCGACCGTGGCATTTGACCCGAATCGGACATCCTTTGATCTAGATCAACCCGAAATTGAGCCCTCCCGTTTCTGTATGCCTCACCATTCGTCAAGGGACCCCACTATCGAAAACGCATTCGAGCGAAACAGCTCTTCGAGCAGTGTCACGAACGAAGCAACGCACGCCGCTGTTGCACCGACCTGGAGGTTTGGTCTTCGTATTCTGCCGCAATTCGAGCCCAATGCGAAGGCGAGGCTACGGCTGCTGGAGACGCCAGCTATGTTGATCTGCTGACGTGTCTTCAGATGACGGATGGTACAAATCCGAATTCTAGTACCAGTCTTAAGGGCGCTAGCAGAAGGAAATCTCCGAAGTGATTGAAACGCGCATTTAGCAAAGCTTTCACTCCAAGGCGCAGCCTGTGGTGAGTTGATCTAAGCGGAGTGCGATTCGCTGTTTTCCCTTGAGTATGACAGGACGTCCTGAAAGGCGCGGCAAGATGTTCACATTCCGAACATCGATAACCTTCGCTGTGATGGCATTCGTTGCCGCGCTGGCTGGACTCTTGATCTTCATTCAGTTCTGGACCCTACGTCTGGCCGCCGAGGAGGCGGCGTCCGCCCGCATGGATGCGGCCAGCGCAGAGACGCTGGGGCGCCTTCAGAATGAAATCTCCAAAATCACGTCACTTGTTCACGTGCTGTCGAGCAGTTCAAGCGTCGCCGATTCAGAGGAAAGATCGGAAGTCGGCCCCGCAATTCCACTGTTCAAGACCGCTCTCCTCGAAGTGCCCAAAATGGACTCAATCTATGTCGGCTACGACAATGGAGCCTGGTTGCAGGTGCGGCCTTTGGACCAACTGAATGAGGAGGAACAGGCGAAGCTAAGGGCGCCGCTGGGCGCTTCCGTTAGCGTCAGCTTGATCCGTCCTACCCCATCCGGCGCCTTGCCCATGCGACGGATCTTCGAAGACCCGCAAGGCAACCAGCTCGAGCAGCTCGATCTGTGGAAATACGGTTACGACCCACGTAAGCGGTTCTGGTATATTGACGCGATCAAGGCCGACCGGGTCGTCATATCGTCGCCCTACGTTGCATTCAGCATCGGCGCACCCGTGATCACCGTGAGCGCGCCGTTGCGGGGGAAAGTGCGCGGCGTCATCGCGGCCGATCTCAAGCTCGACGATTTCAGCGATTTCGTCTATGCGCAGCGGCCAGGGGAGCACGGAACAGCCCTGATTTTCGATCAGGCCGGGATGCTTGTTGCCCACCCGGATTTTGCGCAATTCGTCGCAAATGCGATGACGCATCCCTCGCACCCGCAGCATTTCAACCTCAAGGAAATGGGCGGCGGACTGGCCGCGTCGATCCTGAAAGCGTGGAATGGTGGCGGCCAGTACGATGGAAGTATTCGCGAGCGAGGGCTAGATTTTCTTTTCCGGCTGAGGAAATTCAAACTGGGTGAGCAGTTTAGCCTCAACGTTCTGATGATCGCGCAGCAAGATGATTTCGTAAAGGATATCCAGAAGCTGCAGCGCGTCGGGCTAATCATCGCGGTGACTGCTTGCGCTGCCTTTGTGCCAGCTGTTTGGCTTTTCGGGAGCAAGATATCACGTTCTTTGAAAACCATAACGGTCCAAGCCGGCAAGCTCCAGACGCTGCGTGCCCCCGACAGCTCACCGGTCGGTTCATACATCAAGGAGGTTCAAGAGCTCGGCCTCACCGTGAGCCTCGCGCAGCGCGCAATCTGGTCGTTCTCGCGATTTGTCCCCAAGGAGCTCGTCAGGCGAGTCGTCGACAATTCAATCTCCAGTGAACTTGGCGGCGTCAGGCAAGAAATCACCGCCCTCTTCACCGACGTTCGCGGCTTCACGACCATTGCTGAATCATCGGACCCCGATGCTCTCATGCACCAGACATCCCGCTATTTCACTGTGTTAACGGAGGCCTTTCTCGCCGAGGCCGGGACGGTTGACAAGTTCATCGGCGATGCGGTGATGGTTTTCTGGAACGCCCCAAATTCACAGCCCGATCACGTCGAGCGCGCTTGTCGGGCAGCTCTTGCAGGCAAGATTGCCAGCGAACAGCTTAACGCCCAATTCGAATCCGAAGGCCTACAGCCGTTTTTCACGCGGTTCGGCATTCATGTCGGCGAGGCCGTGGTCGGCAACCTCGGTTCGGCCGAACGGATGAACTACACGGCCCTTGGAAGCACAGTGAATCTGGCCGCCCGCCTCGAAGGCCTGAACAAGGAACATGGAACCGCTATCCTCGCCAGTGAGGACGTTTACTCTCGAGCCCGGCATTGCTTCCGGTTCAAGGAGATCGGTTCGGTCATTGCCAAAGGCATGACCAAGGCAACCCTCATTTTCGAACTCATTGAGGCAGGGGGATGAAGACCTCGTCGTCGACAGCGCCCCGTCGCCGGTTCGGATGGGGATTGCTTCTGTTGCACCTGCTGTTTGCCGCTCCTGTAGCTGGCGCAGACGACAACACCATTCGGGTCGGCATTCTTCATTCGCTTACCGGCACCATGGCCATCAGCGAGTCGGTGCTCAAGGACACGGTACTCATGCTGATTGACGACCAGAACCGGAAGGGTGGTCTGCTCGGGCGGAAACTCGTGCCGATTGTTGTCGATCCCGCCTCCGACTGGGATCTCTTCGCCGAAAAGGCCCGGGATCTGCTCACGAAAGAAAAGGTCGCAGTCGTGTTCGGCTGTTGGACCTCGGTATCACGCAAGTCCGTCCTTCCGGTCTTCGAGCAAATGAACGGCCTGCTCTATTATCCCGTCCAGTACGAGGGTGAGGAAAGCTCCCGCAACATCTTCTACACGGGAGCTGCGCCCAATCAGCAAGCGATCCCGGCCGCTCGATACCTGATGAGCAGGGAGGGCGGCGAGGTTCGCAGGTGGGTTCTTCTCGGCACCGACTATGTCTATCCGCGCACGACCAACCGGATATTAGAAGCCTATCTCGCCTCAGAGGGCGTTTCGCAGGAAGACATCATGACGATCTACACGCCATTCGGCTACGCCGACTGGCGTGAGATCATCGAGCGCATCAAGAAGTTCGGAACCGAGGGGAAAAAGATCGCGGTCATTTCAACCATCAATGGCGATGCCAACACATATTTCTACAAGGAGCTCGCAGCGCAAAAGGTGGACGCCAATTCCATTCCGGTCATGGCATTCTCTGTCGGCGAGCGCGAGCTACTGGGCATGGACGCGAAGTCTTTGGCCGGCCACCTGGCGGCCTGGAATTACTTCCATTCAGTCAAGTCACCCGAAAATGACGCATTCATCAAAATGTGGAAGGAGTTCACCGGAGGCAAGGATGAAACCACCAATGACCCGATGGAGGCCACCTTCGTCGGCTTCAGGATGTGGGCGCAGGCTGTGGCGCAAGCGGGCGCGACAGAGGTCGATTCGGTTCGTCAGGCCATGTACGGGCAAAGGGTAAAGGCGCCAAGCGGCTTTGAAGAGGTTATGAACGCCAACCACCACCTTTCGAAACCGATCATGATTGGCAAGATCGACGCCGCCGGGAAGTTTGAGGTCATTTGGCGATCGATCAATCCGATCAGGGCCGACGCCTGGAGCAAGCACATTCCCGACAGCGCCAAGCGTACCGCCGATTGGACTTTTCCTTGGGTGTGCGGAGGGTGCATCGAACCGACCTTCAAAGAGTGGTGAGGGTTCGTTGCTCCGGTCGATTGATCGGACTGTATGCGAGCGCTACCCACAACCGATGTCTCCAGTTGGCCCGTTTGCGACATGCCGATAGGCGCCGACCAGTCTGCTCGTTGGGCAAGATCGGAAGTCGCGGTCGCGGTGTCAGAACGACGCGATTGACCCACAGCGGCCATTTGCTTGCGCGCAGCGCATCCTACGGAACCAAAATAGGGAAGATGCTGGCCAATCTCCAACCAGCGTCTGTCTTTACGTAGATATGGCTCAGCAGAAATAGGCTTGGTTGAGCGGCTTGTCCGGCAGGCGCAATGCTGATCAATGTGGGCGCAACCAACTGTGCGACGCCCGGCGACAACTCGGTGATCTTAATCTCGTCGGGCTTTGGCTCAAGCTTCCAAGTGCCTTGGTAATATTGTTCGAAACGCTTTAGCGCTGCGTCATGGCCCCAAAACGGCGAAGGCCGTCCGCTTTGCGGGTCCCGCGTAATCCAAAGAAACTGCGGTGAATCTAGAAGGATTTCACCGACTGCTTTCAGATCGTGGGCATTCTGGGCGGTAACGAATTTGCTGAATAGCACCTTCACTTCGTCTATCGTTCCTGCCCTCGCCCAGCCGGAAACAGTGAGCATCATCAATGAAGCAAGCGCTAGGCCACTAAGGATTCTTCTGGTCGGAGTCCTCCTTGACATACTTCCCTCCATCGTTGGCTCAATCAACGCCATTACGTCCGGTGCCATCGCCGGGCCCGCTCGCTTGAATGCTACTGCAGAGTCCACGGATCCGGAATGGAAACTGGGGCCGCAATTGGCCCGAACGCGAAAATGCCAACGGCACTAAGCATGTCGGGTCATCGGGGAGAACCGGAAATGACGGACCGACTGTCCAACCGACGCTCATGACCCGAAGCGGAATTCGATGCCAACGGCGCCAATTCCATTTTCTGGGCGTCACCCATAAGATGCGCAAGCTTCTGAGTGAAAGGATCGGCTCGAATGGTCAGCAGGGTTGTCGCGTTGCTGTCTGCCTTCGCCATTGTCATCGGTGCTGCTCAAGCTGGGAATGACGACTTGAAGCCATTGGAGAAGATTGTTGGAACTTGGCGGCTAGTCGCCGCATCGCCAACCAGCCCGCTCCAAGCAGGTTTTATCACGTACACCGGCGACGGCAGGATGTCGGCAATTCTAAGACACGGCGGTCGGAAGCCGCTTACAACTGGTGACCGGATATCAGCCTCGGTTGAAGAGCGTGCCGAAGCGTTCGCCACCCTCTTCGCGTACGCCGGCAGCTATGATGTTGTGGGTGACAAGATCGTGCACCATGTGGAAATCGCCTCCGTCGAGAACTGGGTCAATACAGACTTGATCCGTCTCGTTCGATTTGACGGCGATAGAATTACCCTTACGACGCCACCGCTTTCTGTCGGAGGAAAGATTCAAACCACCGAATTGGTGTGGGAACGCGTTCGGTAAGCGTCTGCTCATGACGCCTTTGAGACCCGCCGACCATCAGCTGTCCGTTAGGGTAGACCAGAAGTGAAAGCCGGGCAGCCAAATCGACGCGAAAGACCCGGAGCGGACCCGAGCAAGCGTGTGGACCAGATGATTGCGGCGTATTGGAAACAGTGGTTTCATCGCGCTGGCCACAGCCAAACGTTCAGCACGGAGGCATGTCGTGCCAAAATATAATTGGAGCGTCTCTCTCGCAATTTTGCTGTTTGCCTCAACTTCTCTTTCTGCTCAGTCGGAGGAGCGATGCTCCGTAGGCGCCCTGAAGGGCAGCTACATCTTTGTCGGAAGGGGTTTTATTGAAGCCATCGAGCCGACCATACAGCGCGTTCACTACGGGATTTTCGTCTTCGACGGTGCCGGGAAGCTGTCTGGCAAACAATCATCGAGCCGTGGTGGCAAGATAGGCCGCGAAAAACTGGAGGGGACATACACGTTGGATGCGGATTGCACCGGCACGCTCGCACTCGCCACAGTCGGTTATGGCAAGCCCGGCTTCGAGACCCACTGGGACCTCTATGTTGCTGAGGACCATAAGCGCGGGCACATCGTTCGGATGGACGAGGGCAATATGGCCGTCCGCAGCTTTGAGAAATAGCCGCAACGGCGCTGGGCCGAGGCCGAGTTGATGGCAGCTTTTGGCCCTGGCGGACATTCACCAAAGCATCGCCGATGTCGGCTTTTGAGAGCGACACGGACCTCGCGATCCGCTCGCACACACTGGATTTTGGTACACGCCCTGGTCTCATCACGTTTGAGCGCGGCGCCGTCACAAATCAGAAACACGAATTCTCAATGCGTGCACCGAAACGACGTGCAGACACACGCGCGCGATGTCATGCTTGCGTTCGCCGCGACGCTTCGCTTACGAGGTCGCGAGCGGACTCGCTGGGCTCCCAGCGAGCTGTTCATTTCAGATCATTGCCCATGGAGATTTCGATGAAGATCACTGCCTCGATCCTGCTTGCCGCCGCGGTCGCATTGTCGTCCGCGCCGGCCAACGCCACCGTCCTCGATCTCTCGACCATGACCTGCAAGCAGTTCGTCGAAGGCGGCGACGACACCATCAAGATGGTGCTGGTCTGGATGGATGGCTGGTACAAGGGCGATTCCGACGAGGCCATCATCGACACCGACGTGTTCGCCGAGAACGCCAGGAAGTTCGGCACCTATTGCGGAAAGAATCCGACCATCAGCATCGTCAACGCCGCAGAGGCCGTGCTTGGCAAGTAAACTTGCTACGCAAACTCCTCGTGGAGCGTGAGCCTCGAAGGATCGACGGCCACCAGCCGGGCCGATTCATCCTTCGAGATGCGCGCGAGAGCGCGCTCCTCCAGCGACAAAGGCTTCGCCTTTGCGCGGGGATGACGGGTCTGAAGGCGGGACAACATTTTCCGACGTCGTCCCTGCCTAGTGCGCAATTGCGCACGGGAGCAGGGACCCATAACCACAGGGTCTTATTGTTGAGGAAGGCTGTGGCCCCAGCCCTGCGCAACGATGGCCTTCGGTGGTTATGGGTCCCGGCTCCGTGCGCAACCGCGCACTCGGCCGGGACGACACTGATGTTTGGTGCAGCTCCTACGCCATACATTCACATCCTCCCTGGATGAGGAGATAAGCCGGCTATGATGCAAGGGGCCTATCCCGGCAGCATCGCGAACGCGCTCGACACCATCGCCACCGGCTTGTTGTCGGTGGCGGAGGATAGCGTGACGCGGCCGAAGCTCATGGTGCGGCCGAGCCGGACCACGCGGGCGTCGGCCAGCACATCGGAGGCGGTCACCGCGCGCATGAAGTGCGTGGTCTGGTCGACCGTCGTCATCGGCCGATAGCCCTTGTTGGCCGCGAGATTGGCCAGCACCATCGCGGTGTCGGCGAACGCCATCAGCGCCTGGCCGCAGACGATGCCGCCATTGCGGCACAGCCGCTCGGAAAACGGCATGCGCAGGATCGCGCCGGGTTGCCAGTCGGGATCGCCGCCGGCGGGGGCTGCGATGTCGAACTGCTCGACCGACAGATTGAGGTCCTGCACCCATGGCGCAAAGACGTCGCCGAGCACGCGTTTCGCATCGTCGATCCCGAATTCACCGGCCTGCTGCATGACGTTCCGTTCCCTCCGCTGATGTTCTTGCTTGGGTTACCTATCGCTTATTTGGCCGTGACATGCACGCCGGGCCTCTTGCCGTCATTCCACTTGCCGTCGATGGCGCGTTCGATCTGGGCGGCGAGTTGCAGCAACAGCCCGTCATCGGCCTGTTTGCCGATCGCCTGAATGCCGAGCGGCAGGCCGTGCTCATTGGTCGCCAGCGGCAGCGAGATGGCCGGGATGCCGCAGAGATTGGCGAGCGGCGTGAAGGCGAAGTTGCGCCAGAGATTGCCGAACCAGTCCAGCACCAACGGATTGTCGCTGATGGTGAGATATTCCGTGGTGCCGACCTTCGGCGTCGGCAGCGCCGTGATCGGCGTTAGGATGATGTCCCAATCCTCGAAGAAGGAGCCGAAGCCGCGAGACGTCGTGTTGAAGACAGCCTGCATGCGCGCGCGATCGGCGAAGCTGGTGTCGCGGCCATGCTCCCAGATGCGGATATTGATCGGTTCGATCAGATCCGCCGGCGGTCGCTCCAGTCCGCGTGCTGCGAGCATGTTGCCGATCACGACGGCGAAATTGCTGATGTAGCAGGTGGTCTGTGCCGCGAAGGCGTCCGCGTAGTCGATCGCCGGCAATGCGTAATCGACCTGATGGCCGAGGCCTTCAAGGAAGCGTCCGACCCGCTCGAGCTCGGCTGTGATATGCGGCGTCGCGCGATAGTCGCCCCAGCTGTGCGACAGCGCGATTCTGAGCCGGCCGGGGTCGCGCGCGACCATCGCGGTATATGGCTCAGCCGGAGTCCAGAACGGCATGAATTCGCCGGGCGCGGGGCCGCGGCAAGTGTCGACGAAGGCGGCGGTGTCGCGCACCGTGCGCGACTGGCAGCCCTGGATCGAGACCAGCCCGGAGAGATCCGACAGATGCGGCGCGAGCGAGAACACGCCGCGTGACACTTTCAGTCCGATATTGCCGTTGACGCCGGCGGGAATCCGGATCGAGCCGCCGCCGTCGGTCGCATGCGCGATCGGCACCGCGCCGGCGGCGACCATCGCCGCGCTGCCGGCCGACGAGCCGCAGGTGGTGTAATCGGTGTTCCAGGGATTGCGCGTGACATAGACCGCGGGGTTCTCGGCCGAGCTGCACACCCCGAACTCCGGCGTGGTGGTGCGGCCGATCAAATTGAGACCGGCCTTGCGCAGCTTCGTGGTCAGGAAGGTGTCGTCCGCGGCGCGATTGCCGCGCATCATCAGCGAGCCCATTTCCTGCAACCGGCCCTTCAGCGTCGGGCCGAGATCCTTCATCAGGAAGGGCAGGCCGGCGAACGGGCCGTTGAGATCGGCGCCGTCGCGCGCGGGATCGGCGATCACGTCGTCGAACAGCTCGACCACGCCGGAGAGCGCGGGATCGACCTTGGCGACCGCGGCGGCGGCCTGGGACGCAAGCTCCCGCGGCGTCAGCTCGCCGCTCCGGACGCGCTCGGCGAGCGCCGTTCCGTCATGCTGCGTCCACTCGTCCCAGCTCATCGCCAAAGTCATTTGATCGATTCCTTTTCTGCTTTGTTGCGCACTGTAATTTGCGCCGCCGCCCGGTCAAATCGTCGCGCGGACGCTGCGCTCCGGCGCGCCGGCGCGACGTTGCAAGGGCCGTGCCCGGCTTGAAAATGCCCCAGTTTTGGCGCCCAATCGCCCGTTCGTCATGTGGGGGCGCGTACATGTTCCGCAGGTTGATGTTGCTGGGCGGCGTGATTGCGATCGGGCTGGTGCTCAGTGGTTGCACGCGATGCGGTCCGATCTGGGACGACTGGGTCCAGTCGCCGAAATCCTGCAAGTCAGACCACCTCTAGGGCAGGGACCGGCACGCTTGGCCGGATGCGCTTGGCCAGACACGCTTGGCGGCGGCTTTCTTGCGGTGATATACCGCGGACGAAAATGCAAGGAGCGTTCTCATGAGAGTTTTGTGCGCAATCGCGGTCGCGGTGCTGCTGTCGGCGCCGGCCTATGCGCAAATGCCGAACATCAACCTGATGCCTGACGTCAAGACCAAGACCCAGGAGGAGAAGGATCAGGACGCGGTCAATCAGAGGGCCTACAAGGACTCGCTCAGCAAGATTCCCGATGCCAAGGGATCGTCCGATCCCTGGGGCGTGGTTCGCAGCGACCCGCCGAAGGCGGCAGCCCATCCGGCCAAGCCGAAGACCAGGACCGGCAGCTCCACGCAACCCGGCAGCTCGACGCAGCGCAGCCAGTAAGGGCCGTTCGCCCGGCTCCTGCAGACTCGGATTCTCCCGGCGCCGCCCCTATATTGAGGGCGTCGTCAGTTGGTCCGGAGTTGCGGCAATGGTGTTTCGTCCGCGCGATCTCGCCAGCCGGATGGCCGAGCGGCGGAAGCCGGATGACGGCTATCTGCGCGAGACCTTCAGCCTGCCACGAGATCAAGCCCGCTTGCGGGCGCGTGACTTTCTCGAGCGCTACCCGAAGGCCGCTTATATGAGCGCCGTCGAGAGCTGGCGCGAGCTTCCCGGCGGCGACATCGAGTTCACGATGCGGCGGCTGGCCAGCGCCGACTGAAGCGTTTTCCCGCAGCGGATGCCGGCGCGCGTGGAGCTCTTCATGACAGGGGTCCCGAGCGTCGGCGCTGATTCAATCCGGAGACCGGGCTGTCATCCCGGCGGAGCGAGCCGGACGCACTGCGCCTCATTCCCCATCGCCGCGGTCACGGGTCTGTCCCCGCCCGAGATTGTTCAACTCACGGTCGATCCGCAGCTGCACGCGGCGGATCGCCAGGAGATCGAGCTTCGCCTCGGTCTTGCCTGTGAAGACCCGATCGCCGATCTGGAAACGCCATTTCCAGACGCCGGCCACGAGCTGCGTGACGCTGAATTCGACGCCCTTGTGAATCATCTGGAATGGTTCCGCGAATGAATGGCGGTCGTCGACAATTAAACTAAAGGTTGCAACAATAGACAACACTCGCAAAGCGCTAGAGTAAAGGCTGCGCCCGTTCGGGCGTCGTTGGGGGACTCCCGGACGGGATCCATTGGCCAGCGGCACCGCTCGTCACGCGAGGCGCAATTCGTATGGATTGGGCCGGGCCAAAGCTATGAACACTGCTGGAATCCGAGTCTTCCCTTGAACGCTACGGAGTTTTCTTAGGCGTCAGGAGGGGTACCAAGGTAGTATGCAGATTGTGCCAGCCGCTATCGGGACGTCGCCAATCCTGCGGATAACCTTTTGATTGTCCGAGCAGTTTCCGATGGCGGTTGCACCTCGTGCTTCCGGAACTTTGTTCTTGCCCGGAGAACTACGGTCCGGGGCCGGCGATCGCCGGAAGCAGATGTTTGAGCGCGGTGTCCGGTGGCTTGCTCGATTCGGAGCGCAACTCGGGGCGCAGGGTGGCGATGCTCGTCGGCATGATCGGGATACCGCTTATGCCTCCCGCAGGTTTTGATCACCCTATAATGGCCGACGAACCCAAGGGGCTTCATTGCCAATCCGTTCGCGGAGAACATCGTGCGAGCGAACTCGGTAGTCCTACTGAGAACGCACTAAGGCACGGTTACGACTAGCTTAATTTGATTACACGCGGGTTGGAATTCGGCTTCCGGCGTCGCCGCTTACGCGGCCTCTATCGTGAACAAGTTTATACCTGCTGGTACTTGCCGAAATAGGCCACTCGCCAGAACAAAACAGGCCACTGATCCCTTCCGTAGTTTTACGAGCTGGAAGATGACGACGAGGAAGAGGCCGCCAACTGAGGCGGCCTCTGTTTAAGCGGCCCCAGCAACCTTGGGGGGCCTGTGATGGCTTTGGGATGCTGGGACCATCTACCAGCCCCTTGCGAGTGGGAGGGGCGGGTCCCTCAATTCATTCCAAACACAGCAAGTGCTGCGATGGCGATGGGGCAAAGCCCCAATACGACGATGCCTGCGCGGAAAATGTTTTCAGCCATGGCACGATGTCCTCTGATCGAGGAAGCGCCCCTAGTGTACGCCCGTAACTTTTCCCGTTCAAAGTGCAGTTAGTGCCAATCATTCGCCACCCGTAATCCTACGGGCACTGCGAAATCAGGAACTCCGTTCACCCACGGAGAACCCCGGTAACACTTCTCCTCTGTGGATGGAGGACAGTTGGCGCACCATCACTATTGCTATGGGCAGAACATCCGATGGGCGACTCAGTAGTCCTACCGAGAACACCGGCTAACCCTTGGTTGCTGCTTCGTTAAAACCAAAACAGGCCACTCGAAATTTCAAAGCAGGCCACTGAGGATGGAAACAAGCCAGTACCTACCTTCTCGAAAGAACATATTGCGAACATAGAACAAACGTGGTACGAGGTTCCTATCAACAACGCATTCCACCTGATCACCGCCTGATCTCTCATCGCCCGTTTGTCCCGCTAGCGAATCCCCGCCATAAGGAGCACATCCCAAATGTCCGCTACTGCACTGCGTATCGTCGAAGGATCCTCCATGGACAAGTCCAAGGCCCTCTCAGCCGCGCTCTCCCAGATCGAGCGCCAGTTCGGCAAGGGCTCGGTGATGAAGCTCGGCAAGAACGACCGCTCGATGGATGTCGAGACGGTGTCGTCGGGATCGCTCGGGCTCGATATCGCGCTCGGCGTCGGCGGCCTGCCGAAAGGACGCGTCGTCGAGATCTACGGGCCGGAATCCTCGGGCAAGACCACACTGGCGCTGCACACCGTGGCGGAAGGCCAGAAGAAGGGTGGTATCTGCGCCTTCATCGATGCCGAACACGCGCTCGATCCGGTCTATGCGCGCAAGCTCGGCGTCAACATCGACGAGCTCCTGATCTCGCAGCCGGACACCGGCGAGCAGGCGCTGGAGATCTGCGACACGCTGGTGCGCTCCGGCGCGGTCGACGTGCTGGTGGTCGACTCGGTTGCGGCGCTGGTGCCGAAGGCCGAACTCGAAGGTGAGATGGGCGATGCGCTGCCCGGTCTGCAGGCGCGCCTGATGAGCCAGGCGCTGCGCAAGCTCACCGCTTCGATCAACAAGTCCCATACCATGGTGATCTTCATCAACCAGATCCGCATGAAGATCGGCGTGATGTATGGCTCGCCGGAGACCACCACCGGCGGTAACGCGCTGAAGTTCTATGCCTCCGTCCGTCTCGACATCCGCCGCATCGGCGCGATCAAGGAGCGCGACGAGGTCGTCGGCAACACCACCCGCGTCAAGGTGGTGAAGAACAAGCTGGCGCCGCCCTTCAAGCAGGTCGAGTTCGACATCATGTACGGCGAAGGCGTCTCCAAGATGGGCGAGATCCTCGACCTCGGCGTCAAGGCCGGCATCGTCGAGAAGTCCGGCGCCTGGTTCTCCTATGACAGCCAGCGGCTCGGCCAGGGACGCGAGAATTCCAAGGCGTTCCTGAAGGCGAACCCCGACATCACCGCGAAGATCGAAGCCGCGATCCGCCAGAACTCCGGCCTGATCTCCGAGCAGATCCTCGCCGGCGCGCCCGAGCGCGACGCCGAGGGTGAGGAGCCCACGGAGGAGTAAGTCTCAAGCATGATCCGGAAAAGTGCGAAGCGGTTTTCCGAAAAGATCATGCTCAAACGATCACATCATTTCGCTGCAAGCGGGCGCTGAGGACGTTGAGTTGCCGACGTCTTTGGCGCCCGTTTGGTTTTGTGCGGCGTTCGTAAGGTTGTTGGTCCTCATCTTGCGGTGCTGACGCCGTTGCGCGTAGCCGGAGAGTATCGTGACAAGTCTGATCCTTGCGACCAGCGATCTCGCGAGCTATCGCCTGAGGCAGGCGGGCAGGGCGGATATCGTCGTCGGGTTGAGGCCGCGCTTCGTTTGGGGGCCAATGCCCTCATCAGCTGAGCTTACGCGCTTGCTGGCCGCACGCTCCGCAAGCCATGCCGATTTCGACACCCACTGGCTCGACTTCGCGAGTGCAAGATGGCTGGGCTCGATCGGCAATGACGTCGGTCTCGTCGAGCTGTGCGAGCGTTGCGACGGCATCGAGGTATGGGCTGATCCGCAGCCGAATGATCAGTTGGTCCTGTTCTGGTTGCTCGATGTGCTCCGGCCGCACCGGCACATCGTCTCGAAGCTCAGTCTGGTCCAGACCGATGTCGAGATCGCCAGGTACCCAGGCAAGAACTCGGCGAAATGGCGGTTGCCTGCACTTGCGGTGACCGATGACCGGTTGGAATTGGCCGCTCGCGCCTGGAACGCCTATCGCGCACGGACTCCCGAGCCTTGCTTCGACCTTCTCATGCACGATCTGTCCGCCATACCGCAGCTCCGTGCGGCGCTCATCGCGCTGCTCGAAGAGCTTCCCGGGCGGGAAAGCGGCCTCGGCGCGACCGAGCTGCGGATGCTGGAGCTCGTCGCCGAAGGCGAGACCAAGCCGGGGGTCCTTTCGAGTGAGTTGAACAGAGAACGCGGCGTGTTCGATTTTCAGGAAGCAGACCTGATGCTGGATGGTCTCGCCTATTGTCGATCGCCGGTCCTTGCTGGTTTGCCTACAGCGCGCGCTGGGGCGGATGATTGGAAGGCGCATCAAGAACGAATGTTCAGTCGGCTGTCGGTCACCGATTTTGGCCAGGAGGTGCTGGATGGCGAACTTGACTTCAGCCAGTACAACCCGATCCACCGCTGGTGGGGTGGCACGGAACTGACCAACGAGCGGCTGTGGCGCTGGGACGCTGAGAGCCGCACGCTGATCGTTCCATAGGTTGGATCGACGCGCAGGGCGCGCAAAATTGTCGTCCAGCGAGAGTCTGAGACTTGAATAGACGCGACCCGAGATGAACCGTCATGAGCCGACTTATTCTCACATTCACGGATAGCGGGGCAGGAGGCTTGAAGGCTGCGCGGCTTGCCGATTGCGTTGTTGGCATCGAGCAGCAGTTCGTCTGCGGACGATTGCCGACATCAAGCGAGCTCGACGCCTTGTACGCGCCGCGCGCGGCTTCGCATGGTGCCGAGCCTCACTGGCTGGATAATCTCACCGGAGGATTGGTTGAGGATGCACGCGGCCGGGGCCTTGGACTAATCGAATTTTGTGAACGTTTCGACGCCGTCGATCTGTGGGTCGATCCCGATCCGAACTCGCAACTGCAATTGGCCTGGCTGCTGGACTACCTGCGTCCGCATGTAGGCGTTACATCCAGGCTTGCGATACTCCAGACGGATCACATCATCGGCGCGCAGCAACCGACCGGGTTGACCGCCTGGCAGCCGCGCCTCGCTCCCATCCGTGGTGATCATCTCGAAGCCGCCAGCGCTGCATGGACAGCCTGGCGCGCATTGACCCCGGAGCTCTGGTTCAATTTGCTGGATCAGGGTCTAGGTGCGCTTCCGCGATTACGGAATTCAGTCGTCGCGCTGCTGGAAGAGCTTCCATCGCTTGGCTCCGGGCTTGGCGCGTCGGAAATGCGGATGCTGGAGTTGCTGTCGGCTGGGCATGACCATCCGTACGACTTGTTCCCGGGACAAGAGAAACCCAACGAGCGGCAGACGTTCGGCTATTGGGAGATCGGAGCCTTGCTGGATGGACTGGCTCGTTGCCCGGTACCGGCCATCGGAGGCCTCGATGAGGGGCCATTCGATCTCGACATGCATGAAGACCCTGACCGCCACCAACGCTACAAGCGAAGCCGGCTTGCGCTGACCGGCCTCGGCCAGGCGATCGTCGATGGCGCCGCCGACTTCAGCCAGTACAATCCGGTCCATCGCTGGTGGGGCGGCACGGAGCTGACCAATGACCGGCTATGGCGCTGGGACGTCGAGAGTCGCAGCTTGGTCGCTCCGTAAGGCGTATCACTACGCCAGCGCCTTTTCCCGGCTCGCGATCAGCGCACGCAAGTCTTCCGTCACCGCGACCGACTGATGCGTCTTCTGGTCGGTGGCGACCCAGATGATCTCGCCGGTCGCGCGCAAACCGTCGGAGCCCTTGGCGAAGATCGCAAGCGCGAGGTTGATAGAGGAACGGCCGATCCGCGCGACACGCACGCAAACCTCGATGTCCTCGTCGAACCGGATCGGCGCCTTGTATTCGACGACCGATTTCACCGTGTGAAAGTCGACGCCGGTCCGCGCCACCTCGCCGAGATAGTCGTAGCCGAGCGCGCGGAAATACTCGGTGATCGCCGTATCGAAGTAAGTCAAATAGTGAGCGTTGAACACAACGGCCTGCGCGTCGACTTCGGAGTAGCGGACGCGGAACGGGAAATGAAACCAGAATTCCTCGCGCATGTTTCCTCCTGCCGCGGGCGGCGCTGTTTGTTCTCGTTCGTTCCGCGATCCACTTTTTGCGATCGCGGCGTGCGAGCCGCGGTTTCGGCGGATCGGCGGAGACGACGAATTCTTTTCGTCGCGGCTGACGGGGTGAGCCACGGGGCTCACCCCAGATTTGGGCATCCCGGACGGTGCATGCGTCGGGGAGTTTGCGGCCGCTACTCCGCCGCCTGCGCGTAATCCTCGATCGGTGGGCACGAGCACACCAGATTGCGATCGCCGTAGACGTTGTCGACGCGGCCGACCGGGCTCCAGTATTTGTCGGACCGTGACACGCCCGCGGGGAAGCAGCCCTCGGCGCGGGTATAGGCCCTGTTCCAGGCATCGTCGGCGATGTCGTGGACGGTGTGCGGGGCGTGGCGCAGCGGCGAGGCTTCGATCTTCCAGCGGCCTTTCTCGACCTCCGCGATCTCGCCCCGGATCGCGATCATGGCGTCGCAGAACCGGTCGATCTCGAACTTCGATTCCGATTCCGTCGGTTCGATCATCAGCGTGCCCGCCACCGGGAAGCTCATGGTCGGCGCGTGGAAGCCGTAGTCGATCAGCCGCTTGGCGATGTCGTCCACGGTGACGCCGCTGGTCGTCTTCAGCGCACGCGGGTCGATGATGCACTCATGCGCGACGCGTCCGCGCTCGTTGCGATACAGCACCGGGAAGTGCGGCTGCAGCCTTGCTGCGATGTAATTGGCATTGAGGATCGCAATCTCAGTGGCGCGCGTCAGCCCTTCACCGCCCATCATCAGGATGTAGATGTAGGAGATGGTCAGGATCGACGCCGAGCCGAAGGGCGCGGCCGATACTGGGCCGATGGCGTGTGCTGTCGCGCCGTCGGTCGCGGGATGGCCTGGCAGATAGGGCGCAAGATGCGCCTTCACGCCGATCGGGCCCATGCCGGGGCCGCCGCCGCCATGCGGAATGCAGAAGGTCTTGTGCAGGTTGAGATGGCTGACATCGGCGCCGTAATCGCCGGGCCGGGAGAGCCCGACCTGCGCATTCATGTTGGCGCCGTCGAGATAGACCTGTCCGCCATGCGCATGCACGATGTCGCAGATCTCGCTGATATGCTCCTCGAACACGCCGTGGGTCGACGGATAGGTGATCATGACAGCAGCGAGGTTGGCCGAATGCTTCTCCGCCTTGGCGCGGAGATCATTGACGTCGACGTCGCCGCGCGCGTCGCAGGCGACCACCACGACATCCATGCCGACCATCGCGGCCGAGGCCGGATTGGTGCCGTGCGCGGAGGAGGGGATCAGGCACACCTTGCGGTGCGGCTCGCCGCGCGCCAGGTGATAGCCCCGGATCGCCAGCAGCCCGGCATATTCGCCCTGCGCGCCGGAGTTCGGCTGCAGCGACACCGCGTCGTAGCCGGTGATGTCGCACAGCCACTGCTCCAGCCGCTTGAACAGCGCGTGATAGCCCTTGGCCTGATCGGCGGGCGCGAACGGATGCAGATTGCCGAACGCCGGCCAGGTCAGCGGGATCATCTCGGTGGTGGCGTTCAGCTTCATCGTGCAGGAGCCGAGCGGGATCATCGCGCGGTCGAGCGCGAGGTCGCGATCACTGAGCTTGCGCATGTAGCGCAAGAGCTCAGTCTCCGAGCGATGCGTGTTGAACACCGGATGGGTGAGGAATGCGCTGGTGCGCCGCAGTTCCTTCGGCAGCGCCTCGCGCGCGGCCGCCTCGATCTCGGCAAAGCTGAGCTTGCCGCCGAACACGCGCCACACCGCCTCGACGGTCTCCGGCGTCGTGGTCTCGTCGAGCGCGATGCCGAGCGTGGTCGCGCCGACGCGCAGATTGATCCGCTCCGCCAGCGCGCGGGAGACGATCTCGATCTGTTTTGCTCCGGCCTCGACCGTCACGGTGTCGAAGAACGCCTCGCTGGTCGGCGCAAAGCCGAGCTTGCGCAGGCCGGCGGCGAGCACGGTGGCGCGGCGATGCACGCCGCGTGCGATATGGGTCAGGCCTTCGGGGCCGTGATACACCGCATACATCGAGGCGATCACGGCGAGCAGCACCTGCGCGGTGCAGATGTTGGAGGTCGCCTTCTCGCGGCGGATATGCTGCTCGCGGGTCTGCAGCGCGAGGCGATAGGCCGGTGCCCCACGCGAATCCACCGAGAGGCCGACGATGCGGCCGGGCAGCGAGCGCTTCAGCGTGTCGCGTACCGCCATGTAGGCGGCGTGCGGTCCGCCATAGCCCATCGGCACGCCGAACCGCTGTGCCGATCCGATTGCGATGTCGGCGCCGAGCTCGCCGGGCGAGGTCAGCAAAGCCAGTGACAGCAGGTCAGCGGCGACGATCGCAAGCGCGCCCTTGGCGCGCAGCGATGCGATCGCTGGCCGGAGGTCGCGCACCGCGCCCGATGTTCCCGGATATTGCAGCAATGCGCCGAGCACGTCGGCGTTGTCGAGCTCGGTCAGGGGATCGCCGACCACCAGCGCCCAGCCCAACGGCGCGGCGCGCGTGCGCATCACCGCCAGCGTCTGCGGATGCACCTCCTTGTCGACGAAGAACACTTTCGCCTTGACCTGCGAGTGGCGCTCGGCGAGCGCCATCGCTTCGGCGGCCGCGGTCGCCTCGTCGAGCAGTGAGGCGTTGGCGACGTCGAGCCCGGTGAGGTCGCAGATCATGGTCTGGTAGTTGAACAGGGCCTCCAGCCGGCCCTGGCTGATCTCGGGCTGGTACGGCGTATAGGCGGTGTACCAGGCCGGATTTTCCAGGATGTTGCGCTGGATCACCGCGGGCAGGATGGTGCCGGAATAGCCTTGGCCGATCAGCGAGGTGAACACCTGATTCTGCGCGGCAAGCTCGCTCATATGCGCGAGCGCCTCGGTCTCGCTCAGCGCGCGGCCGAGATCGAGCGGCGCCTTCTGGCGGATCGACGCCGGCAGCGTCTCATTCATGAGCGCCTGCAGGCTCGCGGCGCCGACCGTCTCCAGCATCGCGTTGACGTCGCGCGGCGACGGTCCGATGTGGCGGCGGACGAAATCGGTGGCGGCTTCGTTGATCGGCTTGAAGGGCGCGTTCATGGGCTGATCCTCGGGTGATCCTTTAGGCGGTGTGCGCGGCGTAGGCGGCTTCATCCATCAGGCCGCCGAGCTCGCCCTTGTCTGATATCTTCAGCTTGAAGAACCAGGCCTTGCCGCCGGCATCCGAATTCACCAGCGCCGGCTCGGCCGCAAGCGCCTCGTTGACCTCGATCACCTCGCCGGTGATCGGCGCGTAGACGTCGGAAGCGGCCTTGACGGATTCGACGACGGCAGCGGCCTCGGCCTTCTTCAGGCTGCGGCCGACCTTGGGCAGTTCGACGAACACGACGTCGCCGAGCTGCGATTGCGCGTAGTCGGTGATCCCGATCGTGGCGACGTCGCCCTCGATGCGGAGCCATTCGTGGTCGGACGTGTACAGCGTCGTCATGGGGTCGATCCTTCAGCGTTTAGCGTTTGTAGGTGTTGGGAACGAAGGGCGTGGCGGCGACTTTCAGAGGCAGCCGCTGACCGCGCACTTCGGCGAAAACGGTGGTACCGACCGCGGAGAGCGCAGTCGGCAGATAGCCCATCGCAACCGGCGCATTGAGGCTCGGGCCGAAGCCGCCCGAGGTCACCTTGCCGATTGGCTCGGCCGAGGTGGCGTCAGCAAACAGCGAGGCGCCTTCGCGCACCGGCGCACGGCCGTCGGGCTTCAGGCCGACGCGGCGGCGGGCGGCGCCATCAGTGAATTGCGCGAGGATCTTGTCGGCGCCCGGAAAGCCGCCGGCGCGGGCGCCGCCGCTGCGGCGGACTTTCTGCACCGACCATTCCAGCGCGCCTTCGACCGGTGTGGTGGTCGTATCGATGTCATGTCCATAAAGACAAAGCCCGGCTTCGAGCCGCAGGCTGTCGCGCGCGCCGAGCCCGATCGGCAGCACGTCGGGATTGTCCAGCAGCGCCGTGACCAGGACTTCCGCCTTGTCCGCGGGCACGGAAATCTCAAAGCCGTCCTCGCCGGTATAGCCGGAGCGCGAGACGAAGCAGTCGATGTCGGCGACACGGCGCGGGCCGGCGTCCATAAATTTCATCGAACTGACATCTGCACAAAGTTTGGCCAGCGCCGATTCGGCCTTCGGTCCCTGCAGCGCGATCAGCGCGCGGTCGGCCAGCGACACGATTTCGCAGGCATCGGAGAGATGCGCGCGCAGATGCGCCTCGTCCTCTTCCTTGCAGGCAGCGTTGACCACCAGGAAAAGGTGATCGCCGAAATTCGCCACCATCAGGTCGTCGAGCAGGCCGCCGTCATTGTTGCTGAATTGCGCGTAGCGCTGCCGTCCCGGCGCGATGCCGACGATGTCCTGCGGCACCAGCTTCTCCAGCGCGAGCGCGGCATCAGCGACCTTGCCGGATTTGGCC
This sequence comes from Bradyrhizobium oropedii, assembly GCF_020889685.1. Taxonomy (GTDB): domain Bacteria; phylum Pseudomonadota; class Alphaproteobacteria; order Rhizobiales; family Xanthobacteraceae; genus Bradyrhizobium; species Bradyrhizobium oropedii. Next base: position 61,777 of record NZ_JACMYO010000002.1, read on the forward strand.
TTCAATACGAGCTGGCCCATGTGGGACACGTCGAACAGGCCGGCGTCCTTGCGGGTGTGCAGATGCTCTTTCAGCACGCCGGCCGTGTACTGCACCGGCATGTCGTAGCCGGCGAACGGCACCATCTTGGCGCCGCGCGCCAGATGCAGCGCGTGCAGCGGGGTCTGTTTCAGAGGGGAGTTTTCGTGCGCACGCATCACAGGGCCCTCGCGGTTCCCGCCGGGGACCTATTTCCCCTTGAGAAACCTGCAGAAAGCCCCATCTGTCGCTGTGCCTGAGAGTATTATCCCGTCGGCGGACGCAATCGGGGAGAACCCCAGCGCCTCTTTCCAGATGTCAGACGTCACGCGGTCCTTTTGCCTGAGAGTTTCCGGGGCGGTTGCTCCTTCGGCGCCGGCCCAGGACAGGGCCAGTCTCTCCCGACGTGACTACTTACAGGTAGGACCAAAACACGGCCCCGCCAAGGCTGTCAACGCAGCAGGGGCGACTATCAACGGGCTTTGTGCTGTTGCGGCAAGCCCATGATCCGCCTGCACAGTTTCTGGACACCGCAGCTGGCAATGTCTAAAAGCGTTCGGCCGGAAAATGACGCCTTTTTGCGGCTGGCCGGCCCCTTTTTCCGATTGGATGAACATGAGCAGCGTCAACGACATCAGGTCGACATTTCTGAACTTCTTCAAGGAGAACGGCCACGAGATCGTGGCCTCGTCGCCGCTGGTCCCGCGCAACGACCCGACCCTGATGTTCACCAATGCCGGCATGGTGCAGTTCAAGAACGTCTTCACCGGCGTCGAGAAGCGCAGCTATCAGCGCGCCACGACGTCGCAGAAGTGCGTCCGCGCCGGCGGCAAGCATAACGACCTCGACAATGTCGGCTACACCGCGCGCCATCTCACCTTCTTCGAGATGCTCGGCAACTTCTCGTTCGGCGACTACTTCAAGGAGCGCGCGATCGAGCTCGCCTGGAATCTGATCACCAAGGATTTCGGGCTGAAGAAGGACAAGCTGCTCGTCACCGTCTATCACACCGACGACGAGGCGGCGGGCTACTGGAAGAAGATCGCGGGCTTCTCGGATGACCGCATCATCCGCATCCCGACCTCGGACAACTTCTGGGCGATGGGCGACACCGGCCCGTGCGGTCCGTGCTCCGAGATCTTCATCGATCGCGGCGAGCACATCTGGGGCGGACCTCCTGGTAGCCCCGAGGAGGACGGCGACCGCTTCCTCGAGTTCTGGAACCTGGTGTTCATGCAGTACGAGCAGGTGACGAAGGAGGAGCGCGTGGCGCTGCCGCGTCCCTCGATCGACACCGGCATGGGGCTGGAGCGCATGGCCTGCATCCTGCAAGGCGTCGAGAGCGTGTTCGAGACCGATCTGTTCCGTCATCTGATCGATGCGGCCGCATCAGCGCTCGGCCACGGGCCGAACGCGCAGAACGTCGCGTCGTACCGGGTGATCGCCGACCACCTGCGCTCGTCGGCGTTCCTGATCGCCGACGGCGTGCTGCCGTCGAACGAGGGCCGCGGCTATGTGCTGCGCCGGATCATGCGCCGCGCGATGCGCCATGCGCAGCTCTTGGGCGCGAGCGAGCCGCTGATGCATCGCCTGGTCTGGGCGCTGGTCCGCGAGATGGGCCAGGCCTATCCGGACCTGGTGCGTGCGGAGAAGCTGATCGAGGAGACGCTGCAGCTGGAAGAGACCCGCTTCCGCAAGACGCTGGTGCGGGGACTATCGATTCTCGACGAGAAGAGCGCCGGCCTCAAGAAGGGCGACATGTTCGACGGCGATACCGCATTCACGCTGTACGACACCTATGGTTTCCCGCTGGATCTGACGCAGGACGCGCTGAAGTCGCGCGGCATCAGCGTCGACCAGGCCTCGTTCACCGACGCGATGAACCGTCAGCGCGAGAAGGCGCGCGCCTCCTGGGCCGGATCGGGCGAGGCGGCGACCGAGACCATCTGGTTTCCGCTGCGCGAGAAGCTCGGTGCAACCGAATTCCTCGGCTATGAGACCGAGAGCGCGGAAGGCGTGGTCACGGCATTGCTCAAGGATGGCGCCGAGGTCGAGGGCCTCAAGGCCGGCGAGAGCGGCGCGATCGTGCTGAACCAGACTCCCTTCTATGCGGAGTCCGGTGGCCAGGTCGGCGACATCGGCATCCTCACCGGCGAGGGCGTCAAATTCCGCGTCACCGACATGCAGAAGAAGGCGGGCGATCTGTTCGTGCATGTCGGCACGGTGGAGCAGGGTACGCTGAATGTCGGCACCGCCTTGCAGCTCGAAGTCGACCACGCCAGGCGTTCGTCGATCCGCGCCAACCACTCGGCGACGCATCTGTTGCATGAGGCGCTGCGCCAGGTGCTCGGCGATCATATCGCGCAACGCGGCTCGCTGGTCGCGCCCGATCGCCTGCGCTTCGATTTCGTGCATCCGAAGCCGATCACGCCGGAAGAGCTCGCCCGGGTCGAGGACATCGCCAATGATGTTGTGCTCGAGAATGACGAAGTGACGACCCGGGTGATGGGCGTCGACGATGCCCGCGAGGCCGGCGCGCGCGCGCTGTTCGGCGAGAAATACGGCGACGAGGTCCGCGTCGTCTCGATGGGCAAGAGCGCCCGCGAGCACGGCCAGAACGCGCTCGGCTGGTCGGTCGAGCTCTGCGGCGGCACCCATGTTCGTCGCACCGGTGACATCGGCCTGATTTCGGTGACCAGCGAAAGCGCTGTGGCTTCCGGCGTCCGTCGCATCGAGGCGCTGACCGGACGTCACGCGCGCAAGCATGCCAATGATACGATGGCACTGGCGAAGACCGCTGCGGCCGAGCTGCGCACCACGATCGAGGACGTCCCGGCGCGCATCACAGCCCTGATGGAAGAGCGCAAGAAGCTCGAGCGCGACCTGTCGGATGCCAGGAAGAAGCTCGCGATGGGCGGCGGCGGAGCGTCGTCGAACGGCGCCGCCTCCGGCGTTCGCGAGGTCGGCAACGTCAAGCTGCTCGCCCGCGCGGTCGAGGGCGTCGAGACCAAGGACCTTAAGAGCCTGGTCGACGACGGCAAGAAGCAGATCGGCTCGGGCGTGGTCGCGATCGTCGGCGTCACCGAGGACGGCAAGGCCGGCATCGTGGTCGGCGTCACTGCCGACCTGACCTCGCGCTTCAACGCGGTCGAGCTCGTCCGCAAGGGCTCCGAGGTGCTTGGCGGCAAGGGCGGCGGCGGCCGGCCCGACATGGCGCAGGCCGGTGGACCCGACGGCGCCAAGGCCGACGCAGCGCTGTCGGCGATCGAACAAGCGATGGCCGGCGCCTGACGGAGAGGCTGATCGTGGCGACGGCTCCGTTCAAGCCCACGATCAGCGATCCCGGGCTGCGGGGGCGTCTCTACGAGCTGCTCGAACGCGATGACCTGCCGCAGTCGGGCGGCTCGCGGTTTGCCCGGATCATCATCGCTATCATCGCCGTTGACGTGCTGGCGGCGATCCTGGCCTCCGTGCCCGAGATCGACGCGCAGTTCGGCTGGCTGCTGACGGCGATCGAGATCGCGGCGGTGGCCGCTTTCGCACTGGAATATGCCGCGCGGCTCTGGAGCGTGGTCGGCCACTCCCTGCGCGACATGACGCCGCTGCAGGCGCGGCTGGAATACGCCTTCTCGGCGCTCGGCGTGATCGACCTGCTCGCCTTCCTGCCGTCGGCGATTGCGCTTGCGATCGGTGACAAGACCGCGCTGGTGCTGTTCGGCATGCTGCCGTTCCTCAAGCTGGTGCGCTATTCGACCGCGATGCGCTCGCTGCTGGCGGCGCTGCATGCCGAGCGGCGGACGCTGTTCGGCTGCGTGGTGATCCTGACCGGCGCGGTGCTGCTGTTCGCCTCGCTGCTCTATGCCATCGAGCACAAGGTGCAGCCGGACAAGTTCGGCACCATGCCGCAGGCGATGTGGTGGGCGATCGTGACGCTGGGCACCGTCGGTTACGGCGACGTCGTTCCGGTGACGCCGCTCGGGCGGATCGTCACGGTGGTCGCGATCGTAGTCGGCTTTGCGATGATCGCGCTGCCGGTCGCGATCATCTCGACCGCATTCGCCGACGAGGTCCGGCGCCGCGACTTCGTCGTGACCTGGGGCATGCTGGCGCGGGTGCCGCTGTTCTCGCATCTCAACGCCGCCGATATCGCCGACATCATGCGGTTGTTGCGCTCGCAGACCATCGAGGCCGGCGAGGTGCTGGTGCGGCGCGGCGATGCGGCATCGTCGATGTATTTCATCACCGCCGGCGAGGTCGAGATCGACCTGCCGAACCAGCGGGTGCGGTTGTCGGACGGCGCATTCTTCGGCGAGATCGCACTGCTCCGGCGGACCAGCCGCTCCGGCACGGTGACGGCAATGCGCAAGACCAAGCTGCTGCTGCTCGACGCGCAGGACTTCCATGCTCTGGTCGAGCGCATGCCGGCGCTCGCCGCGCATGTCAGGGAGACCGCCGAGGCGCGGCTCGCCGACCCGCTCACGGCCGGTGGCGACCTGGCTGTCGCCGAAATCGCCCAGGCGCCGCACGAGACCGACGGCGGCATCCGCGATTAGTTTTGACGCGTTTTCTTCACGCGAACCCACTTCGCTCGAAAACGCTTTGGTCTAGTCGCGGCGCACGAACACGTAGTCCGCCGAATACGCCGCGCCCTTTAGCGCGCCGACCTTGTCGCAAGCGCCATTGAGCTCGCCGCCTGAGGTATTGATCCGCTGCACGGTGGCGACGCTCGACAGCAGGCCGTTGCCGCGGTGGGAGATCACCTCGAGCTTCAGCCAGGGAATATCCGCAGGGGTCGCGCCGGGCGCGGTGCCGGCGGTACGGGCAGTCACGGCGCTGCCGTCGACATGCTCCCAGTTCGGACCGGCATAGTGGCGGCCGACCGTGCGGCCGTCGGCGATCAGGGTGGCGACCGGTTCACGGAACGACCAGGCGAGCTTGCCGTCGGTGACCGGCTTGCACTCATAGACCTGCACGCCCTCGGCATGGACTGACAGGACCGGGATCTCGCCGGGCGCCGCGACGGCGTCGGGCAAGGGAGGCATGGGATCGGCGGCGAGGGCCGCCGATCCGGTGAGCAGGAAGGATGCGAGCGCTACGGCTCTGACAAGGGCCATGATGAACGCTCGCTATTGCCGTTCGGCGGCCTCAGGCCGCCATCGCCTTGCCGAGATTCTCGGCAACCTTGTCGAGGAAGCCGGTGGTCGAGAGCCAGCGCTGATCGGCGCCGACCAGGAGCGCGAGGTCCTTGGTCATGTAGCCGTCCTCGACGGTCGCGACGCAGACCTTCTCCAGTGTGGTGGCGAACTTCGCCAGCTCCTGATTGTTGTCGAGCTTGGCGCGATGGGCGAGGCCACGGGTCCAGGCGAAGATCGACGCGATCGAGTTGGTCGAGGTCTCCTTGCCCTTCTGGTGCTCGCGGTAGTGACGGGTCACGGTGCCGTGGGCGGCTTCGGCTTCAACGGTCTTGCCGTCCGGGGTGAGCAACACCGAGGTCATCAGGCCGAGCGAGCCGTAGCCCTGGGCCACGGTGTCGGACTGCACGTCGCCGTCGTAGTTCTTGCAGGCCCAGACATAGCCGCCGGACCACTTCAGCGCCGAGGCCACCATGTCGTCGATCAGGCGGTGCTCGTAGGTCAGGCCCTTGGCCTCGAATTCCTTCTTGAACTCGCGGTCGTAGATGTCCTGGAAGATGTCCTTGAAGCGGCCGTCATAGACCTTGAGGATGGTGTTCTTGGTCGAGAGATAGACCGGGTAGTTGCGCAGCAGGCCGTAGTTGAGCGAGGCGCGGGCGAAATCGATGATGGAGTCGTCGAGATTGTACATCTCCATCGCGACGCCGGCGCCGGGCGCCTTGAACACTTCGCGCTCGATCACGGTGCCGTCCTCGCCGACGAACTTCAGCGACAGCGTGCCCTTGCCGGGGAACTTGATGTCGGTGGCGCGGTACTGGTCGCCATAGGCGTGGCGGCCGATGATGATCGGCTTGGTCCAGCCGGGAACCAGGCGCGGCACGTTCTTGCAGATGATCGGCTCGCGGAAGATCACGCCGCCGAGGATGTTGCGGATGGTGCCGTTCGGCGACTTCCACATCTGCTTGAGGCCGAATTCCTTCACCCGGGCCTCGTCGGGGGTGATGGTGGCGCATTTGACGCCGACGCCGACCTTCTTGATGGCTTCGGCGGCGTCGATGGTCACCTGGTCGTTGGTTTCATCGCGGTATTCCATGCCCAGATCGAAATAGAGCAGCTCGACATCCAGGAACGGGTTGATCAGCTTGTCCTTGATGTGCTGCCAGATGATCCGGGTCATCTCGTCGCCATCGAGCTCGACGACGGGGTTGGATACCTTGATTTTTGCCATGACGGGGAGGCCCTCTTGGGAACGGCGCGCTTTTGACGGCGGGGGTGGAAATACGCCTGCGCTATAGCACCGCCCGGGGACGGGCGAAAGCGCACCGGTTATGCACTTTCAGCCCATCATTTCATCGAGAACCGCCATTCTGATGGCGGCTCTCGGTCCACTTTCTGTGACGGGTTTTCTTCACGCGAACCGGTGCCCACTTCGGCTTGAAAACCCTCTAAAACGGGACCTGCGTCGCGGTCCCGGCCACGATGTACCAGGTCACGAACAGGCCCGCGATCAGTGCGCCGGGCAGGCTCGATCCGGTCCGCCGCCAGGTGAAGGTCGCGATCACGGCGACGATTGCGAGCAGCGGCACGAACTGGATCGCGACGATGGTCGAGAGCGGCACGAAGCCGGGGTCCGGCAGCGGGTTGAAGAGCTTTCCGGTCAGCCACAGCGTGCCGTATTGCAGCACCAGCAACACGATGAAACCGAACGTCAGCGCCAGGATGTTGGTGAGGTAGAGCGTCCCTCGCGGGGCACCCATGGTCGAGAAATTCCGGTGCAGCACGTGCAGCGCCACGACGAAAAACGCCGTGAACGGAATCAGATAGATCAGGAAGATGAGGAACTGCTTCGCGCTCATCAACTTGAGTGCAACGATCCAGAACCTGAAGTCGATCTTGAATGCGAGGTCGGCGAGCCACAGCGCGGCGTAGCCCACCGCAACCGAGGCCACCGCGATCACGATGGATTGACCGACCAGCCTGGCCCGGGTGGTGCGCTTCGGGGCGAACGGCATCAGGGCCAGCGTGATCAGGCCGTTGACGATGGCCCAGATCAGGATCTGGTTGGTGATGCCCTGCGGCAGGAATGCACTCGGGGCCACAAAGGTGCCGCCCAGCGCGAAGGCCGGATAATAGGTCAGCGCCGGGATGAAGGCGGCCAGGATGAACGCCGTGGTCCAGCGCCGGCCCTTGGCCGCCTCATGCGGCGGCATGGTGCCGTCGGCCACCGCCGGCAGCCGCAGGCGGGAGAACATCGGCGCTTCCAGCAACCCGTCGAACGTCCCGATCACCAGCGCAACGAAACCGATGAGGGCGATGAGCGTGGCGATCTCCTTGCGGAACCAGATCTGGTCGTCGACCGGACGCGGCGTGCCGCCCTTCAACGTCTTGGCGAACCAGTCGAGGCTGTAGCCGATCGCCTCATGCGAGATGTGCTCGGCCGGATGGGTCATCGCCGGCGTGTACAGCACCCGCGCCGTGCCGGCGGCCGGATCGCCATAGACCTTGCCCGGCTCGACCGCGCCTTGCGTGCCGAACAGCGCCCAGAGTTTCGGGCTCGTGGTGACGTCGCGGGCGAGGTCGACGCCCCACATCAACTCGGGGAATTCCTCGTATTGGGCGAACACCAGCGCAGTGTTGCGCGGCCAGCTCGTGGTGCCCTCGGCGGCGAATGGTTTGCCGGTGGAGGAGCCCTCGAGGACCATCGACTTGTAGTCGTTGGGCATGGCTGCTGCGGCGGCCAGCACGGTCCAGCCGCCCATCGAATGGCCCTCGAGCCCGATGTTGTCCTTGTCGACGAATGGCAGGCCGCGGAGATAGGCGAGGCCGTCAGGCCCGCCGAAGCCGTTGGCGAAGGAGGGCGGGTCGCTGTAGCCGTGGCCGGTCTGGTCGAGCGCCAGCACCACATAGCCGCGGCGGGCGAACTCGATGGCGAAGCCGTCCTGGGTCTCGCGCGAATTGATATAGCCGTGGACGGCGAGGATGCCGGGCGCCGGGATTTGCGCCGTCGCATTCGCCGGGACATAGAGCAGGGCGCTCATGGTGTTGCCCTTGGCGCCCTTGAACCTGACATCCTCGATCCGGATGCCACCTGCAGTCTGGGTAAAGTGGGCGAGCAGGCCCCCCGCCACAATCAAGATCAGGCCCACAATCGCCAGCGTCCATCTGCCCCGCATTATCGTCCCCCCAAGTGCTTCGACCCCAACTGCCTCGCCGTTCAACCGGCGTCTCAAGCGTGCCTTTACAGCTTCGCTTTGGTTGTGGTTGATAGCCTATCCGAAGGCGAAGCGCGCGCAAGCGGCAGCCTTGGTTCTGCGCGATCGGGATTCCGATTGAGGATTCGCAATCGCCGCTAACCCTGTTATCTCCTTGGAGAAATTGGTCCCGCGCAAAACCGGTGCAAAGCTGGTGGATGCTGCTCGATGCAGCCCTTGGGACCTCCGCATGAGATTTTGAATCAGCCGCTTCGGAAGCTGATTCAAAACCTTCAGATGTTGAATCAGAAAGTGAAGTGAGATGTCCGGCACCGACAAGACCAAGGCAGGGCACGACCTTGCCGGTCCCGTCGTCATCCTGGTCGAGCCGCAGCTTGGCGAGAACATCGGCATGGCCGCACGCGCGATGGGCAACTTCGCGCTGGCCCGGATGCGCATCGTCAACCCGCGCGACGGCTGGCCGAACATCGCCGCCGAGCGTGCCGCCGCCGGTGCCGACCACATCATCGGTTCGGTCGAGCTGTTCGACACCGTCGAGCGGGCGATCGCCGATCTCACGCTGGTGTTTGCAACCACCGCCCGCGCCCACGACCAGGCCAAGCCGGTGGTCGGACCGGAAGGCGCAGCGGGCGAGATCGTCCGCCATGTCGCATCCGGCGGCGGGGCCGGCATCCTGTTCGGGCGGGAGCGCTCCGGCCTGACCAACGACGAGGTTGCGCTCGCCAACCGGATCATCACGTTCCCGGTCAACCCGGGCTTCGCTTCGCTCAATCTGGCACAGGCAGTGCTTTTGATGGGCTACGAATGGTTCAAGCTTTCGACCGCGGGCGCGCTGCCGTTCGCGATGCCCGAACGGTCCGAGCCGGCCTCCCAGCACCAGATGCAGGCCTTCTTCGACAACCTCGTCGCCGAGCTCGACAAGGTCGAGTTCCTGCGGCCGGCCGAGAAGCGCGACACCATGCTGGTCAACCTGCGCAACATCTTCACCCGGATGGACCCGACCAAGCAGGACATGCACACGCTGCACGGCGTGGTGATGGCGATCGCCGAGGGCCGCAAGGGTCCCGCCAAGGGCGGCGTGCTCGACGGCGCCCAGGCCACGCGGCTGCGGGCGCTGCTCGCCGAGCAGGGAGGGGGTGGCGCGGTCGCCGACAATTCCAGCACGGTGCGCGGGCTCGCCCGGCTGCTCCGCCGCAACCCGACCGACGCCGAGCGGATCCTGTGGCAGGCGCTGACCCGCGACCGCCGCTTCGCCGGCCAGTTCAAGCGCCAGACCCCGGTCGGCCGCCACATCCCGGACTTCGTCTCCTTCGTGCACCGGACCGCGATCGAGCTGGTCAATCCCGGCGAGAGCGAGGCCATCGCCGCCGACCGCGCCAAGCGCCGCGCCTGGCTCGAGGCCCGCGACTACCGGGTGATCGACATGCAGGTGGCCGATGTCGAGCGCGACCTCGATGCCGAACTGGCGCGGCTGGAGGCGGGACTTCAGCAAGGGCGGTGAGCTTTCGCAGCTTACTGGTCTGCGGTGCAAGAAAGTGATTGAGGGCACGACTCCTTCCACGTGTCGTCCCTGCGAAAGCAGGGACCCATACTCCGCGGCCCACGTTGTGAACGGGACTCGTCGTCCCGCCATCGCACAACGATGCTCATTCGTGGTTATGGGTCCCTGCTTTCGCAGGGACGGCATCGAATTTGTGGCACGGTCGGTCAGCCAAACGTTAGCATTCTCGCGACATGATCTGTCCGAGCTTTGCTCTTTGCATTTCTGATAAAGCGAAATATTTTTGCGCGCGGGGCTTGCGCCGTCGGGCAACTCAGTGATCGGCGCGTGAGGAAAGCCAACTTAAACCTTGAGTCGGCCTCCGTCGGTCGATCTAATGCCGTTGGACCGCGTGGTGACGCGGTGGTTGGACCTGAAAGCGATTGACCGCTCGTCTCGCTGCGAGTTGCGGGGGCAATAGCGTCCATGACCATTCGAAAGAAATTCTTTCTGCTTGCCGGTATCCTGTTGGCGTTGTTTGGGGCCGTCGTCGGCGCGCTGGCATACACTCAAAAGCTCGATCGCGATCAGCTCGCGAACATCTACCAATATGAGCTGCCGTTATCCAATCTGATCGCTGAATTCGACGTCGATACCGACAGATATGAGCTTCGAATCCTGCGCGTGCTGCGCTCGGACTTCACTCCCGACGAACATAAGGCCGCAGCAGCGGAGATAAAGGCGCTGGCGGACGAAATGCGGAGCACTGTGACAACGAGCGACGCCTTGGTAGCGAAAGCCATTCGGGACACGAGCTACGATGCCGATGATCGCATCGCGCTGGCGCGGATCGGCGGAGTCCTCAAATATCTCGAGCGAAGCCTGGAAGAATTCATTACGGTCGGGGAGACGACGCTGGCTGCGGCCCAGGCAGGCAAGCGCGAGGAAGCTCGACAGACTTCTCTCGGGTTCGCCCGGTTTGCCCAGGCTTTTGGTCCCGACCTCTCGCAAATCCGTCACGATCTAAGCGATCTGACGAGCCGATCGACAAACACGGTGCTTGGGCGACAGCGGCTCAACGCGTATCTGAGCTTCGCGTTGTTCGTCGCGGCTTGCGCTCTCGGCCTCGGCATCAGCGCAGTCGGGTCGACGCGCGTCGTTGCCGGCTTGCGGCAACTCGTTGCGAGTACCAGGGCTGTTGAGGTTGGGGGCGATGTCCAACCGGTCTCGATCCGTACCCGAGACGAGGTCGGCGAATTGGCACAAGCCTTCAATCGCATGCTCGAGGAGCTGCGCGAACGCGACCGGCTGAAGGATACGTTCGGGAAATTCCTCGACCCCAGGCTTGTCAGCCGGTTGATCGCCAGCGGGGCCGATCAGGCCGAGCGACGTAACCTCTCGATCTTCTTCTCGGACATCAAGCATTTTACAGGCATCAGCGAGCAGCTCACGGCCGGAACCATCGTCAATCTTCTCAATGAGTATTTCGGCACAATCGCAAATGTCATTCACGCCAACCGCGGGATCATCGACAAATATATCGGGGATGCCGTGATGGCGTTCTGGGTCGCCCCATTCTCGGCAGGAGACGATCATGCCCGCGATGCGTGCTGCGCCGCCCTTGCACAGCAGCAAGCCGTTGCGGTCCTCCGGTCGCGATTGCCTGAAATAACCGGCATGCGGCGGAATGCGCCCGAACTCGTGATCCGGATGGGTATCGCCACGGGCGATGCCGTCGTCGGGACGATCGGATCAGAGGCGGCGCGCTCTTATACGGTCATCGGCGACAGCGTCAATCTGGCGTCGCGGCTGGAGGGGCTCAACAAGGTGTACGGCACCCTGATCCTGATCAGCGAGGAAACCTATCGGCTTGCCCAAGCCGACATTGAGGCGCGAGAGCTCGACTTCATCACGGTGGCCGGCAAGACAGAGCCGGTCCGCATCTACGAGCTCATGGCGCCAGCCGGACAGCTCGAGCCCGCTCAGAGCGAATTGCGCGAAAAGTTTGCAGCTGTCCTTGTCGCCTATCGCAAGCAGGATTGGGACGGCGCGCTGGCTGCGATCGAAGAGTGCTTGCAGATCGCGCCCGACGACGGACCGGCGCAAGCCCTTTTGCAACGGATCGGACTGTTGCGATCCGACCCGCCGGGACCCGCCTGGGACGGGATTTGGCACCATCTGAAAAAGTAGCGGGGATGTTGGCTTGCGCGTTCGGCAGAAATTCCTTCGCGTAACAGTCCTGATCCCTGACTTCGATTTCCTTCGCCTAAGGGTTCTGCAGAAGATCAGGCGGCGCTGTAGCCGCCGTCGACCACCTGCGATGCGCCCGTCATGAAGGACGCCTTGTCCGAGCACATCCAAACCACGGCTTCGGCGATCTCCTCGGGTACGCCCAGGCGACGTACGGGCACCTTGGCGATGATTTCGTCGTAACGTTCGTCCATCGTCTCCTTCGTCATGGGCGTTTTGATGTAGCCGGGATTGACGCAATTCACGCGGATGCCGTCCTGGGCGTATTCGATCGCGGCCGACTTGGTCAGCCCGACGACACCATGCTTGGTCGCCACGTAGTGGCCCGACGTGGCGAGACCGACCAGCCCGGCGATCGAGGCGGTGTTGACGATCGCGCCGCCGCCACCCTGTTTCAGCATCTGCGCGACCTCGTATTTCAGGCACAGGAACACGCCCATCAGATTCACCGAGAACATCTTCGCCACCGAGGCTTGCGTGAGTTCATGGATGCGCTGGCCGGGCGGGCCGACGGATCGCCCGGCCACGCCGGCGTTGTTGAACGCGCAATCGATGCGCCCAAACGCCGATACCGTGCGCGCTACCATGTTGGCGACCTCAGCCTCGTCGGTGACGTCGCCTCGGATCGCGATCGATTGGCCGCCCGCGGCGTTGATGAGCGCGACCGTCTCATCGATGCCGTCCTTTGACAGGTCGGACACCGCGACGCGCGCGCCTTCGCGCGCCATGGCAATCGCCGTTGCCCGACCGATGCCGGAGCCGCCGCCCGTCACCAATGCAGCCCTGCCGTCCAGAATGCCTGCCATGACAAACTCCTCTCGCGCTTTCTCTCGATTGCGATCACGCCTTCGAGATGCCGCCGTCGATCACCGGCCCCAGGATTTCGTAGCGTTCGCCGTTGAAACGGACCAGCTGCAATTGCTCTAGCGGGTAGTAGTCGGTCGGCGAGGTGTTGACCTTGATGCCTGACAGCAAGAGGTCGGATTCGAAATCCTTCAGGTTCGCCGCCTGCTTGATGATGCTTTCGGACGAGACATCGTCGCCGCACTGCTTGAGCACCTGAACCATGACCTGGCTGACGACATAGGCGGTCGCGGCGTAGATGTCGTTCTTGGCGGCCGCCGGATCGTATTTGTCGAGGAAGGCGCGCCATTTCACAACCGCGGGATCGCCGTCCCAGGTGGCATCGACGGGGTCCTTCATGTAGGCGCTCGAGATGATGCCCTTGGAGATGTCGAAGCCCGCAGCCTTCAGGGTCGAGCCCGCGGACGACGCGTTGTTACCGATATAGTGCGTCGGTTGCCAGTTCAGCTCGGCGATCTTCTTGATGCCTTGCGCTGCGAATTTCGGCGTCGTCATGCTCATGAACACGGTGGCGCCGGCGGATTTGCATCGCACCACCTGGCTGTCGATGGTCGGATCCGAAGTCTCATAGGACAGCTCGGCTACGATCGAGGATGTCTTGGCGCCGAGCCCGTCCTTGAAACCCTTCAACACGTCGCGGCCGAAGTCGTCGTTCTGGTAGATGATGCCGATCTTGGCATCCGGCTGCGTCGCCAGCACGTGCTGCGCGAAGGTGCGCCCCTCGATCTGGTAGCAGGGCATGAATCCCATCGTGTACGGGAAATTCTTGTAGTCGCCGAACTTGGTGGCGCCCGAGGCGATGAAGAGGTGCGGGACCTTCTTCTGGTTCATGTATTTCATGATCGCCGCATTGGTGGGCGCACCGAGCGGCGAGAACAGGACATCGATCTCGTCGCCTTCGACCAGCTTGCGCGCCTGCTCCACGGTCTTGGCCGGGCTGTAGGCGTCGTCATAGGTGATGTACTTGATCATGCGGCCGTTGATGCCGCCTTGCTCGTTGATCATCTTGAAATAGCCGCCGGGCGTGCGGCCGATCGACGAATAGACCGCAGCCGGTCCCGAATAGGCATCGATGTTGCCGATGACGATCTCGGTCTTGCCTTTGGCAATCGCAGGCCTGCCGAGCAGCAGCGTGGCTGACGTGGCAGCAGTACCCTTGATGAGATCGCGGCGGGTTGGCCGGGGTGAACGGTTGCTTGTCATTGCATCCTCCGCTTCTTCTTGTTGGCCGTTTTGGCATTGTTGGCCGTTTGACAGCCTCTGACGGGCATCTCCGCGTCAAGCATTCCATGATGCTTGATCCGGATCAGATCAGTTTAAGAGTGCGGCACGGCGGAACTTGTGTGCAGGCGCTACCTTCAGGAATATTGGCGCGGTGTCAGGGTGCGGAACGGCGCGGCGGATCGAGTGATCCACCGCGCCGAATGCAGAGGCCGATCAGGCCGCCAGGGCCCGGCTCGCCGTGCGACCGTGCGCGCTGAGCTCGCGCACCGGGAAGACGCGGTCATAGGCGATGTTGAACACGAACGCGTAGACCAGATAGAACGCGACGATGGAGATATCCATCATCAGCGCGGCCCACAGCGAGACGCCGAGATACCAGGCGACGAACGGGATCAGCAGCACGATCAGGCCGGCCTCGAACAGCATCGCGTGTGCGACGCGGATCGGCATGGTCTTGGCGACACGGCCGGTGAAGCGGACCAGCGCATGGTCGAAGCCGAGGTTGAACAGCAAGTTCCAGATCGTCGCCACCGTCGCCGAGACGACGCCGATGACGCCCATATGGGCGACCGGCTGATTGAACAGCCAGGCGGCCGCCGGCGTGAAGATGGCGATACCGATCAGTTCGAACAGGACTGCGTGCCTGACCCGGTCGGAGAAGGAACGCATAGACATTTTGAAACCCTTTCTTGTCGTTGTGACCGGATTTCTATCTGATATTGTGGGATCATGAAGTTAGATGATATCTGGAAAAGAGATAGATGACCGTTTCCATGGACCAGCTCGAATCCTTCGTGGCGGCGGCCGAGCAGGGCTCGTTCTCGGGTGCGGCACGGCTCCTGAAGAAGGCGCAGTCGGCGGTCAGCACGCATGTCGCCAACCTGGAAACCGACCTCGGCGTTGCGCTGTTCGACCGGGCCGGTCGCAACCCGGTGCTGACCGAAGCAGGCGCGCGGCTCTTGCCCGAAGCAAAGCTGATCCTCGATCGCCGCGAGCACCTGATCGGTGTCGCCAGCAGTTTCGAGGCGCATGTCGAGAAGCGCCTGGTGGTGGCGATCGACGAGCTCTATCCGGAGAGCGCGGTGGGGGAGTTGTTTGCGGAATTCGCGGAGCGATTTCCCCATGTCGAGCTGGAGCTGCTGTTTCCGATCATGGAGGACGTCAGTCGCCTCGTGCTCGACGGCAAGGCCGATGTCGGCGTGATGTGGCGGCAGGAGCATCTGCCGCCCGAGCTCGGCTTCAAGACCATCGGCTGGGTGCCGTTGCAGCTCGTATGCGGCAAGAACCACCCTCTGGCACATGAGCGGGTCGATTGGGAGGAGCTGAAGCGGCATCGCCAGATCATGGTCACGGTGCGCAACGAAGGCACCGAGCGGCACAGGCTTCGGGTCGCAGCCGAGGTGTGGTGGGTCGAGAGCCATTGGGTGATCCTGCAGATCCTCAAGCAGGGCGTCGGCTGGGCGCTGATCCCGGCCCACATCATGGCGAGTTCGCAGGTCGCCGAGGACCTGGCCATTCCCGAACTGGAGTTCGACGAGGGCGCGCATCCCGTCGCGCTCGAAGTGGTCTGGCACAAGCAGCGGCCGGTGGGACCGGCGGCAAAGTGGCTGCGTCGCCGTTTCGCCACGCGACCGCCGATGCTTCGCATGTGACGGGACAGGCGCGCCGCTCATCGCATGGTGAGCTGACATCGCGGCCGCGATGTGTTGCCATGCCCGCCGCAGTGACCTGACGGGGTGGAGACGATGGCGAAGCAATTGGAAGGCAAGGTCGCGGCCGTGACCGGAGCGGCGTCAGGCATCGGACTTGCGAGCAGCGAGGCGATGCTCGCGGCAGGCGCGCGCGTGGTGATGGTCGATCGCGATGCTGCCGCGCTCGAGGCGCTTTCCGGCAAGCACGGCAATGCGGCGATCCCGCTGGTGCTCGACCTGCTCGACCCGAAGGCCTGCGCGACGCTGCTGCCGCGGGTGCTCGAGAAGGCCGGCCAGCTCGATATCCTGCACGCCAATGCCGGCATCTATGTCGGCGGCGACCTCGTCGATGCCGACACCGCCGCGATCGACCGGATGCTGAACCTCAACGTCAACGTGGTGATGAAGAACGTCCACGACGTGCTGCCGCACATGATCGCGCGGGCGACCGGCGACATCATCGTCACCAGCTCGCTCGCCGCGCATTTCCCGACGCCGTGGGAGCCGGTCTATGCCTCGTCGAAATGGGCGATCAACTGCTTCGTGCAGACGGTGCGGCGCCAGGTCTTCAAGCACGGCATCCGCGTCGGCTCGATCTCGCCCGGGCCCGTGATCAGCGCGCTGCTGGCGGACTGGCCGGCGGAGAAGCTTGAGGAGGCGAAAGCGGCAGGCAGCCTGCTGGAAGCCAGCGAGGTCGCCGAGGTCGTGATGTTCATGCTGACCCGGCCGCGCGGCATGACCATCCGCGACGTCGTGATGCTGCCGACGAATTTCGATCTGTAGGCAACATCGCGCCAATACCGTCGCCGGCGCGCCGTTGTGGCGCAGGCAACGAAAGGTTGTGTTGCGGGCAGGGGCTTTGCTACTAGTCTCCCGGTGGGCGTGGGGGACAAAGTGACAGAACGGATAAAACGTGCATTCGCCGCAAAGGCGATGATGATTGCGCTTGGCGTGTTGTTGGCGCCGATTCCGGCTGCTCGTGCACAACTTCTCCTGCCGGCCAAGTGCGCCGTAGCCGGAAATATCAGCCTGGATGATCGCATTGCAGGTTGCACTGCCTTGATCGACGCGATGTCGACCAATTTGCAAGGGGCGATCTCCGCGCATTTTCGACGCGCCACGCTCTATCTTGATAAGGGCGACGTTGATCGGGCAATCGAGGACTACAATTTCGTCGTCGAGCGCGATCCGAACAATCAGATCGCCCTTCTCCGCAGGGCGTGGGCGTATAAACGGAAGGGCGAGATCGATAGAGCGCTTGCCGACTACGGTCGAGCCATCGAACTCGCTCCAAAAGACACCTACGCATACCTGGGACGGGCTGGCGCCCACTTGATCAAGAAGGATGTTGACAGCGCGATCGACGACTACGGCCGAGCCCTTCTAACCCATCCCGACAATGTGGCTGCGTATGTCGGCCGCGGGCGCGCCTACAATCTCAAGGACGAGCCAGATCGGGCCATAGCTGACTGCAATCGTGCGATCGAGATCAGCCCAGAACGCGGGACGGGGGTGGGCCTCATTTGCCGCGGACACGCTCACATCATCAAGGGCGACATCGAGCTGGCATTGGACGACTTCAATCAAGCTATCCGTTTCAATCCAAAAAATCCCCTGCCTTATGTTGGTCGCGCCAGCATCCTTCGCGCTCGCGGCGACCTCGAACTGGGACTATCCAACATCAAGCAGGCGATCGAGCTGACCCCGAACGATCCTCAACTTCATCGCTGGGTGGGGAGCGCTTACTTTCAAGGCGGGCTCCTGTCGGAAGCGCACGACGAGTTCGTCCGCGCCAGCGAGCTCGATCGGAAGGATGTTTACACACTGCTATGGCTCGACCTCGTGCGCCAGAAGACGGGCCAACCAAGCGGACTTGATGAGGCCTCCGGGCGGCTCGACCAGTCGCAATGGCCGGCGCCGATCGTTCGCTTGTTCCTCGGCGCCACAACGCTGGAGGCGGTTATTAAAGCCGCCGACGATGCCAATCCGGTCAAGGTGAAGGGGCAGCTTTGCGAAGCGCATTTCTATGCCGGCGAGCTGGCGCTGGCGAAAGATGCAACGGACGAAGCCGTGCGGCTGCTTCGCCTCGCCGCGGACGGATGCCCGAGGATCTACTTTGAATGGGCGCCAGCCAATGCCGAGCTTCACAAGCTCGACACAAAGCACTGACGACGTTTTGCCGATCGCTGCGCCGCGTTCCTGCCGGATTTCGCCTCAGGCGGCGCCGCGATCGAGCGCCGGCGTTGGGTCCTTCTTCGTCAGCCGGCGCAGCGCCGCCACATTGGTGGCGACGGAGGCCATGCGGCACTGGGCCTTGCCTTCGGACTTGGCTTCATAGAGCGCGGCATCGGCAACCGCCAGCAGCTCCTCGGCCTCGGTGCCGTGTTCGGGCGACACCGCGACACCGACGCTGACGCCGACCTTTGCGAAGATGCCGTCGGCGAGCCGGTAGGGCATCGTGACGGCCTGGATGATGCGATGGCCGACCGCGAGCGCCTGCTCGGCGGTGACGCCGTTCGCCAGCACCACGAATTCATCGCCGCCGAGCCGCGCGATCACAGCGGTCTCCGGCAAAGCGCGCCGCAGCCGCTCGGCCGCCAGCATCAGCACCTGGTCGCCGGCCGCGTGCCCATAGGTGTCGTTGACCGGCTTGAAATTGTCGAGGTCGAAGAACAGCAGCGCAAACGGTCCGCCATTTCCACGAGAGGCCGCCAGCTTCGCGTTCAGCGCGGCGACGAAGCCGGCGCGATTGCGCAAGCCGGTCAGGGTGTCGTGATGGGCAAGATGGCCGTTCTCGCGCTCGGCGCGCATGGTGGCGATCAGCATTTTGTTGAGGCGGAAGGCCGCGACCGTCATCGCCGTGAGATACAGCGGTACCTGCATGACGACGATCAGGAGCAGCGGTTCGCCGGCAAGGGCCGCTCCCGGTACGATCGGGCCGAGGCTGAGCAGGATCATGGTTCCGGCGAGGCGTGGCGCGCTGAAATTGCGGAAGCAGATGCCGCCGACCATTGCGGCCGCCGACAACGAAGCCAGCAGCGCAACCACCCAGTCGCCGCTTGCGAGGCTGATCAGGATGCCGAAGCCGACGCTGGCGCTCCAGGCGACCGCAAGGACGAGGTGCAGATCGGTCGGGGTCGGCCGCTGCTCGCGCGCCGCGCGATGCGCAACCACGAGCACCGCCAGTCGCGAGAGGCAGATGACGAGTTCGAGGACGACCCAGGTGATGAACAGCGCGGTCGACTCGCGAATCGCAATCACGGCCGCGACTGCGACCGTATTGACCGCGCCGGCCGCGAACACCGGCAGCGAGCCGTAGAGATCCCCGATCAGCGCCGCGCGGATGTCATCCGGCACGCCCGGTCCGGCGTCGGCGAGCCAGCGCGTCACGCCCCAGCGCGGCTGGCTGTATCGTCCTTTTTCGGACTGCATTGTTCTTGCCCCGTACTTTCGGTTGGCAAGAAACCTGACCGGCCCTAACAGGTCTCTAAGGTCGGCCCCCGATCGCGCAACGTGCTTGACGAGCCGTAAAGCCTGGCGGCGCCGCCGCGCCATCCCGAAAGCCGCCCGATCATGGCGTGGTCATTCGGCTGTCACCTCGCTCGACTGTGATGCGCCGAGAAGCCGCAACAGCGAGGCGTGGCATCCATGACGTATCTTGGCATTATCTCGACCTGGATCGGCATCGCCGCCTGCATCCTGCAATCAGCGCTGTTCGCCGGTCTCAATCTTGCAGTGTTCAGCCTCAGCCTGCTGCGGTTGCAGATCGAGGCGGACAGCGGCAACAGGAACGCGGCGCGGGTGCTGGAGCTACGCAAAAACTCCAACCAGATCCTGGCCACCGTCATCTGGGGCAATGTCACCACCAACGTGCTGCTGACGCTGCTGTCGGACTCGGTGCTGGCCGGCGTCGGCGCGTTCCTCTTCTCGGCCTTCGCCATCACGCTGCTTGGCGAGATCTTCCCTCAGGCTTATTTCTCGCGCAACGCGCTGGCGATGACCGCGCGGTTTCTGCCGTTCCTGAATTTCTACCGCGTCGTGCTGTTTCCGCTGGCGAAGCCGACCGCCATGGTGCTCGACTGGTGGCTCGGCTCGGAAGGCATCACCTATCTGCGCGAGCAGGATATCCGGCAGATGATCGCCCGCCACGTCATCGCCGGTGGCGACATCAGCAAGGTCGAGACGACCGGCGCCCAGAACTTCCTCGACTTTGACGACATTTCCGTCTGCGACGAAGGCGAGGTGATCGATCCAGCCAGCATCCTCAGCCTGCCGCTCGCCAATCAGCGCTGCGTGCTGCCGAAATTCGACCGTGTCCCCGACGATCCGTTCCTGCGCCGGATCGATGCGTCGGGGATGAAATGGGTGATCGTGACCGATCCCGCGGGCGAGCCGGTGTTCGTGCTCGACGCCCATCACTTCCTGCGCGATGCGCTGTTCAACCAGCTCGAGAGCGATCCGACCGCCTATTGGCACCGTCCGATCATCGTGCGCGACGCCAGGGCGCGGCTTGGCGATGTGATCGGGCTGATGAAGGTGATGCCCGAGACGCCGGGCGACGACGTGATCCAGCACGATTTGATCCTGGTGTGGAGCGCCCAGAAGCGCATCATCACCGGCTCCGACCTGCTCGGACGGCTGTTGCGCGGGATCGCGACCGTGGAAAAGCGATCGGCGGCCTAGACCGCGACCAGCTGCTCCGCCGCGCCGCCCGCGCGCTTCGCCTTCTTCAGCTTCGCCGGCGCGAACAGATTGCCCGCGGCAAGGCCCGCGGTATCGGCAACGGTCGGATCACACGACACCATGGCGGCGACGATGGCGCCGTCGATCAACAGCGCCAGCTGATGCGCAAGCACGGTGGGCTCGGCCGCGCCCATCTCGCCGGCGAGCTTCTCGATATGCGCCAGCACCACCTTCTTGTGCTTCAGCGCGATGTTGCGGAATTGCTTGGCATCCTTGTCGTGCTCGGCGACTGCGTTGATGAAGGGACAGCCGTAAAAGCGTTCCTCGGCGAACCATGTCTTCAGGGCAGGGAAGATCCGCGAAAGCTTGGTCTGCGGATCGCCGCCGCCGGCCTCGATCGCGCCGATGAACCATTCGCGCCACTGCCGGCCTTCGCTCTCCAGCACCGCATGCACCAGATTGGTCTTCGAGCCGAACAATTTGTAGAGCGTGGTCTTGGCGGTTCCGGCCTCGTCGATGATCGCATCGATGCCGGTGGCGTTGATGCCGTTCTTGCAGAACAGATGCGTCGCCGCATTGAGCAGGCGCCCGCGCGCCGATTCATCGTCGCCGGCGGCGAACGCCGCGGCAGGTTTTTTCTTCGAAAGCGATTTGGCCATGCGCGGCAGTAAATCGGAGCGCGGCAAAATCATCAAGTCGCATCTTCAAGCGCGCATCCATGCGCTGAAAATAATCGCCGCCGCGCGGCATTTGCCGGGCGATTGAGCAGACCGGCGCTGATCAATCCGCAGGCAGCCTCGCTTAAGCGCCTGCGCGATTTCACCTTTTGATTTGGTGGCGGACTGGCACGCTTCGTGCAGGAAACAGACCGTTCGGTATCCTGACCATTTCCATCGCTCCCAGGGAGAAAACTGATGACCGCTGTCGCTCAAAAAACCGCTCTGACCGGCTGCCTCGCGCCGATCGACAAAGGCGGGCTCGAGCAGCTCATTGCCAACGGCAAGGCCAATCCGAAAGTGATCAAGACCTTGAAGTGCAGGACGGTCGCCGAGGGCAAGTTCCGTCACGCCAACTACATCCGCAACCTCGCGCCCTATATCGTCGATGAGCCGCCGGGCCTGCTCGGTGATGATACCGCGCCCAATCCCTCCGAAGCCTCGCTCGCCGCGCTCGGCTCCTGCCTTGCGGTCGGCCTGCATGCCAACGCCGTGCATCGCGGCTGGATCGTCAACAAGCTCGAGCTGGAGCTCGAGGGCGACCTCAACATAACAGCAGTGTGGGGCACCGGCGACGTCAGCGAGAAGCCGGTCGGCTTCACCGATGTCCGCGTCAAGGTCGACATGGAATGCGAGGGTGTCTCCAGGGGCGAGATCGATGCGCTGGTGGCCCATGTGAAGAAATGGTCGCCGGTCGCCAACACCTTCACCCGTCCCGTCAATCTCGAGGTCAGCGCTTAAGCGCCCGACCGGCAATTCAAGGTGCGGAGACCGTCCATGAGTTCACTGGCTTTATCGCGGGTCGCAGCTCGAGATCCCGCACCGACGAT
Organism: Bradyrhizobium oropedii; assembly: GCF_020889685.1. GTDB lineage: Bacteria > Pseudomonadota > Alphaproteobacteria > Rhizobiales > Xanthobacteraceae > Bradyrhizobium > Bradyrhizobium oropedii. The sequence continues at coordinate 83,877 of NZ_JACMYO010000002.1, forward strand.
TACGGGCGAGGTTGCGCGCCTCGCCCGCCAGGAGCTGGCGCCGCTCGCATCCGCGATCGATGCCGGCTCGGTCTATCCGGGTGAATTCCTGCGCCGGCTCGGCGAGGTCGGGGCGTGGAGCAGCCACGTGCCGCAGGAAGGCCCGGCCGACCTGCGCTGGGCCATCCAGTCGATGGCTGCGATCGGCGAGGTCTGCGGCGCCACCGCCTTCATGGCCTGGTGCCAGAACACGCTGGTCTGGTACGTCGCCAATTCCACCAATGTGAAGCTCGCCGCGCGCTTCGGCAATTGCTTCTCCAGCGGACGTGCGCTTGGCGGCACCGGGCTCTCCAACCCGATGAAGAGCTTCTTCGGCATCGAGCGGCTGAAGTTGAAGGGCCGCAAGGTTGACGGCGGCTACATCGTCCGCGGCGCGCTGCCATGGGTGTCGAATCTCGGGCCCGACCATTATTTCGGCACGATCTTCGAGCGCGAAGACGAGGGCAAGGGCGAGTCCAGTGGGACGGTGATGTTCCTCGCCGACTGCTCGGATCCCGCGATCACACTGACCCCTTGCAAGCCGTTCCTGGCGATGGACGGCACCGGCACCTACGGCGTCCAGTTCCGTGACGCGTTCGTGCCGGACGATCTGATCCTCGCCGAGCCGGCTGCGCCCTTCGTCAAGAAAATCCGCGCCGGCTTCATCCTGCTCCAGGTCGGCATCGGCCTCGGGCTGATGCAGGACTGCATCAACATCATGGACGAGGTCCACGCGCCGCTCGGTCACGTCAACCGCTATCTGCCGCAACAGCCGCTGCAATTCCGCGAGCTCCATGCCGAGTTCGAGAAGGAGGCGATGGCGCTGGCACACGATCCCTACAATGCCGACGACAGTTACTGGCGCCGTGTCGTCGCGCTCAGACTGCGCATCGGCGATGCCAGCGTCGCGGTCGCACATGCCGCGATGCTCCATTGCGGCGCGCGCGGCTACCTGATGAGCCACCGCGCCCAGCGCCGGCTGCGCGAGGCCTATTTCGTCGCCATCGTCACGCCCGCCACCAAGCAGCTGCGCAAGATGCTGGCGGACGGCTGACGAGGAGTTCCGGACCACCACAACTGCAACCACAAACAGGAGAGAGCCATGACGGACGTTCTGATCACCGCCGGCGAACTTGCCGAGCTCGTCACAAAAGAGGCGTGTGTCATCATCGACACGCGGAATCCGGATGCCTATGCGGCGGGCCATCTGCCCGGCGCCGTCAATGTGCATGACATCTTCACGTTCCTTGCGACCTCGACGCCGGAAGGCATCCACGAGCTGAAGACCAAGTTCGCCGATGCGTTCGGTGCCGCCGGTCTCTCCGGCAAGGAGACCGCCGTGATCTACGAGCAGTCGATGAACTCCGGCTTCGGTCAGTCCTGCCGCGGCTACTATTTGCTGACCATGCTCGGCTATCCCAAGATCAAGGTGCTGCATGGCGGTTTCGATGCCTGGAAGGCGGCGGACCTGCCGGTCACCACAGACGTTGCCGTGCCGCTCAAGGCCGGCTTTGCGATCGTGCCGGAGGCCGGCGACATCATGATCGATGCCAAGGCGATGCTGGCGGCGGTCGGCAAGCCCGGCGTCGCGATCCTCGACGTGCGCGATGTCGACGAGTGGATAGGTGAGAGCTCGTCTCCGTATGGCAAGGATTTCTGCCCGCGCAAGGGCCGCATTCCCGGCGCGGTCTGGCTCGAATGGTACCGGATGATGAAGCCGACCGGCGAGGGCCCGCGCTTCAAGTCGAAGGACGAGATCCTTGCCGAATGCGCGACCGTCGGCATCTCGCAGACCACGCCGGTCTATCTCTACTGCTTCAAGGGTGCGCGCGCCTCGAATACGTTCCTGGCGTTGAAGAACGCCGGCGTGAAGGACGTGCGCATGTATTTCGGCTCCTGGAACGAGTGGTCGCGCGACGCCTCGCTGCCGATCGACGAGGGCTTGCCGACCGCTGCCGTCGTAACGGGCAAAGCGGCATAGAATCTGCATGTTTGGCGGCGTCCGACGGCGTAAAATGCCGCCGGACGCCGATCAATGCCGGCGTCGGCACTGCGCGCCGATCCCCAAGGAGGAAGCCTCATGAAACGCGAAGACCTCACCGAAAAGCTGCTCGACATCAAGCGCGAGAAGGGCTGGAGCTGGAAACACATCTGCGAGAAGATCGGCGGCTATTCCGAGGTCCTCATCGTCGGCGCGATCCTCGGCCAGATGAAGCTGACGAAGCCGCAGGCGGCGAATGCCGGCGAGCTGTTCGGGTTGTCGAAGGCCGAGATCGCGATGCTCAACGAGGTGCCGATGCGCGGCACCGGCACGCCGATGCCGCCGACCGATCCCCTGATCTACCGCTTCTACGAGATGGTGATGGTCAACGGCCCAGCCTGGAAGGCGCTGATCGAGGAAGAGTTCGGCGACGGCATCATGTCGGCGATCGACTTCGACATGGCGATGGAGCGCGTCGCCAATCAGAAGGGCGACCGCGTCAAGATCACCATGAGCGGCAAGTTCCTGCCCTACAAATATTACGGCGCCAGCGGCAACGTGCCGGAATACGGGTTCAAGGAGGAGTGAGAGCAGGGCGCGATTGCTTCACGCCGTGCCGCTTAGCCTCACAGAATCGTGCCCGGCGCGTAGCTCGCAGCTTCCGGCTTGGCCTTCGCCAGGGCATCGACCTGCTCGGCGAAGTAGTCGACCTGGGCGGCGGCGTCGCCGGAGTTGGCGCGGCCCTGGTCGAGCACGGCCTGCAGCTCGGCTGCGCTCAAGCCGAGACGCTGGTCGGCGGCGAGGCGCTGCAGCAGATCGTTCTGCACGATCTTGCCGGTGCGGAGGTCGCCGATGGCGGCGACGGCGTGCTCCTTGATCGCCTCGTGCGCGCCTTCGCGGCCGGCGCCCTTCTTCACCGCTTCCATCATCACCGTGGTGGTCAGCAGGAAGGGCAGATAGCGGTTCAGCTCGGTCGCGACGACGGCTTCGAACACCTCCATCTGATCGAGCACGGTGAGGAGGGTTTCGAGCAGGCCGTCCATGGCAAGGAAGGCGTCGGGCAGCATGACGCGGCGGACCACGGAGCAGGAGACGTCGCCTTCGTTCCACTGGTCGCCGGCGAGGCCTGCGGCCATCGCGAGATAGCCCTTCAGGATCACATGCAGGCCGTTGATGCGCTCGCAGGAGCGGCTGTTCATCTTGTGCGGCATCGCCGAGGAGCCGACCTGGCCCTTGGCAAAACCTTCGCTGGCAAGTTCGTGGCCCGCCATCAGGCGGATGGTCTTGGCGAAGTTGCCGGGCCCGCTGGCGAGCTCGGTGAGCACGCTGACCGCACGGAAGTCGAGACTGCGCGGATAGACCTGGCCGACGGCATCGAGCGCCTTCGGCAGGCCGAGGTGAACCAGGATGCGCTGCTCGAGGTCCCGTGCCTTGCCGGCATCGCCATTGAACAGGGTGATCTGGTCGAGGCGGGTACCCACCGCGCCCTTCAGGCCACGCGCGGGGTAGGTCTGCAGCACGTCGACCAGGCTCTGATGCCCCAGCAGCATCTCCTCGCCGGACATGGCGACGCGCTTGCCGAGCGTCGTGACCTGCGCGGCCACGTTGTGGGTGCGCGCGGTGAACGGGATGTCGCGCAATTGCTTCGCGCGCTTCGCAAACCGAATGAGCGCGGCGATGCTCTTGGTCTCGACCAGCTGCAGGGCGCGGTAGACCTGCAGCTGCTCGACGTTCTCCGTGAGGTCGCGGCTGGTCATGCCCTTGTGCAGGTGCTCATGACCGGCCAGATCGCAGAACTCTTCGATCCGCGCCTTGACGTCGTGGCGGGTAATGCGCTCCCGCTGCATGATGGACTTGAGGTTGATCTGGTCCTTGACGCGTTCGTAGCTCTCGATCACGCCATCCGGAACCGGAATGCCGAGATCGCGCTGGCCCTTCAGCACGGCGATCCAGTAGTCGCGTTCGAGGCGCACCTTGCCTTCGCCACTCCAGATCGCGCGCATGGCAGGGGAGGCGTAACGTTCGGCTAGGACGTTGGAAATGTGATCTTGGGACATGATTCCGCTCTCTTGGCATTGCCTGAGGCCGGCCGCAAGTCGCGAGCTGTCATGAATCGTCAGGTCTGATAGCGCCTTGGCCGGACTTGCGGTGTTGGCCCCACCATACCAGATCCTCGAAAGCGCCGCCTCAGCCGATCCGGGGCGGCGCTCGTCGCAATGATCATCGGGATCGGGTAGTTCAGGGCCGCCCGGCGTGCAGCCTCAGAGCGAGAGCGCCACGGCGGCCGGTGCGCAGCTGATGCCCGCGCTGTTCGGCACGGCCAGGTCGCTGGTCCAGTTGTCCTCGCCGTCCGTGGTCTTGTACAGGAACTGGCCGTTGGGTCCCTGGTGCAGGATGTACAGCGTATCGTTGAAAACCACCGGCGCAGCATTGCCGATGTTGCCCGGCGTATCGGGGACCTGGCGGTCAGCTCCCCAGCCTTCGTTGCCGTCGAACCTCTTGAAAAGGAACAGACCGCTGGGGTCGTTGAAGAACAGGTAGATCAGATTCTTGTACAGAGCTGCGCCCGGACCGTTGCTGAGGCCTTCCGTGCCGGCAACCGGATTGCTTCGCCAGGTGCTGCGGTCGAAGGTCGCGTACCAGAAGCGGTTCAAATTGCCGGGTTCGCTGGAGCCAGGCCCACGGCCGAACACGTAGAGCGTGTCGCCAAGCACGACCGCGGCCGGCGTGTCCACATTCTGGTAGGCCACCGAGTTGAGGTGGTTGGTACCGGAGGCGTTGACCTCGGACGCGAAGTCGGTGCCGTCATACGTCTTGTACATCAGGTCCGTGCTGCCGGGATTTGAATAGATCAGATAGATCAGGCCGCCATACACAGCGGCGGCAACTCCAGCGTTCACGCCGGCGGTGCCGGGCACCTGGGCTGCCGCCGTCCACACCTCGCCGTCATAGACCTTGTAATAGAGGGACTGGTTGAGCGGGTAGAACACGTACAGGTTGGCGTTGAATACGACGGCCGCCGGCGTGTTGCTGATCCAGATGTTGCCCGGTACCGGGACGTCGCCGCCCCAAGCCTGACCGTTGAAGACGTTCGAATAGAACAGCGGACTATTTCCGACGCCCTTGTGGAAGGAAAACAGCCAGGTCGGCATTCTGAAAATCCTCCATGGCGACGAAACGCCGCCTCTGATGATCGGTGCGGGGATCGACGTGCGCGGAACGGAATCGAATGGATTTGAACGTGCGCGCGCGAGCGTAGTCTTCTACGCCCGATTCACACAATGGTTGTGTGAAGCTGTTCACTCGCCCCTAAGGGAGAATTCGAATTTCTTTGCGCGGATTGAGAATTTCGGGTGCGAATTGGGGAGGGGTCGTTAGGTCCCACGTCGAGGATTGATCCCGAAACGATGCAGTCTCTTCCCGTCATTGCGCGGAGCGATAGCGACGAAGCAATCCATCTGACCGGTGTGCGGTGACAATGGATTGCTTCGCTTCGCTCGCAATGACGCTGATCGTTGAATTATCCCCGGCTGGCCGTGAACATCTCACGCACCTCCTTCACCGGCGCCATGTCGCGCACGAAGCTGAACGCGCCCTGATCCTTCATCTCGCGGGCGCAGCGCAGGAAGGCGCTGAGCGCGTGGCGCTCCATCGCGCCACCGACGCTGATGCGCTTGACGCCGGCGGCCGCGATCTGCTCGACCGTCAGGGTCGGATCGGCAAAGCCCATCACGAGGTTGAACGGCCGCTTCAATGCCGAGACCACTGTCTTGATCGTGCCGATGTCGTAAAGGCCCGGCGAATACAGCACGTCGGCGCCGGCGGCTTCGAAGGCCTGAAGCCGCTTGATGGTGTCGTCGAGATCCTTGCGCCCCCAGAGGAAGTTTTCTGCCCGCGCCGTCAGCGTAAACGGGAAGGGCAGGGTGCGCGCGGCCTCGACGGCAGCCTGCACCCGCTCGACCGCGAGCGAGAAATCGTAGATCGGATGCTGTGGGTTGCCGGTGGAGTCCTCGATCGAGCCGCCGACCACGCCGGCCTCGGCGGCGCGCGCGATCGCCTTTGCCGCAGTCTTCGGATCGTCGGCGCCGCAATTCTCCAGGTCGGCGTTGACGGGCAGGTCGGTGGCCTCCGATATCACCCGGCAATTCTCGATGATCGCATCGAGGCTGACGGTCGCGCGGCCGAGCGTGTTGGCGAGCCCGAGGCTGGTGGTCGCCAGCGCCTCGAAGCCCATCGCCGCAAGCAGCTTCGCCGTGCCGGCGTCCCAGGGATTCGGGATGATGAAGGCGCCGGGCCGCTGATGCAGCTCGCGAAACCGTGCTGCCTTGTCTGCCTGGGTGCGCATGTGAACTCCTGATGGTTGAGGAAAGCGACTGGCGACAGCGATAGGGCGGTTTCGATCATCAGACAAATTTGTTATTCCTCTCAATGCTATCAGCTTTTTGCATGGGGCGAATGATGGACAGCGACGCGCTCAATACGTTCCTGGTGGTGCATCGGCGCGGCGGCATCTCGAATGCCGCCAAGGCGCTGCATCGCTCGCAGCCGGCGATTTCAAGGCGCATCGCGCTGCTGGAGCAGGAGCTCGGCGTGCCCTTGTTCGAGCGGATCGCGGGCAAGATGCAGCTCAGCGATGCCGGGCGGGTGATGGTGCCCTATGCCGAGCGCGCGGTGGCGGCGGCGCAGGATGCCGAGAACGCGGTGCGCGCGCTCTCGCGCGATAATTCCGGCCCCGTCGCGCTGGCGGTGACCGGCACGCTTGCGGGCGAACGGCTCTCGAAAGTGCTGAAGCGTTTTGCCGCCCGGCATCCTGATGTCGCGCTGACGCTGCGCACTGCGACCAGCGCCGAGGTCAGCGATCTGATCCGGCGCGGCGAGGCGACGATCGGGCTGCGCTACGACCGCGACCGCTCGCGCGATCTCGATTGCGAGGTGCTGTTCGCCGAACCGCTCGGGGTGGTCTGCGCGCCGGACCATCCGCTGGCCGGACGTCGCGTCGGCAAGCTCGCCGATCTCAGGGACGAGCGATGGATCGCCTTTCCCGAAGTGCCGGGACGCCGCGAGATCACCGCCTCGCACGTGTTCGCGTTGTTCCTGACGCACGGGCTCGGCGAGGTCGCCTGGACGCCGGTCGACAGCCTCACGGCGCAGAAGCGGCTGGTCGAGGCCGGGTTCGGGATCGCGCTGCTATCACAGAGCAATGCAGCGGAGGAGCTGCGCGCCGCGACGCTCGCGACGATCCGCGTCGGCAATCTTACTGCAAGTCACGAAGTGGTCGCGGTGACGCGGCATGGCGGCTTCCTCAGCGCCGCGTCGCGACGCCTGCTCGATATCATCCGCGCTGACTTCACCAGGGCGAGGGGCACAAATACGTCGCGCCGGAACGGGGTCCGGCGCGCGTAAAAGTCGAGTTGGAACAGGCGTCGCCGGAACTCAGGTCCCCGCCTTCACCTGTGCCGCAGCCACGGCCAGTAGCTCGTCCATCTTGGCGCGGATGTCGCGCTCGGTGATAGCCTGGCCCTTGGCCGTGAGGTCCTTCAGGACCTTGTGCAGCACGTCCTTGTCGCCGGGTTCCTCGAAGTCGGCGGCCACCACGTCCTTGGCATAGGCAGCGGCGGCGTCGCCTGCGATGCCGAGCTTCTCGGCGGCCCAGAGACCGAGCAGCTTGTTCCGGCGCGCCTCAGCCTTGAACTTCTGCTCCTCGTCGAGGGCGAACTTCTTCTCGAAACCTTCCTCGCGCTTGTCGAATTCGTTCATGGCTGAAGTTCCAATTCCCTGCTGAGTGGCGGGCCTTCCGCGCGTTGCGACAGCCCCGATGCGTGCCTAGATAGGAGGGAGGAATCGGCAAGACAACGAGCCGTTAAGCCGCAGGCAAAACAGGCGGAATCGGTCCTTTTTGATAGGGCGGTATAAGTGCCCCGAAACGGGCACTATCGATTGTACTGGATGGCCCAATCGGATAGGTTGCCAACAGGCATGGTTCTTGTTCTGTTTCCAGTGGATTGTTCGGGTTCCAGGCCTCCGCGGCAGCTCCGTCGTGGGTCGTAACCCAAGTCATCCGGAGCACCCAAATCCATGGATTTCAACAAAACACGGTACATCCCAATGAGCCGTCGACGCCGTATTTATGAAGGCAAGGCCAAGGTGCTTTATGAAGGCCCCGAGCCGGGAACCCTGATCCAGCACTTCAAGGATGACGCGACCGCGTTCAATGCCAAGAAACACCAGGTGATCGAGGGCAAGGGCGTCCTCAACAACCGGATTTCGGAGTACCTGTTTCAGCACCTCAACGACATCGGGGTGCCGACCCACTTCATCCGCCGCCTCAACATGCGCGAGCAGCTGATTCGCGAGGTCGAGATCGTGCCGCTCGAGGTGGTGGTGCGGAACGTCGCCGCCGGCTCGCTGTCGCAGCGGCTCGGGATCGAGGAGGGCACCCAGCTGCCGCGCTCGATCATCGAGTTCTATTACAAGAACGACCAGCTCAACGACCCGATGGTGTCGGAAGAGCACATCACCGCCTTCGGCTGGGCCACGCCGCAGGAGATCGACGACATCATGGCGCTCGCCATCCGTGTCAACGACTTCCTCACCGGCCTCTTCCTCGGCATCGGCATCCGTCTCGTCGACTTCAAGATGGAGTGCGGGCGGCTGTTCGAGAACGAGATGATGCGGATCATCGTCGCCGACGAGATCTCCCCGGACTCCTGCCGTCTCTGGGACATCAAGTCGAACGAGAAGCTCGACAAGGACCGTTTCCGCAGGGATCTGGGCGGCTTGCTCGAAGCCTACACCGAAGTGGCAAAGCGCCTCGGCATCCTGATCGAAAATGAACGGCCGGCCGGAAGCGGCCCTGTGCTGGTGAAGAGCTAAGAGGCAATCGTGAAGGCACGTGTGACTGTTACGTTGAAGTCGGGCATCCTCGATCCGCAGGGCAAGGCGATCGAGGGGGCGCTGAAATCACTCGGCGTCGACGGCGTCGCCAGCGTTCGCCAGGGCAAGGTGTTCGACATCGAGCTCGCCGCGACCGACAAGGCCAAGGCGGAGGCGGCGCTCAAGGCCGCCGCCGACAAGCTGCTGGCGAACACCGTGATCGAGAATTATCGGGTCGAGGTCCTGAGCTAGCCGGGCGAGCCAAATGATAACAGCCGCTCCCGTCTCTGCTGGCAGTGACCGTATCTTCGTCCGATCGCTGTTGGTTGCGCTGCTGACGGTTGCCGGGATCGGCGGTGTCTCGGCGCAATCGGCGCCGCCACCACCCTCGGCTACGACCCAGCAGCCGCCGTTCACGGTCAGCGGGTGGAGCTACGAGCGCCGTGGCTCCGACGTGCACATGTTCCGCTGCGCGCAATCGTCCTGCGGTGCGGGTTCCAAGGTGAGCTACCGGTTTTATACCGGCGGAAAGCAGATGACTCTCGACCAGTTCCGTGAGGGGCAGGAGCAGATCATCAAGGCGCTGGAGCAGCGGACGCCCGGACAGCGCATCACGCTCCTCGGCGTCGATGGCGACAAGGGCACAGCGCCGCGCATGTTCAAGGCGCGGCGCCTGACCGTGACGCCCAACGGCGCAAACGAGTATCAGGTCAGCGGCTTGCTGTTCGGCGGACAAGGCGGCTCCGCCAGCCTGATCAGCTCGGCGCGCGACGAAAAGGCCAGCAACGATAATTACGCAAGATTTGTCGCCGCCGTTAAGCTCGTGCTGGCGCCCAAAACCAGGTGATGCAATGAAATCATCCGTTCTCGTCTTCCCCGGCATCAACCGCGAGCGCGACATGGCGCGCGCGCTCAAGCTTGCATCCGGCAATGAGACTTCGATGGTCTGGCATGCCGAGACCGCGCTGCCCAAAGGCACCGACCTCGTGGTGGTGCCCGGCGGCTTCTCCTATGGCGATTACCTGCGCTGTGGCGCGATCGCGGCCCGCGCGCCCGTGATGGACGCGGTGCGCGACTTCGCAGCCTCGGGCGGGCTCGTGCTCGGCGTCTGCAACGGTTTCCAGATCCTCTGCGAGTCCGGGCTGCTGCCCGGCGTGCTGATGCGCAACGCCGGACTGAAATTCGTCTGCCGCGACGTGCATATGAAGGTCGAGCGTTCCGACACCCCATTCACTCGCGGCTACAATGCCGGCCAGGTGATCCGCGTGCCGGTGGCGCATGGCGAAGGCAATTACGAGGCGGACGAGGAGACGCTGAAGCGGCTCGAGGGCGACGGGCGGGTGCTCTATCGCTACTGCTCACCCGAGGGCGTGGTCGACGAGGCTTCCAACTTCAACGGCGCCGCGCATTCGATCGCCGGCATCGTCAACGAGCGCGGCAACGTGCTCGGCATGATGCCGCATCCGGAGAACCACGTCGAAGAGATCATGGGCTGCACCGACGGTCGCGGCCTGTTCGCAGGACTGGTCCAGCAGTTCGAAAAGGCGGCGTAACGGAAATGCTGGGGCGGTGGTGCCTTGCCGCGGCTGCGGCACTCGTCTTCACGACGGCAGCCAGCGCCCAGGATCTCCCGAAGCAGGACTTCCCGAAGCGCCCGATCACGATGATCGTGCCGTTCACGGCGGGCGGCACCTCCGACGTGATCGCCCGCGCGGTGGCCGACCAGATGAGCGCGGCGCTCGGCCAGAGCATCATCATCGAGAATGTCGGCGGCGCCGGCGGCTCGACCGCGCTGACCCGCGCGGCGCGCGCAGAGCCCGACGGCTACACCATCGCGATCGGCAATGCCGGCACCAACGCCGCGACCTACACCATCTATCCGAAACTGTCGTTCACACCCGACTCCTTCGCGCCGATCGCCGTCGTGGCGAAGACCTTCGGCATCGTGGCGCTGCGCAAGGATTTCCCGGCCAAGGACCTCAAGGAATTCATCGACTACGCGAAGAAGAACCCGGGCAAGGTCAATCTCGGCCATGCCGGCGTCGGTTCCTCGAATTACCTGATCTGCAAGAGCTTCGTGCACGCCGCCGGGATCGACGTGCAGCTGGTCGGCTATCGCGGCGCGGCGCTCGCGCTGACGGATGCGATCGGCAGCCAGATCGATGGCGTCTGCGATGCGGCCGCCTCGGTGTCGCAGGCGATCGACGACAAATTGGTGAAGGCGGTCGTGGTCGGCTCGACCGTGCGGCTCGCCTCGCTGCCGGACCTGCCGACCTCGACCGAGGCAGGCTTGCCGGAGTTCGAGGCGCAGGGCTGGAACGGCCTGTTCGCACCGAAGGGCACGCCGCCGGAGATCATCGCCAAGCTCAACGCCGCCGCACGCACCGCGGTCGCGAGCGAGGCGGTGAAGAAGCGCTTCGTCGATCTGTCGACGGTCGCGCCCGATGCCGACGAACTCGCGCCCGAGGTGTTGCAGCAACTCGTGACTCGCGACGTCGCGAAATACCGCGCGCTGTTGGCGGACGACAAGAAGTAGTGCTCGTGCCGCGTACCAGCGGCGACACGGACCATGAACCTGGTCCGTTCCTTCAGCGACCAATGCAGGGATAGTCGCCTCAAGTTTCACAATCTCTTCACGCTAGCGCAGCCGGCACGGCAACCGGGGATTGTCGCAGCGTGCCGGGCACGGTATGACGGAGGCGATTTGGATGGTCTGTCCGGCTCGCTGGGATTCGCATGCCCGTTGCATTGGCCGTATTGCTGCTCGACATCACGCTGATCTACCACGCCTCGCGGACCGGGCGCCTGCAGCCATGGGCCTTCATCATCCTGATGGTGCCGCTGATCGGCGCGCTCGCCTACATCGTCGTCGAACTCGTTCCGGAATGGTGGGGTGGACCGGGTGCCGCACAGGCGCGCAAGCGCGTCGCCAACCGGCTCGATCCGGAGAAGCGATACCGCGAACTATCCGACCGGCTCGCGACGTCGGATACGATCGCCAACCGCGCGGCGCTCGCCGCGGAGTGCCAGAACGTCGGTCGCTTCGAGGAGGCGGAAAGCCACTACGACCACGTGTTGGGACTGCCGCAGGGCGACGATCCGACCTACGCGCTGGCCAAGGCGCAGGCCCAGTTCGCCCGCAAGCAACCGGCCGAGGCGCTGGCGACGCTCGACGCATTGCGCGAGCGCTGGCCCGATTTTGAATCCGCCGACGGACATCTGCTCTATGCCCGCGCGCTCGCCGAGCTTGGCCGGCTCGACGAGGCCCTCGAGGAATATCAGGCGGTGTCGCAGTATTTTCCCGGCGCCGAGGCGCGGGTCCGCTATGGCCTGTTGTTGCAGCTGGTCGGCCGCACCGCCGAGGCGCGCATCGTGTTCAACGAGCTGTTGATCCAGATGCGGCGCGCGCCGAAATATCTGCGCGACGCGCAGGCCGAATGGCTCTCGATCGCCGAGAAGCAATTGTCGGCCTGAGCCGGGTTAGATGTATGTGACGCGTCATTGCGAGCGCAGCGAAGCAATCCATCGTGCCGCAAGTGGAGATATGGATTGCTTCGTCGCTGTCGCTCCTCGCAATGACGTTGATAGGCTGTGTACAAATTATCCGCTTCTACAGTCTTCGGAACCAGCGCTTAATCGCCTCGGCCGGCACCGTCATGGCCGCGACGCCGGCCATGACCAGCACAAGGCCGAGCGCGAGGTTCGACGGCACGGATTCGCCGAGCAGGATCACCGACAGCGCGACGCCGATCGGGATGCGCAGATAGCCCTGCGCGTTCGTGGTGAGGGTGCCGAGCCGCGTCAGGCACATGTAGAACAGCATCAGGCCGAAGGCGCTGGAGAAGATGCCCATCACGACGGTGGCGACCAGCGCCTGCGGCGTCGGGTGCAGTGTCCAGGGATGGTCGACGATCAGGGCGACCGGCAGCAGCACGGTGCCGCCGAACAGCAGCGAGCCGGCCGCCACCACCATCGGATCGTAATCCGACAGCCGAAGCCCGAAGATCGTCGCGCAGGCGAACGAGATGGTGGCCAGCAGGATCGCGATCTCGGCGACAATCTCCTTGCCGAAGCCCGAGAGCGCGTCGAGGCCGATGATCGCGATCGTGCCGGCGAGACCGAGGATCGCGCCGGCGAGTTTAAGCATCGAGGCCGGCTCGTGCCGCGTAATCGCCCAGGTGATCAGGAAGGCGAAGATCGGTGTCGTCGAGGCCAGCACCACGGTGTTGGACGCCGGCACGTAAAGCTGCGCCCAGGTGATTACCAGGAACGGGATCGTCGAGTTGATGGTCTGCTGGAAGGCGAACAGCTTCCAGGCCTTGATGTCGGTCGGGATGCGGATGCCGCGGATGCGTAAGACAACGAGCAGGAACAAGGCCGCCACCAGTGAGCGCGCCGAGATGAAGGTGACCGGCGGGATCGAGCCGAGTCCGATCTTGGTTAGCGGATAGGTCGAACTCCAGCAGCAGGCGAGCGCCAGCAGCAGCGCATAGTCGCGCCAGCCGCGCGCGCCCGGCGCTGACGTGGACGGAGTGGGCGTGATCGCGGGCGCCGTTACGCCGCCCGTGTTCGCTGTGCTCTTCGGCACCTTGATGTGGCTCCCCGCGCGTTGGCGCGCAAGGAAACTGATACTTCGGGACCTCGGTGGAGGCCAGAGCCAAGTTTTGCGGCGCGTTGCGCGGTTCAATCCCGTAATACGGTATTTGACACGACCGGTTCGGCACCTGCGGAGCTCGAATGTCCGCCGCCATCCGACGTCGTTTCCCACCAGTAGCCGAGCGCGTCGATCAGCGGCACCAGCCGGTGGCCGCCCGGCGTGAGCTGGTATTCGACGCGCAGGGGATAACCTCCGAATTCGGTGCGCTCGACGATACCGGCGTCCTCCAGCTTGCGAAGCTCGAGGCTGAGCATCTTGTGCGAGATGGTCGGGTTGTCCCGGCGCAGGTCGCTGAAGCGCTTGGTGCCCTGCTTCAGATAGTAGATCAGAAGCGTCGGCCAGCGGCCGCTCAGGAGCTGCATGACCTCTTCGATCGGGCAGCGGGAGACGAGAGATTTCATGGCGCCTCGTGGTTACAAAAAGGTGCGTAATTTACTTCACCGATGTGGCGAATAGGGTCCGGCTCCGCTGCGCAGCGTGATCGTCTGACATCACCGGAGACCACATCATGGAACCTATCCTTATCTATGGCTTCCCGTTGGGAAGCTCCATGGGGCTCGTCGCAGCCCTCGAATGGCTGCGCAAGCCCTATCGCCTTTGCCGCGTCGACATGCTCGGCGAAATGCGAGATCCGTCCTATGCGCGGATCAACCCGCGGCACGAGACGCCGGCCTTCGTCACGGACCAGGGCAGGGTGCTGACGGAGAACATGGCGATCGCAGCTTGGCTCGAGGCCCGCGACACCGAGCGCCGCATCAGCTTCGACCTGTTGTCGCCGCAGGCCGACCGCATGCATCAACTGATGGCCTTCGTGAACACCGGCTTCACCGCCGCGTTCAGTCCGCTGTGGGCGGCGCTGGAGATGCAGACGCCGAATCCCGCGATGCAGTCTGCGCTGCGGGAGTGGGGAAAGGGCAGCGTTCTGCAACGGCACGACAGGCTCGAGGAACTGATCGGCGATGCGCCGTTCCTGCTCGGCGACCACCCGACATTGGCGGATGGGCTGCTGATCGGTGTCGCGCGCTGGCTCGATTTTCACGCTGTCGCCGACCGCAATCGCTGGCCGAAACTGGCCGGACTTCGCGCACGATTGGAGGCCGATCCGGCCGTGATCTACGCGACGGCGCTGGAGTCGGGCGAGAGTAGCCCCGGGACAGGCGCCTGTGTCGGTCATGTTCGGCTTGCTGAGGTGATCGATCGCTTCGGCGCGCCGACTGCGTGAGGATTGCCGGCCGTGACCGGGCTGAGCACCGGATCACGGCAGCGGATGGGTGATGGCAGACGGCGCCCAGGCGTGAGCCTGAGCGCCGTCTCGGCCTGAAATCCTGGCGCAAGTTGTGGCGCAGGACCTAGCGCAGCACCTCGCTCAGCACCTCGCCATCGACCTGGTGCGGTGTCGCGCCCAGCATCCGGATGACGGTCGGCGCCACGTCGATATTGCGCATGTGCCGCACTACGGCGTCCTTCCGGATCTGCGGCCCCGCGGCGATGAAGGTCGCGCTCATCACCGGGAGCTCGGGGTCGTGACCGTGGGCGCCGTAGAAGTTCGGCATCGACAGCGCGGTGGTTGCCGAGTTGAACGGTGCGTCGCCCTGGCGCGCGACGCCCGGATTTTGCAAGCCGTCGAAATTGTAGCCGGGCGCCATCAGCGCGAACACGTCGCCATAGTCCTGGCCGACGCTCTTGCTGGTGCATTGTCCGGTTCCGGCGTCGCATTGCAGCGGCCGGGTCTCGACGACGGTGAAGATGCGCTGATCCCTGAGCGAGTAGTTGAAGCGCGCATTGGGGTCGATCGCGTTCTTCACCGCATCGGTGATCTGCGCCACCAAAGCCCGGTAGGTCGCCAGATCGACGGTGCCGCCGAGCTCGCGGTTCTGCAGGTTGACGTAGATGTCGGCGGCAGGACCCGAGGTGCGGACCCCGACCTTGCTGGTGTCGATGCCGGCGTTGCGCAGGATGTTGGTGAGATTGACCGAGCTGTGGAACGGCGCGAAGCCGTGATCCGACACCACGACGACGTTGCTGTCGCGGCCGGCCGCATCGGCAATCTGCTTCACCGCCTTGTCGGCGGTCTGGTAGGCGAAGCGGATGTAGGATGCGTAGCGCTTGACCTTGGCCGGATCCTGGTTGGCGCCGATCGAGTTCGGATCGGTCGGGTTGGTGCCCTGTCGCGGATCGGTCAGCAGGAACTGGTGCTCGGAGCCGTCGGGCTGCTCGATATAGACCATCACGAGGTCGGCGTCGGGATGGGTCTTGATCGCGCGCTCGCCGATATTGGCCTGGTAGCGCACGAAGGTCTTCACCATGTCCTCGTACATCGTCTCGATCTCGACGTCGGGGAAATTGGTGAAGCCCGGGCTCAGGCGCTCCGGAATGCGGAAATCGGCCTGCGGACGCCAAAAGCCGATGTTGTTGTTGATGTCGTCGACATCGGCGAGCACCGGCGCGTTGCGCGGGATGTAGTTGGCGCCGTAGCGGGCGAAGCGCACCACCGAGAGATCGGGCGACAGCGCCGAGACGAAGTAGGCGGCACCGACCTTGGCGCCGCTGCCTTCGAAGAAGAACGGGGCGTTCTCGCCGCCGAACTTGACGTAGGCCGGCCCGGTCGAGGGCGCGTGGAACGGTCCCGCGGTGATGCCGCGGTTTTCGTCGAAGAACACCAGCGTGTCGTAGTTCACCTTGCGGTCATTGGTGGTATCGATTGCGGCGACGCGGATCGAATATTTGACGTCGAGCGTCGAGGCGCTGGTGCAGGTCGCGGTCGCCGCTGCGGAGCACGAGAATGTCTCGATCGGCGCCGAGGTCACCAGCACCGGGCTGAACGAGAAATGGCCGGCAGCCTGCAGCGCCGCGACGATGCCGGGATCGGCCGTGAAGTCGCTGCGCGACAGCGTGAAGCCCTGGGCTCCGATGCCGCCGAACGCGCCGAACGGCACCGTGAAGTCGGTCACGCGGGTGGGCTGCGCCGGCTGCACCACGGTCTTGTTGATGGAGATGTCGGCGCCGTCGCCGCCGGGCCAGGTCGCGGTGACGACCTTCTTGCCCTGCTGCCGTAACTGCACCCACAAGGGCTGTGCCGTCGGGTGCGACGACGGCCCGAGCGGGCTTTCGCTGTAGCCGCCGATCGGCGCGGCAAAGCCGCTGATGCTGCTGGAGATCGGCCCGACGATCGGCTGGAACGTGTTCGATGGGATGTCGTTGTGAACCGCCGTCGAACCGGTCGCGATCGCAATATGCGAGACCGCGGTGAGCGAGGGTGACGCCGTCACGTTCTGCAACGCCACAGCGCCGCGGCGGCTGAGCCGGGCGAGGCCGCCGTCGCGCGGCAGCACGCCTTCCTCGATGAATTTCTGGATGAAATCGGGCTTGGCGCCGTCGAGCGAGATCATCACCACGCGCGGCTTGCGACCATGATGGTCGCCGTCATGGTCTTGATCCTGATCTTGATCGTGACCGCGGGAATCGCCAGCGCCGCGATCACCATTGTCGCCGTCCTGGCCGGCGCGCGCAGGAATTGCAGTCCACGCCAGTGATGCGACAAGCGTCATCGCCGACGTGATGGAAACAAACGTCTTCAATTTCATGAGAATGCCCCAACATCGCTGCGCGAATGCACAAACGGAAACCGTTCAGCAATATTCAGGGGCTTGGCTGACGGGCATGTGACGCGTCCGCGACGCCGCGGCGACAGTGCGGCGTTGCGTCACAACTCGCGTTTGCGTTGCTTCACGCCAAGAACGCGCGTGAACACAATGAACTAACGCTCTGCTTTCGATGCAACCGGTGTCGATGTAACGGCTGGATGACGACGCGTGTCCACAGAGCTCGCGTTTTCGAGCGAAGCGGCCGTGAACTTTACGCCGGCGTCTCCGTTGGCGCCTTCCGCTTCACCCGCTTGATGGTGCCGGAGAAGGTGAACAGCGGCCGCCCGGCCGATGTCAGCATGCCCCGCACGAAGATCAGCGACATGCCGGCACGGGTGACTTCCCCGGTGCATTCGATCAGGTCGCCCTCGCGGGCCGCGTCGAGGAATTCCGAGGCGAACGACACCGTGACGCCGGGGCCCTGGAGCACCGAGCCGGCGAGCGCGAACAGGCAGTAATCCGCGAAGGTCATGAAGCAGCCGCCGTGGACGTTGCCACCGCCGTTGAGGTGCTTCTTGGCGACCCGGAACGCGCACGCGATGCGGCCGTTCTCGTCCATGCGATGGTAAAAGGGACCGGAATGGCTCTCGAAATTGTCCCGCGTCCAGGTCCGCCAGCCGGCGAATTCGCCCTCGGTTTCGACGTGCAGGTCGGGTCGGCGGTTGAATGCGGTCTCTAATGCGGTTTTGGCGCGCTCGTTCACGAAATTTGGCCTTCAATTGTCGGGTTCGGGTCCTTAAATCCGATCCATCCCCATTGTGCAAATCCCGCACCCCGCGGCCAGCTGCCGCAAAGCTCTGGACAGGCCGAAAATGCCCCGTAAAAGGCCTTTTCGCCCCCGTTCGATCTACCTATTAAGGGTCCTATGAACGCGCCCAAGAACGAACCGAAGATCACCCCCGAACTCGTCGCCGCCCACGGGCTGAAGCCGGACGAGTACGAGCGCATCCTCAAGCTGATCGGGCGGGTTCCGACCTTCACCGAACTCGGCATCTTCTCGGCGATGTGGAACGAGCATTGCTCGTACAAGTCGTCGCGGATCCATCTGCGCGGCCTGCCGACCAAGGCCCCCTGGGTGATCCAGGGCCCCGGCGAGAATGCCGGCGTGATCGATATCGGCGACGGCCAGGCCGTGGTGTTCAAGATGGAGAGCCACAACCACCCGAGCTACATCGAGCCCTACCAAGGCGCCACCACCGGCGTCGGCGGCATCCTGCGCGACGTCTTCACCATGGGCGCGCGCCCGATCGCCTGCCTGAACGCGCTGAGCTTCGGCGCGCCCGAGCACCCCAAGACCCGGCATCTGGTGTCCGGCGTGGTCGCGGGCGTCGGCGGCTACGGCAATTCGTTCGGGGTGCCGACGGTCGGCGGCCAGGTGCGCTTCCACACCCGCTATGACGGCAACATCCTGGTCAACGCGATGGCGGTGGGCCTCGCCGACGCCGACAAGATCTTCTACGCGGCTGCCTCCGGCGTGAACATGCCGATCGTCTATCTCGGCTCCAAGACCGGCCGCGACGGCATCCATGGCGCCTCGATGGCCTCGGCCGAATTCGACGATGCCTCCGAGGAGAAGCGCCCGACCGTGCAGGTCGGCGATCCCTTCGCCGAGAAGCTGCTGCTCGAAGCCTGCCTCGAGATCATGGCCGCCGATTGCGTGGTCGCGATCCAGGACATGGGTGCGGCGGGCCTGACCTGCTCGGCGGTCGAGATGGGCGCCAAGGGCGATCTCGGCGTCGACCTCGATCTCGACGCGGTGCCGACCCGCGAGACCGGCATGAGCGCCTACGAGATGATGCTCTCGGAGAGCCAGGAGCGGATGCTCATGGTGCTCAAGCCCGAGAAGGAGAAAGAGGCCGAGGCGATCTTCCGCAAATGGGGGCTCGATTTCGCCATCGTCGGCTACACCACGCCAAGCAAGCGCTTCGTCGTCAAGCATGGCGGCGACGTGATGGCCGATCTGCCGATCAAGGAGCTCGGTGACGAGGCGCCGGTCTATGATCGTCCGCACGTCGCCTCGAACGCGCTGCCTGTCATCCGCGGCCAGGACGTCAAGCCGCCGCTCGGCATCGCCGACGCACTGACCAAGCTGATCGGCACGCCCGAGCTGTGCTCGAAGCGCTGGGTCTGGGAGCAGTACGACCACGTCATCCTGGGCAATACCATGCAGCGCCCCGGCGGCGACGCCGCGGTGGTCCGCGTCGAGGACGGGCCGAAGGGACTTGCGCTCACCGTCGACGTCACCCCGCGCTATTGCGAGGCCGATCCGTTCGAGGGCGGCAAGCAGGCGGTCGCCGAAGCCTGGCGCAACATCACCGCCGTCGGCGGCCGGCCGCTCGCGATCACGGACAATCTCAATTTCGGCAATCCGGAGCGGCCCGAGATCATGGGCCAGTTCGTCGGCTGCCTGAAGGGTATTGCGGAGGCCTGCGTTGCGCTGGACTTCCCGGTCGTGTCGGGCAACGTCTCGCTCTACAACGAGACCAATGGCCGCGGCATCCTGCCGACGCCCTCGATCGGCGGCGTCGGCCTGCTCGACGACTTCACCAAGTCGGCGACGCTGGCCTTCAAGGCGGCGGGCGAGGCGATCCTGCTGGTCGGCGACACCCAGGGCTGGCTCGGCCAGTCGGTTTACCTGCGCGATGTCTGCGGCCGCGAGGAGGGCGCTCCGCCGCCGGTCGATCTCGCCACCGAGAAGCGCAACGGCGACGTGGTGCGGGGCATGATCCGCGCCGGCACCGCGACCGCCGTGCATGACCTCTCCGACGGCGGCCTCTTGATCGCGCTCGCCGAGATGGCGATTGCGAGCGGCATCGGCGCGCAGCTGCTGGCGGCGCCGTCTTCGATCGTCCCGCATGCCTATTGGTATGGCGAGGATCAGGCGCGCTACATCGTCACCGTGCCTGCGGCCGATGCAGGCCTCGTGCTGGCCAAGATGAAGGGTGCCGGCGTGCCCTGCGCACGCATTGGCACCACCGGCGGCGAGGCGATTGCGGTCGCCGGCGAGCCGCCTGTAACGATCGAAAGCCTGTCCCGCGCCTTCGAGCACTGGCTGCCGAACTACATGCACGGCGCTGCCGCCTGATCCGGGAGGATCAGGCGCTGCAACGTCAAGCGAACAGGAGCTCAATAGCGCGATGACCCTGTCATCGCGCTATCGCTTTTTGTTCAAGCACGATCGCTTCAGGTCGCGCCGCGGACCGCGCGCCAGGCAAAGATGATCACGCAGGCGCCGATGAAGCCGGCGACGAGATAGCTGATCCATCCTCCGCCGAGCGATACGCCGAGCAGACCCAACAGCCAGTTCGCCAGCGCGGCGCCGACGATGCCGAGGATGATATTCATGAAGATGCCGGTTCCGGTCTTCATGAACATCTCGGCGAGCCAGCCGGCCAATCCGCCGACGATGATTGCGGCGATCCATCCAACTTGAGGGTCGTTCATCTCGGGACTCCCTAGGGTCAAGCAGTCCGGCCAGCATATCTGAGAATCACGTCACTACATGTGACCAATGGCAGGTTGTGCGCAACTTGTCGCCGCGACCGGGCCGGCGGAATGCGCGCGTGAAGGCCCTGTCGGCCTTGACGGTCCGGAGTGCCATGTGATCTTGCTTGGCACGCTGGGGTTGTTTCGTTCGGGCTATCCCGTTCGTACCCGCCACTGGAGATGCAAGATGCGGCGGGAAGGACTGGGGTCGTGGCGACGGAGGACGATCGCCGCTGCACCGATCATGCTGACGCTGATTGTCCTGACAATGGGATTGTCGGCGCGGGCACAAGACGCCGTCCCGAGTGGAGCAGGAAAAGCAATTCCGGGCTCGCCTGCGTCCCGGGCCCCGAAGGCCGACCTTCCCCCACCACTCAACCTCGGAGGCGCTGCCGATCGACGCGGCGAGCCGAAATCGTCCCAATCCGACGGCAAATGGTCCGACAGGCGGCGCTGGTCTGGTTACGCGTCAGCTCTCAACAAAACGGTGATGGACGCAGTAAACGCGAACAGCGCGGTCAAAACCGCACTCAGCTCCGACTACGTCGAATATGAACTGTGGATCGATCGGACCGGACGCGTCACGCGCGTCCGACCCATCAAGTCGCTCGGCGACAACGAGCTGGACGCCGCGCTGCGTGACGAAGTCCTCCTCAAGCTGAACCTCTCGGCGCCGGAGAGCGATATGCCCATGCCGGTCAAAGGGAAAACCGGGAAGATCAATGGCGGGTTTTGGTCGGGGATATCATTGAAGGACTGAGATCGGCGCCTGTCGAGGGGCGCTTACGGCGCTGTGCGCTTGCGCCTGCTTCGCCGTTCAGCGGCCGTGATCAGGATGCGCGGGCCCGGGCCCTGGGCACCGAGCCGGTCGTCGCCGTTGCGCAGCGGGCAATCGGTCACCGACAGGCAGCCGCAGCCGATGCAGTTGAACAGCTTGTCGCGGAGGTCAGTCAGATCGCTGATGCGCTGCTGCAGCGCTTCAGTCCAGGCGCGCATCGCGCGCTCCCATTCGCGCATGGTCGGGGCGCGATCGAGCGGGATCGCCGCGAAGGTCTGCCTGATCTCCTCCAAAGGAATCCCGGCGCGCTGCGCGATCCTGATGACAGCGATGCGTCGCAGCACGCCGCGCATGTAGCGCCGCTGATTGCCGCCGGTGCGCCGGCTCGCGATCAGCCCCTTGCTCTCGTAGAAGTGAAGGGTGGAAACGGCGAGGACCGGCACCGGCGGCGGAGGCCTGGTGCGGCTCGGCGATGTCGCGACGCTCGAGATCGGCGGCGAGAATTACGATTCCAATGCGCGCGACAGCGGCAAGCCCACCGTCTATATCGCGGTGCAGCCGACCCCCGACGGCAACCCGCTGGAGATCGTCGCCGCCACCGCGAAGGTGATCGAAGATCTCAATCGCGTGGCGCCGCCCGGATTGAAGGTCGCCGACGTCTTCAATATCGTGCACTTCGTCAAGGCCTCGATCTCAGAGGTTCAGCACGCGCTGGTCGAGGCAATCGCGATCGTCGTGGTGGTGATCCTGCTGTTCCTGGGATCGTTCCGTTCGGTGCTGATCCCGGTCGTCACCGTGCCGCTGTCGCTGGTCGGCACCGCCGCGATGATGCTGGCGCTCGGCTTCTCCATCAATTTGCTGACCCTGCTCGCGATGGTGCTGGCGATCGGGCTCGTGGTCGACGACGCCATCGTCGTCGTGGAAAACATCCATCGCCACATCGAGGAAGGCCTGAAGCCGGGCGACGCGGCCCTGATCGGCGCGCGCGAGATCATTGGCCCCGTGATCGCGATGACGATCACGCTCGCCGCGGTCTATGCGCCGATCGGCCTGATGGGGGGACTGACCGGCAGCCTGTTCCGCGAGTTCGCCTTCACGCTTGCGGGCTCGGTGGTGGTCTCGGGCGTCATCGCGCTGACCTTGTCGCCGATGATGAGCGCGCAGCTTTTGGGCGAAGCGACCTCGCACGGCCGGTTTGCCCGCTTCGTCGAGCACCAGTTCTCAAAGCTGTCGCGCGGCTACAGCAGACTCTTGGCTGCCACGCTCAAGATGCGTGCAGCGGTGCTGCTGGTGGCGTTCAGCGTGCTGGCGGCGATCGTGGTGCTGTTCCTCGGCAGCCAGCGCGAGCTCGCGCCGTCCGAGGACCAGGGCTATGTGTTCACCGTGCTCCGCAATATGCCAGCGTGGACTACACCACGCGCTCCTCCGACCAGATCGAGCAGCTGTTTCGCTCGTTTCCCGAATACCACGCGAGTTGGTTCATCAACGGGACCGACGGGCAGAACCATGCCTTCGGCGGCATCACCCTGACCGATTGGGACAAGCGCAAGCGCTCCGCCAACGATATTCAGAACCAGCTCTACGGCATGTCCTACGGCGTGCTCGGCGCCAGCGTGACGCCGTTCCAGCCGGCCGCGCTGCCGGCCGCGACCGGCGGCCTGCCGTTCCAGATGGTGGTGCGCTCGGCGGGCGATTTCTCGACCATCTATCAGGAGGTCGAGACGCTGAAGGGCGCCGCCTGGAAGAGCGGGCTGTTCGCCTTCGTCGACAGCGATCTGGCGTTCGACAGTCCGACGGCGCGGATCACGATTGATCATGCCAAGGCCGCCGAGGCCGGCGTCAGCATGCAGACCATCGCCGACACGCTTGCCGTGCTGGTCGGCGAGAACTACGTCAACCGCTTCAACTTCTTCGAACGCTCCTACGAGGTGATCCCGCAGGTGCGGCAGGCTGATCGGGTCACCCCCGAGGGGCTCGGAAACTTCAACGTGCGCTTGAGCTCGGGGCAGATGTTCCCGCTGTCGACGGTGATCAAGGTCAACGTCAAGCCGGAGCCGAACCGGCTGCCGCAGTTCAATCAGATGAACGCGGCGACGATCTCGGCCGTGCTCAAGCCCGGCGTCACCATGGGGCAGGCGGTGTCGTTCATGCAGGCGCAGCAGCTGTCGCCGGGCATGACCGTCGACTGGCTGTCGGACAGCCGGCAATATGTCCAGGAGGGCAACCGCCTGATCGTCACTTTCGGCATGGCGCTGATCGTGATCTTCCTGGTGCTGGCGGCGCAGTTCGAGAGCTTCCGCGATCCCCTGGTCATCATGGTGACGGTGCCGCTCGCGGTCTGCGGCGCGCTGCTGCCGTTGTATTTCGGCTTCACGACGCTGAACATCTACACCCAGATCGGCCTCGTCACCCTGATCGGGCTGATCTCCAAGCATGGCATCCTGATGGTGAGCTTTGCCAACGAGATCCAGCACCATGAAGGGCTCGACCGGGTCGCCGCGATCCAGAAGGCCGCCGCGGTGCGCATGCGGCCGGTTCTGATGACGACGGCGGCGATGGTCGCGGGCCTTGCGCCGTTGCTTTATGCCGACGGCGCCGGTGCGGCGAGCCGCTTTGCCATCGGCATCGTCGTGGTGATGGGCATGCTGATCGGCACGCTGTTCACGCTGTTCGTGCTGCCGACCTTCTACATCCTGATCGCCCGCGACCACCGCGCAGCAAGCGCACCGCGGCTGGAAAGCGTGGCGGCCAGGGACGAGATCGCGGCGTGACCTCTACAGCACGTAGTTGGCGCCCGGCAGCTTGCGCAGCACGGCAGTCAGGGCCCAACTCAGCGCCACGGTGGCCAAGAAGGCGATCGCAGCCTTTGCGATCGCCGGCAGATCCATGTCGAACAGCCAGTATTGCAGCCACAGCACGATCGGATAGTGCACCAGGAACATGCCGTAGGCATCGCTCTGCATGCGGTCGAGCAGCGTCGGCCCCGATGCCTTCGATTGCAGGAAGTAAGCCAGGATCGCGAACAGGATCGAGGCGCTGAACAGCACGTAGAAGCTGCCGTAGATCGCGAGATACCAGCCCGGCAGCGGATCGGGGTTACCGATGATCTGGCGCTTGATGTAGATCATCATCCACATCAGCGCATAGGGGATCAGCGTGATGCCGGTCCAGAACCAGCGCCTCTCGGTCAGCCGTCCGTGCGCGCTAAGCACGCCGCCCTCGAGGTTTGCCGCGCCGATGCCTGCACCAATGAAGAAGTAGCACGCATACAGCAGCACGCGGCTCGCCTGCACCGAGAACGGTCCGAGCTCAAACCAGTAGTTCTGGCCGTAATGGACCAGCATCGGCAGGTAGGCGGCGGCACTGACGATCACGAGGAACAGCCAGAACTTCGAGGGCCGCTGGAATCCCTTGATCGACAGCCGGTTGATCGGCTCGAGCAGAGTAGACGACACGCGATACAGCACGCTGGCCGTCAAGTCGAAGACCATCAAGACCCAGACGAACCAGATCGGGCCGCTCGGCCACGGCCCGAACATCATGGTCTTCTGCCAGAACTCAGAGAAGGTCAGATCCGGCGTCGCGCGCAGCGCGATCGCGTAATAGGCGATCGGGATCACGGTGACGGCGCAGACCACAAACGGCAGGCCGAGCCGCAGCAGCCGGTCGCGCAGGAAGATCAGCCACGGCTTACGGCCGAGTCCCGGCCAGACGAACAGCCCCGACAGGAAGAAGAACATCGCCATGAAGAAGCTGTCGGTGGCGAGCACCACGCAGTCGAAGCCGATCCACGACGTCGGGTCGGTGTGCCCGAAATGGGTGTAGGGGATCACGGCGTGGTGCAGCAGCACGACCAGCGTCAGGAAGGTGCGTGCACGGTCCAGGGCAAGGTTGCGCTTATGGAGCTTCGGTGCTGCCTGGACGTCGACGGCCGGAGCCGCGTGAGCAATCGATTTCATGGTGCCCCCAGCCGGGTCTGCAGCCTGATGTTGCAGTCGGGAACCCGATTCAGCAAGGCCCAATTGTCCCGATTCCGGGGTATCGAGGTCGGTCATCTCAGCGCATCTGTTTCGTTTTGGAACCGGGGTTGGGGGGCGGACGTTATCGGCGGACGCGCAAAGCGCGCGGGGGCTTTGCGGAGCAAGCAATGACACTGTTGAAATGGGCGCTGATCTTCCTGGCTGTATCGATCGTCGCGGGCTTGCTCGGTTTCACCGGCATTTCAGCCGCCTCCGCCGACATCGCGCGCTTCCTGTTCTACGTGTTCGTGGTGATCTTCCTGGTGCTCTTGATCCTCGGGCTCACGATTTTCAGGGTCTAGCGGCGTTCAGGCCGAACACTTCCGTCGTCATGCCCGGGCCTGGCCCCGGGCATTCACGTTTTTCAGGCTGGGTTGGCGCGCGGCGAAGGGCCGGGCTGGGCCCGGCGCTTACGGCAAGCGAGACGGCCTAGGCGACTTCCTCGATCTTCACCTTGTCCGGATAGAAAGCGAGGTGGCCGGTGATCTCGGTCATGGCCGGGAAAGGCTCATCATAGGTCCAGATCGCATTGTCCAGCGTCTTGCCGTTGGCCTTGATGCTGAAGTAGCTCGCATCCCCCTTGTAGGGGCAGTGGGTGGTCCGCTCGGTGCGGGTCAACAGCTCCATGTTGGCGTCCTGCCGGGGGACATATTGCACGGCCGGATAGCTCGCTTCCTTCAGGGTCAGCGCATGGGTGGTCTCGGCGATGACGACGCCGTCGGCGGTGACGCGGACGCGCTTGCCATTGGGCGTGATCGTGATCGGATGGTCGGGGCCGGGGAGCTTCATGATTCTGCGCCTCTTCTGGTCATTTCGGCGTGATGTCTTGTGACCGATTGATGCAGGTTTAAATCGCTGGGAATGGGAATATAGTGTGCCCAGGGATGACCTAGAAGACCTCAGGCGCTAGGTTTTACCTGCATGGCTGCCGAGCCAGCCATGATTCGAACGACCCTGACGGAGGTGGACTGGGATGCCGATGGACGCCCGTGATATCGAATCGATGATCAAGGCAGCGATTCCTGATGCCGAGGTGACGATCCGTGATCTGGCCGGCGACGGCGACCACTACGCGGCCACTGTCGTTTCCGAGTCTTTCCGTGGCAAGTCCCGGGTTCAGCAGCATCAGATCGTCTACCAGTCGCTGAAGGGCCAGATGGGCGGCGTGCTGCACGCGTTGGCCCTGCAAACCGGCGTGCCGGAAGGCTAGGCCCCGGCCAGCGGGCGGGGGCCTCAGGCGATGGCAGACAATCCGCGCGGTGCGATGTTTCGCGTCATCGTGCCGAACCAGCACAGCCGTGTCACCAATGCCGAGCTGTTCTTCGACCTCGTCTTCGTCTTCGCAGTCACGCAGCTGTCGCACACGCTGCTGCACCAATTTACCCCGCTCGGCGCGGTGCAGGTCACGGTGCTGTTTCTCGCGGTGTGGTGGGTGTGGGTCTACACCACCTGGGTCACCAACTGGCTCAATCCCGACCTGACGCCGGTCCGCCTGCTGCTGTTCGTCCTGATGCTGGGCGGGCTGTTGCTGTCGACCTCGATTCCAAGCGCCTTCGAGGGCCGCGGGCTGTGGTTCGCCGGGACCTATGCGGCGATGCAGGTCGGCCGCACGGCGTTCTGGCTGCTGGCGACGCCGCGGCGCCGGACGGCGGTGCGCCACAACGCGATCCGTATCCTGACCTGGTTGTCCGGCTCGGCCGTGCTGTGGATTCTCGGCGGCTTCGCCGAGCACGAGACGCGGATGTGGCTCTGGATTGCGGCGCTGGCCATCGAGTATGTCGCGCCGGCCCTGCGGTTCTGGACTCCTGGCCTCGGTTTTTCCTCGATGGAGGCGTGGTCGGTCGAGGGCGGCCACATGGCCGAGCGCTGCGCCGGCTTCATCATCATCGCGCTCGGCGAGGCAATCGTGGTCGACGGCGCGACCTTCGCCGAGCTGACCTGGACGCCGGAGAATGTCGCCGCCTTCATCTCGGCGCTGGTCGGCAGTATCGCGATGTGGTGGATCTATTTCCACAAGGGCGCCGAGGCCGGCTCGGAGATGATCTCCAAGTCCGAGGAATCCGGCCGCGTGGCGCGGATCGCCTACACCTATCTGCACATGCCGATCGTCGGCGGCATCATCCTCACGGCGGTTGCCGACGAGCTGGTGCTGAAGCACCCCGGCGGCCATGCTGATCTCAACACGATCATAAGCTCGGTCGGCGGCCCCGCGCTGTTCCTGATCGGGACCATCCTGTTCAAATATGTGATCCGCAACTTCCTGCAGCTCTCGCACGGCGTCGGCATCGTCGCGCTGGCGATCACCGCCTATTTCGCCAGCGGGATGTCACCGCTGGTGCTGTCGCTCGTCACCACCGCGATCATGATCGTGGTCGCGGCGTGGGAATCGATTTCGCTGCGCTCGACAGAGGGTGAGGAGTAGGGGCGTCCGCGGCTACGTGCGACCGGCCATCGCCACGCGGTGCTGCCAATAGACGAACAGCGGCGCGCCGATCACTTCGAGCGCGGTGAAGCCCACGAAGGGCAGCGGCGGGGTGCCTACCATCGCCATCGACAGCAGCCGGCCGATGCCGCCGAGGAAGATGCCGCCCCAGACCACGCGGAACAGCACGCTCTCGCTTTCGATGCGCGGCACCAGCCAGAGCAGAGCGAGGCCAAGCCCAAACCAGAGACCGCCGAAGAAGCGCAGATTGCTGTCGAGCACCGGCAGCGCCGGAACGCCTGACGAGGCGTAGAGCGGATCGCTGACGCCGAGCATGGTGATGATGCCGGTCAGGATCGGGACGAGGGCGAGCAGCACTGTGGCGATCTGCAGCGCACGCCGGCCCATCATCGTGCCCCCGTCCTGGTTAGGCGCTAGTCCGCCACGAGCGCATGCACCGAGAACATCGTGTTGGCGTCGGTCCAGCTTTCGCGCACCGTCCAGCCCGCGCTGCGGGCGAGGGCGGTGAAACGCGGGAGCGAATATTTATAGCTGTTCTCGGTGTGAATGCTCTCGCCGGGGCGGAAGGCGAAGGTGTTGCCGAGGATGCGCACGGTCTGCGCCTTGCGGCTGATCAGATGCATCTCGATGCGATGGCGGTCGCGGTTGTAGATCGAGCGGTGGGTGAAGCCCGACAGGTCGAAATTGCCGCCGAGCTCGCGGTTGATGCGCACCAGCACATTGAGGTTGAAGCGCGCGGTGACGCCGGCCGCGTCGTTATAGGCGTCGTACAGCACCCGCTCGTCCTTCTCGAGGTCGACGCCGATAATCATCTGCGCGCCGTGGCCGAGGATCTGGCGCGCGCTACGCAGGAAGGCCAAGGCCTCGCTCGGCTCGAAATTGCCGAGCGTCGAGCCGGGGAAGAAGCCGACCTTCGGCATCGCGGCGACGGCCTCGGGCAGCGCGAACGGCGTGGTGAAGTCGGCCGCGACCGGATAGATGCCGAGGCCGGGGAAATCCTTGCGGAGGCCGTCGGCCTGGGCCTTGAGGAAATCGCCGGAAATATCGACCGGCACGTAGGCTGCGAATTCGCAATGTTCGAGCAGCAGGCGCACCTTGGTGGTGGCGCCGGCGCCGAACTCGACCAGGGCCGCACCATCGGGGATGATCGCGGCGATCTCGTCGCCGCGGTCGCGCAGGATGCCGAGCTCGGTGCGCGTCGGATAATATTCCGGCAGCACCGTGATCTGCTCGAACAGCTCCGAGCCGGTGGCGTCGTAGAAATATTTCGGCGACAGCCGTTTCGGGTGACGGGCGAGATCGCCGATCACATCGCCGGCAAACGCCGAGGTCGCTTCGTCGAACGGATACGCTTTGGCCAAAGCGGCGGCATGCACATTCATGATACTCTCCCGAACGCGCTTACCGACGCGTCATCGATTTCGACAGGACTCAATCAGGCATAGTCGGCGAGGCGTAACCCCGTGAATTGCCAGCGATGGTGCGGATAGAAGAAGTTGCGGTAGGTGACACGGCTGTGACCGGCCGGCGTCGCCAGCGACGAGCCGCGCAGCACGAGCTGGTTGACCATGAACTTGCCGTTGTACTCGCCGAGCGCGCCTTCGATCGCGCGATAGCCCGGGTAGGGCGAATAGGCGCTGCGGGTCCATTGCCAGACGATGCCGTAGGCGTCGTTGAGCAGGCCGGCGCGCGCCGCGACCTCCCATTCCATCTCGGTCGGCAGATGCTTGCCGGCCCAGCGGGCGAAAGCGTCGGCTTCGTAGTAGCTGACATGGCAAACCGGAGCCTGCGGATCGATCGGCTGCAGACCGCCGAGCGTCATGATCTTCCACTCGCCGTCGATCTCGCGCCAGTGGCCCGGCGCCTGCCAGCCCTCGTTGGTCACCGTGCCGAAGCCATCCATCAGCCACAGCGTGGCGGTGGAATAGCCGCCGTCCTTGATGAAGGCGAGCCAATCGGCATTGGTGACGAGGTTTTTCGCGAGCTTGACCGGGCCGACCAGCGCACGATGCGCGGGCTTCTCATTGTCGAAATGGAAGCTGTCGTCGCCGTGGCCGACGGTGTGGATGCCTTCGTTGAGTGTCACCCATTCCTCAGGCCCGCGCTGCGATGCCGGGAAGCGCCACGCCGGATCGTAGGCCGGCGGGATCGGGTTTTGTGCGAAGGCGTGCAGGATGTCGGTGTACATCAGCTCCTGATGCTGCTGCTCGTGATTAAGGCCGACCTCGACCAGCGGCACCAGCGCCGCGAGCTGTTCTGTCGGGGCGGTCTGGAAGAATTTCATCACCTCGGCGTCGACATGGCGGCGGTAGGCGGTGACCTCGTCGGCCGTCGGGCGAGTCAGATGGCCGCGCTGGTGGCGGGCGTGCCGCGGGCCGGCGCTGACGTAATAGGAATTGAACAGATAGGCGTAGTCCGGGTGGAACGGCGTGTAGCCCTTGACGTGCTCGCCGAGCAGAAACTGCTCGAAGAACCAGGTGGTATGGGCACGATGCCACTTGGCGGGGCTCGCATCCGGCATCGACTGGATCAGCTGGTCTTCCGCCGACAGCGGCGCGGCCCGGCGCTCGGTCTCGTCGCGGACCGCGCGATAGGCATCCACCAGCCGCTGCGCGAGCGATCCGGATTCGGAGGACAATGACGGCGGGGTGCCGGGAATGGCGGCCGCGGCAGAGGCTGGTTTCGTCAACGATAATCTCCGATTCAAGGGGAGAACGTTGCTTCGGTAATCTGGTTCCAGACGGACAGTTCGTCCTAGATAGGGGCTCCGTTACGGGAAAAAAGCCTCCCCCATGATGATATTGGGCCCGTCAGATAATCCCGGCTCCTTTTGCGGTGCCGTCCGGCCCCCGCCGCATGCCAGATTTCCGCCATTTTGCTTTGGATGCACAATGGTTTGAGCTACATATATAGCCAGTCACGGGTTAGAAGGGCGGGCCGGCCCGTTAAGGCCTGAGAGCGCCGCCCCCGAAGGAAGCGAAAATGAGCATCGAGCAATTCATCGACAACGAAGTGAAGTCGAACGACGTCGTGCTGTTCATGAAGGGCACGCCGCAATTCCCGCAGTGCGGGTTTTCCGGTCAGGTCGTGCAGATACTCGACCACATCGGTGTCGGTTACAAAGGCCTCAACGTTCTCGAATCCGCCGAGCTGCGCAACGGCATCAAGGTCTATTCGAACTGGCCGACGATTCCGCAGCTCTATGTGAAGGGCGAGTTCGTCGGCGGTTGCGACATCATCCGCGAGATGTTCCAGGCCGGTGAATTGCAGCAGCTGTTTGCCGACAAGGGCATCCCGGTCGACGTGGCTGCCTGACCTTGACGGCGCGCCGGATCGGCAAGGCGCGGCTCGAAGTCATCGTTACCGACATCACGACACTCCGCGTTGACGCCGTCGTCAACGCGGCCAACTCATCGCTGCTCGGTGGCGGTGGCGTCGACGGCGCGATCCATCGCGCCGCGGGCCCCGAGCTGCTCGCCGAGTGTCGCACGCTCCATGGGTGCAAGACCGGCGATGCCAAGATCACGAAAGGCTACCGGCTCCCCGCCGGACACGTGATCCATGCGGTCGGCCCGATCTGGCACGGCGGCACCCAGAACGAGGATGCGCTGCTCGCATCCTGCTATCGCCGCGGCATCGAGCTCTGCCAAGCCGACCAGCTCGCGTCCGTCGCATTTCCGGCCATCTCGACCGGCGTCTATCACTTCCCACCCGACCGCGCTGCCGGCATTGCGGTCAAGGCTGTGGTCGATGCCCTGCCGGCCGCGCCCGGCGTCACGCAGGTGATCTTCTGCTGCTTCTCGGCCCCAAGCGGCGAACTCCATCAGGAGGTCCTGGACGCCTTTGGGAGCCCTTGTGCCTGATGATACCGCCGCTACACTTCCCCGTGATATCCGGGGAGGGATCAATAGAATGCATTCATTTCGTTTGACGTCCGCGGCCGCAGCTGCCGCGGTGGTGCTTGCGGCGCCGGCGTTCTCGCACACCGAAGGCACCTATGAGATTCCGGCGGGTGCCCATTTCAATCCCGACAAGCTCGCCAAGATCAGCGAGTTCTTCAAGAATGAGGTCGCGACCGGAAAGATTCCGGGCGCCATCGTCCTGATTCAGCAGCACGGCAAGCCCGTCTATCACGAGGCGTTCGGCGTGCAGGACGTGGTCAGCAAGGTGCCGATCACGGACAAGACCATCTTCCGCCTGGCTTCGATGTCCAAGTCGATCACCGCCGTGGCCTCGATGCAGCTGCTGGAGGAGGGCAAGTACAAGCTCGACGATCCCGTCTCGAAATACATTCCTTCCTTCGCCGACATGAAGGTCGGGGTCGAGAAGAAGGCCGAGGACGGCACCAAGACGCTCGAGCTGGTACCGCTGAAGCGGCCGATCACGATCCTCGATCTGATGACGCATACGTCGGGCATCACTTACGGCTTCTACGGCGACAGCCTGGTCCGCAAGGCCTACAAGGAAGCCAACATCTATGGCGGTGATTTCGACCTCGCCGAATTCGCCGAGCGGATCGCCAAGCTGCCGCTGCACAACCAGCCCGGCGCGCTCTGGCAATACGGCCATTCCACCGACATTCTGGCGCGCGTGATGGAGGTGACCACCGGCGAGAAGCTCTCGACGATCGAGCAGGAAAGGCTGCTCGGCCCGCTCGGCATGAAAGACACCGGCTTCTTCGTCACCGATCCCGAGAAGCAGAAGCTGATGGCCGAGCCGATGCCGAACGACAGCGATTTCCGGGTCGGCCGGGTCAACGATCCGACCAAGGTCAAGAAATGGGAATCCGCCAGCGGCGGCATGGTCTCGACCATGGCGGATTATTCGCGCTTCGCCCAGATGCTGCTCAATGGCGGCACCCTCGACGGCAAGACCATCATGAAGCCGGAGACGTTCAAGGAACTGACGACCGACCGCGTCGGTCCGGGCTCCGGCGTCGAGCGCGACTTCTTCTACTTTCCCGGCGACGGCTTCGGCTTCGGCCTTGGCATCGCGGTGCGCACCGATCCGGGCACCGCGAAGCCGCCGCCGCCCGGCGATCTCGGCGAGCTGAAATGGGATGGCGCCAGCGGCTGCTATTACATCATCGACCGCAAGCAGGACTTCTTCTTCGTCCTGCTGGAGCAGACGCCGAGCGAGCGCCAGCGTATCCAGCGGACGTTGAAGCAGCTCGTCTATGAAGCGTTGCAAAATTAGAGCGTTTTCGAGTGAAGAAAACGCGTCAAAACAAAAGAACACGAGCATGATCCGATTCAATCGGAGCGGATCATGCGCTCGGATGCGTGGCTACCGCGCGTTCGTCGCGGCACTCGCGCTCGCGTCCATCACGACGGTTGCAAAGGCCGGCTCGCCGGGGCCGGCCGCGCACCGCTTTTCGGCGGAAGGCCTCGCCAAGGTCTCCGCCTATGTCGGGAACGAGGTCGCGACCGGGAAGCTACCCGGTGCGATCCTGTTGCTGCAACAGCATGGCAAGCCGGTCTACTACCAGAATTTCGGAGTCCGTGACGTCGCCACCGAATTCTCGATGAGCGCGGATACCATCTTCCGTCTCTATTCGATGTCGAAGCCGATCACGACGGTCATCGCGATGATGCTGGTGGAGGAGGGCAAGCTTGCCCTCAACGATCCGGTGTCGAAATACATCCCGGCCTTTGCCGACATGAAGGTCGGCGTGGAGAAGCGTGGCGACGAGGGCAAGCCGTCGATGACGCTGGAGCCGCTCAAGCGGCCGGTCACCATCGAAGACCTGATGCGCCACACGGCAGGCTTGCCCTACGGCTATTATGGCGGCGGTGTCGTGAACAAGACCTACGCCGATGCCGGCCTGTTCGACAATGATCCCGACAATGCCGAATTCGTGGCGCGGCTCACGGCGATGCCGCTCGCCGAGCAACCCGGCACGCAATGGGACTACGGCCATTCCACCGATGTGCTCGGCCGCATCATCGAGGTGATAACAGGCAAATCCCTGTTTCAGGTCGAGAAGGAGCGGCTGCTCGATCCGCTCGGCATGAACGAGACCGCGTTCTATGTCGCCGACCGCGCGAAATGGCCGCTGATCGCCGAGCCGATGCCGAAGGATCGCAACCTCAGCCCGATCGCTGACATCAGCGACCCGCGCCAGCCGCTGCGGCGCGAATCCGGCGGCGGCGGCCTGGTCGGCACCATCGGCGACTATGCGCGCTTCTCGCAGATGCTTCTGAACGGCGGCAGCTATCAGGGCCGGCGCTATCTGAAGCCGGAAACCATCGCGCTGATGGCGTCGGATCATATCGGTCCGGAAACCGGGGTCGTGCGCGACAAGAACTATTATCCCGGTCCGAACTCCGGCTTCGGCCTCGGCTTCGCGGTCCGCACCTCGGTGCCGGCGAATACATCCTGGCCGTTGGGCGAGTATCGCTGGGACGGTGTCGGCGGCACGTTCTTCTTCATCGATCCCGCGGACGATCTGTTCGGGATATTCATGGTGCAGACGCCGTCACAGCGCGGCCGGATCCAGCAGGAGCTGAAGACGCTGATCTACCAGGCGATGGGAAGGTAGATCCGGGCAAGACCATCTTCTCGTCATTGCGAGCGAGAGCGAAGCAATCCATCCCGCCACTTGCTGAGACATGGATTGCTTCGTCGCTTCCGCTCCTCGCAATGACAGTGTGGGAGCTACGCCGCGCGAACGATATCCCTGACGTGGCCGATCATTTCCTCGATCTGGGCCGCGGTGACATCGAGATGCGTGCAGGCCCTGATCCGGCCGTCCATCATTGCCAGCGTTACGCCGCGCTTGCGCAGCTCGGTGACCATCTTGTCGCCGGATACGCCGGCGCCGTCGGGCTTGAAGAAGACGAGGTTGGTCTCGGGCGCCTGCACTGCAATGCCGTTGATCTGCGACAGCCCGCGCGCCAGCGCCCGCGCATTGGCATGATCGTCGGCGAGGCGGTCGACGTGGTGATCGAGTGCGTAGATGCAGGCGGCGGCACAGACGCCGGACTGCCGCATCGAGCCGCCGAGCCGCTGCTTCCAGCGCCAGACGTCGTCGATGAAGGCGCGTGTGCCGGCGATCACGCCGCCGATCGGCGCGCCCAGGCCCTTGGAGAAATCGATCCAGGCCGAATCCCAACCGGCCGTCATGTCGCGCGGCGAGATGCCGGATGCGACGGTAGCATTCAGGAGCCGCGCGCCGTCCATATGGGTCACGAGCCCATGGGTCTTGGCGATGCGCGCGACCTCGTCGAGTGCGGCCTTCTTCCAGATCGTACCGCCGCCGATATTGGCGGTCTGCTCGACGCTGACGAGCACCTGCGGCGGCTGGTAGCGGGTGCGTGGATGCAGCGCCGCGCGGAAGGTCTCCGGCGTGAACTGGCCGTCATCGCCCGGCAGCTGCGTGATCTGGAAACCGCCGAGCGCGGCATGCGCGCCGCCCTCGCGGGCGATGATATGCGCGGTCGCGTGCGCCAGGATCTCGTCGCCGGGGCGGCAATAGGCCAGCGTCGCCGCGACGTTGCACATCGTGCCCGATGGCATGAAAACGGCAGCCTCCTTGCCGAGCAGATCGGCGACGCGGGCGCAGAGTTCGTTGGTCGTGGGATCGTCACCGACCTGCTCGTCACCGACCTCTGCCTTGGCCATCGCCTCGCGCATCGCCGGCGTCGGCTTCGTCTGGGTGTCCGACAGCAGGTTGATGCGGACGGCGGGCGCCTTCGGATCGGGCGGGGCAGGGGTGTAGTGCATGATGTTTCTCTCGGTCGATGTGCCGCGACTTTAGCCAAACAAAAAGGCCCCGGCAAAACCGGGGCCTTTCCAAACTCGCAATGCTGAACTGATCAGCGCGAATAGAATTCGACGATCAGATGCGGCTCCATCTGTACCGGGAACGGCACGTCGGTGAGGGCCGGGGTGCGGACGAACTTCGCGGTCATCTTGCCGTGATCGACCTCGAGGAAGTCAGGCACGTCGCGCTCGGGCAGCTGGGCGGCTTCCAGCACCGGCGTCAGCTGCTTGGAGGCTTCCTTGACCTCGATGGTGTCGCCGATCTTCAGCTTGTAGCTGCCGATGTTGACCTTGCGGCCGTTCACCTTGACGTGGCCGTGGTTGATGAACTGGCGCGCGGCGAACATCGTGGCGACGAACTTGGCACGATAGACCACGGTGTCGAGACGGCGCTCGAGGAGGCCGATCAGGTTCTCGCCGGTGTCGCCCTTCAGGCGGCTGGCTTCGACATAGATGCCGTGGAACTGGCGCTCGGAAATGTTGGCGTAGTAGCCCTTGAGCTTCTGCTTGGCGCGGAGCTGCACGCCGAAGTCGGAGAGCTTGCCCTTGCGGCGCTGGCCGTGCTGGCCGGGGCCGTATTCGCGGCGGTTCACGGGGCTCTTCGGGCGGCCCCAGATATTCTGGCCCATGCGGCGATCGATCTTGTACTTCGCCTCACTGCGCTTTGTCATCGCGTCCTCTTTGGATAGCCGTCGCACGAAGCGCCCGGCGTTTTGTCAGTCTAGGGTTTGAGGAGACGCGCCCTCCTGTGTACCGGCCAAAAGGCCTGTACCGACAGGTTCGCCTCGAAAGCTCGGGGAGAACCACGGGTCGCGAAACGCATCGCGGGCCGAAACCGGCCCGCGAGCAAGGGTGGTCTTAAGGAGAAAGTCCGGTTCTGTCAAACAAAACGCGGGGCGTTTTGGGCCGAATCGGCGTCAAAATCGACTATTTCGGCCCTCAAAGGCGATTTCTGGCCGCGCGGACGCCAAAGGCCAAATTTGGTTCGGTTCACGGCGCCGGTTTCGCCAAGGGCTCGCCGGCCTTGACGATGTAGACTCCGAGCACCTTGAGCGGCTTTTCGCCGGAAGTCTTGGCGTCGTGCACCGCACCTTCCGGGAATCTGGTAGGAATCTCCAGCCTTCAGCTTCAACGGCGGCTTGCCGTCGATCAGGAGCTCGAGCTCGCCGTCGAGCACATAGCCGGTTTCAACACCGGGATTGCTGTGACGCCCCGACGCACCCCCGGCCGGAACCTCGGCAATCGCCGTGACCGTGTTGTAGCCCGCGGGGAAATCGACCTTCTGCAGCGGGGTTCGCTTGATGCCGCTCTGTTGCGCAACAGCAGCGCCGGCACCGGCAAACGCGATCACAGTGAGACCAAGCAGCAATTTTCTGAACATGCATTTCCTCCCAACCGGCGGGAGTGTGGCAGCGCGGAATCGCGGCGAAAAGCAGGTGATGTGTGATGTGCGCTTTCGACATTGGGATTAGTCCGTTCATCTAACAGCGCAGGCTGTCGTGAAACTGGACGCGGCCGTGCTTACGCGAAGCCTACAGGCTGTTTAGGCAATTGCGGTGCTGCGCCGCAGGAAGATGCTGCGCGCCGGGCCGCGGTTCCTTCACGACGAAGCCGGAATATTCTTCGGCGGCAGGCGACTGCGCCAAGCGCGTGGTTGGCTTCGCTTCACGCCTGGCGCTTGATCCCGGCGAACGCAGCCGCGATGCCGCGCTGGAACAGCGACCAGTCGAAGCCGAGCGCGAGTGCGAGGTAGCCGCGGTCGATCATCGCGTTGGCCTGCTCGGCGGTGCGCGCGACGCCGCCGATCGGCACGCCGCTCTTCATGATGCCTTGCTCGGCGCGCTGCATCAGCGCGACCACTTCGGGATCGTCAGGCAGGCCGCGCTTGTTGATCGAGGTGGCGAGATCGCCGGGGCCGATCACCGCGAGGTCGATGCCGGGCGTCGCCATGATCTCATCGATCCGGTTCACGGCATCGACATGCTCGATCGTGATCATGCAGATCATGTCGTCGTCGGCGGTCGCCATGTAATCGTTCATCGAGACCCCCCAGCGGAATGGCGCATGAAACGGGCCCCAGAGCCGGTCGCCCCGCGGCGGGTAGCGCACGCTGCGCACCGCTTTCTCGGCGTCGGCGCGATTGCAGATCATCGGAAAGTTGATGCCGAGCGCACCGATGTCCATCGGCGCCTTGGCGAGATGCGGCTCGTTGGCGGCGATCCGCACCATCGGCACGCAGGACGTGCCTGAGGTCGCCACGATCATCGCATGCGCGGTGCCGAGATCGATCGGGCCGTGCTCGAGATCGACGATGATCCAGTCCAGCGACTGCGCCATGATCTGCACGGTCTGGATGCTTGGAATGGTCGCAATTGCGCCGAAGCTCGGGCGCTTGTCGCGCCACTGTTGTCGCAGGCGGTTGAGCGGCGTCAGCGGGGCTGCGGTCAAATGCGATCCTCCTGCGAAGCAAGGACAAAACTAGCAGCACCGCGTGACAGCAAAAGGCTCAGGCCGGGACGCGGCCGCCGAAGAATGGCGTCAGCGCCTCGCTCAGCTTGTGCGGACGCTTCGAGGTGAAGATCATCTCGGCGCCGGCCTCGTCGCTCTCGGTGCCGGCCGGGCCGAGCAGGTCCGCGACGCGACGGGCGATTGCGGGGGCCGGATCGATCCAGTCGACCGGCCAGGGCGCGAGCCTCGACAGCCGTTCCAGCAACAGCGGATAATGCGTGCAGGCGAGCACGACGGTGTCGGTGCGGGCAGGGTCATTGACGCCGGCGCCGACGAAGCAGGGCTCAAGCTCGGCCGCGATGTCCTCATCGCGCACGGTTTGGCCGCTGAGGGCTGCTTCCGCCAGCGAGGCGAGCTCGCCGGAACCGACCAGCGTCACCTCGCAGCCCTGCGCAAAGTCCGAGATCAGCTTGCGGGTATATTCCCGTTTCACAGTGCCTCTGGTGCCGAGCACCGAGACGCGTCGTGTCTTCGACGAGGCGCAGGCCGGCTTGATCGCAGGCACCGTGCCGACGAAGGGCAGGCGGTAAGCGTCGCGCAGATGCGACATCACCAGCGTGGACGCCGTGTTGCAGGCGATCACGACGAGGTCAGGCGCGTGGGTCTCGATCAGCTCGCCGACCAGCGGCACCACGCGGGCGATGATCTCATCCTCGGTGTGGTGGCCATAGGGGAAGAATGCGTCGTCGGCGACGTAAACATAGTGTGCGTCGGGCCGGGCGCGGACAATCTCGCGCAGCACGGTGAGGCCGCCGAGGCCGGAATCGAACACCAGGATGGTTGGGGGAGTGGACACGCGGAAATTCTATCCGAAGCAGGGTTACCATTCAGTTGTCTTTGCCTGCCCGGCCTTTGGGGCCGACAAAAGGCGGTGAAGCCGGGAATTTCATATGGCCTTGGTCAATACCTGCAAGTATCACGGCAAACTATTGCTGCGACGTGTGAAATCCAAACGGGTTGCCGGGGACCAATCGACCATGATCCGCAATACCACCGTGAGCTGGGGCTCGCTCGCCCGCGCGTTCCACTGGGTGCTCGGCATCGCCATCATCGGCATGCTGGCCTACGGCTGGTGGATGAACCACATCCCGGCGCGGGCGGACAAGTTCTTCTACCGCTCGATCCACGCCGACATCGGCTATCTGGTGCTGCTGTTCACGGTGCTGCGGCTGCTCTGGCGCGGCGTCAATCCGACGCCGGCGCTGCCGGCCGACATGCCGGCCTGGCAGCGGATCGCCGCCCATGTCAGCCATGGCGCACTCTATGCCGTCACCGTCCTGGTGGCGATGCTGGGCTGGGCCCATTCCGGCTCCCGCGCCCAGGACTATTCGAGCTTCTTCGGCCTGTTCCACGTGCCCCAGATCACCTCGCCCGACAAGGCGGCGGCGGATGCCTATGAGGGGCGCCACATCTTCTTCGCCTATGTGCTGCTGGCGCTGATCGTGCTGCACCTCGTCGCGGTCGCCTACCACCACTTCGTCAAGCGCGATCGCGTTGCTGCGCGGATGATGGGGGCGGGTGAGGTCGACCGCGCCCGCTAGGCGGGGGCCGGTGTTCCAAAATGATCGCCGGCGCGGGGACAACCGCGCTACCCTGAACAGGGGCGGCCATCGCGGCCGGAACGCTCGTGGACAATCCCGCACTCGATCAAGCGAACTGGCGGATGCCGGACGAGGGCGCGCCGCATGCCGCCACCTGGATGGCGTTCGGCGCCAGCGCGGCGATCTGGGGCGGCAAGCTGCTGCCGGTTGCGCGGGACAATCTCGCCACTATCGCCAAGGCCATCGCGGCCTATGAGCGCGTCAACATGCTGGTGCGCGAGGAGGATCACGACATCGCCGAGCGGCTCTGCGGTCCCACGGTCAGCCTCGTCATTCGACCGGTCGATGACGTCTGGATGCGCGATACCGGGCCGGTCTTTGTGAAGGATCCGTCGGGGCAACTCGGTGCCGTCGGCTTCAATTTCAACGGCTGGGGCAACAAGCAGCGCCATGCGCTCGATGCCGAGGTCGCAGAACACGTGGCCCGGGCTGCGAAGGCGACATTCATCAAGGCCGGCCTGGTGCTGGAAGGCGGCGGCATCGAAGTCGACGGCGAGGGGACCGCCATCATCACCGAGAGCTGCGTCCTCAACCCAAATCGCAACCCGGGTGTGTCCAAGGACAAATGCGAGGCCGAATTGTCTCGCGTCCTCGGGCTGGAGAAGATCATCTGGCTGCCCGGCATTGCCGGCAAGGACATCACCGACGGGCACACCGACTTCTATGCACGGTTTGCCAGTCCCGGCGTCGTCGTCACGGGCCTCGAACAGGACCCGTCGTCGTTCGACCACGCGGTCACGAAACGACACCTCGAGATCCTGCGCGGCGCTGTTGATGCCAAGGGCCGGCGCCTGGAGGTCGTGGTGTTGCACGGACCGTCAACCTGGCGCGCAAAATACGGCAACAAGGATTTCGCCGCCGGATACATCAATTTCTACGTCTGCAACGGCGCCGTGATCGCACCGGAATTCGGCGACGCGGCAGCCGACCGCAACGCGCGCGATATCCTGCGGGAGCTGTTTGCCGACCGCGAGGTCATCCAGCTCAACATCGACGGCATCGCCGCCGGCGGCGGTGGAATTCACTGCACCACGCAACAGCAGCCGCGTTGATGACGCAGGCCGCACCGGCCGCGAACCAATCGCGGCCGGGTTCATGAGCTGCGCGCGTGGCGCTAGCCGGCCGGCATCTGCTTCTCGACCAGGCGCACCCAGTAGGAGGCGCCGTGGCCGAGAATGTTGTCGTTGAACTTGTAGGCGGGGTGGTGGCACATCGGACCATCGCCCATGCCGAGGAAGACGAACGCGCCGGGGCGCGCCTCCAGCATGAACGCAAAATCCTCGGCGCCCATGACCGGCACCAGATTGTCGTTGACGCGGTCGGCGCCGACCACGTCGCGGGCGACCTCGGCGGCGACGCCGGCCTCGCGCGCGTGGTTCAGCGTCACCGGATACATGCGTCCATAATCCGTCTCGGCCGATCCGCCATAGGCCTTGGCGATACTGGAGGCGACCTCGCCGATCCGGCGCTCGACCATATCGCGCACCCCGGGATCGAGCGTGCGCACGGTGCCGCCCAGCGTGACGGTCTCCGGGATCACGTTGAAGGCGCTGCCGGCCTCGAACATGGTGATCGAGATGACCGCCGATTTCAGCGGATCGAGATTGCGCGACACGATCGATTGCAGCGCGTTGATGATCTGGGCGCCGATCAGCACGCTGTCGATCGCCTCGTGCGGGGCGGCGCCGGCGTGGCCGCCCTTGCCGTGCACGACGATCTTCAAGGTGTCGGACGAGGCCAGCATCGGGCCGGGCGTGGTCGCGAAATAACCTTCGGGCAGGCCGGGCATGTTGTGCAGGCCGTAGACCTCCTGGATGCCCCAGCGGGTCATCAGCCCGTCGTCGACCATCGCCTTGCCGCCGGCGCCGCCTTCCTCGGCGGGCTGGAAGATCACGACCGCGGTGCCGTCGAAATTGCGCGTCTCGGTGAGGTATTTCGCGGCGCCCAGCAGCATCGCGGTGTGGCCGTCATGGCCGCAGGCGTGCATCTTGCCCGGGATCTTCGAGGCGTAGTCGACGCCCGACGCCTCCACGATCGGCAGCGCGTCCATGTCGGCGCGCAGTCCGATGGTCTTGCCCGAATTGGACTTGCGGCCACGGATCACGCCGACCACGCCGGTGCGCCCGATCCCGGTCACCACCTCGTCGCAGCCGAACTCGCGCAGCTTCTCGGCAACAATGCCGGCGGTGCGGTGGACCTCGTAGAGCAGCTCGGGATTCTCGTGGAAGTCATGGCGCCAGGCGGCCATTTCATCCGAGAGGGCGGCAACGCGATTGACGATGGGCATGGGAAGCGTCCGTTTCTTGTGATTGCGTAGAGCGGGTTAGCGTAGCGTAACCTGCCGGCTTGTCACGCGAAAGCGACCGTCATCCCGGGGCAATTCGACCCCAATTTCGCAATTGCGAATGCTGCAATCTCGAGATTATGGCCCGAGATTCCGGGTTCACGCGCGGTGCGCGTGCCGGGAATGACGGAGGAGGTCTCAGCTTGTGATCTGCGCCCGATTTTACCGGGCTCACCGGGGCAGCCGCTACAAATTCGCCAGCCCGCATTCGACGGCGAGGCGGACCAGCTGGGCGTCGGTCCGCATGCCGGTCTTGGCCTTGATCAGGTAGTGATAGTTCTGCACGGTCTTGGTGCTGAGGTTGAGGTTGGCGGCGATCTGCTCCTTGGTGCTCCCGGCGGCGAATTGCCTGAGGATCTCGATCTCGCGCTCGCCGAGCTGGTCGAGCGCCGATTTGGTCGGCACCAGGCTCTCCAACGCGAGCACCCGCGCGACGTCGTCGCTCATCGCGTGCTCGCCGCGCGCCACCGAGCGGATCGCCGCGATCAGCTCGGCCGGCTCGCTGCCCTTGGTGACGAAGCCAGAGGCGCCGGCGCCGAATGCCGCCTTCACCTGCGCCGCCTCGCTGTGCATGCTGAAGACGAGGACGCGGGCGTCGGCGTCGCGCGCGCGGATGTTACGGATCGCCTCCAGTCCGCTCGCGCCGGGCATCGAGATATCCATCACCACCACATCGGGCGCGTGCGACTTGAATGCGCGGTAGGCGTTGGCGGCGTTGTCGGCCTCGGCGACGACGCGAAAATCGTCCTGATGCTCGAGCACGCGCCGATAGCCCTGACGGACGACGGGATGATCGTCCACCAGCAGGATCGAGATGCCTCTGGTCGTCACGGTTGCCATCTTCGCGGTCGTCATCTCAGGCGGCGAGCGGGATCGTGGCGGCGACGCTGAGGCCGCGGCTGGCGCGCGCGATCGACAGCGAGCCGCCGAGCGCGGCGACGCGCTCGCTGACGCCGGTGAGGCCGAAGCCGGCCGACTGCGCCACCTTGGCCGCATCGCCGCCACCGTCGTCCTCGACGCGCACCAGCAGCGCATTCTCGGTTCCGGTCCGCCGCTCGATCCGCAGCACGATCTCGCGCGCGGCACTGTGGCGTAGCGCATTGGTCAGGCACTCCTGCGCCACGCGATAGGCGGTGGCTGCGACCGTGCCGCTGATGTCGGCGAGGTCGCCCTGCAAATCGAGCTGGATCATCGGCTGCGTCGTACGCGATCGCCAGCTGTCGACGAGATCGACCAGGCTTGCCTCCAGCCCGAGCTCCTCGGCCGGCGGATGGCGCAAGCGATTCAGCGTATCGCGCAGGCAGGCCATGATGCGGCGCGTCGCCTGCGAGATCATCCGCGCGTCCTGCGAAATTTCGGTGCTGGCGGCGTATTTGTCCCCGGCGCTCGCCTCGATCGTGTTGGCGAAGGCGAGGATCGCGGTCAGGTTCTGGCCGAACTCGTCGTGCAGTTCGCGCGCCAGCGTCCGGCGTTCGTCGCTGCGGATTTCGAGCAGGCGCCGCGTCAGCACCGTGCGCTCTTCCTCGGCCTGCGCGAGGCGGTCGCCGAGATCGCCGACGGCGCGTCCGATCATCGCGAGCTCCATCGAGCGGACGCGCGGCAGCGGGGTCCGGTAATCACCGTCGGCCATGCGCCGGAGCGCCGACACGATCGAATGGGCGGGCGCCAGCGTATGCGCGATCGCAAGCGAGGCGAGCAGCGCGATCGCGAGCGCCATCAACAGCGCGACATGGATGTTGTCCAGGATGTGCTGCCAGGCGAGCGCGATCGCGGCGGCCGGATCGGCGACGGCGCGGACGGTTCCCGCTGTCGCGGCGCGGGCGCTGATCGGCCGCTCCACGGTGGCGTGATCGCCGAGCACCGTCTGCACGGTGGTTGCGAACCAGCGCGGCGGCGCCTTGCCGATGCCCTTGCTCTGGCCGCAGAGCGGCTTCTCGAAGGCGCCCGCCGGTTCGAACTGCACGCAGATCCCGGGCGCGATCAGGCCCATGGTCTCGATGGTGCGCCAGTCCGGCGCCGGCAGCAATTGCTCGCGCATCCGGTTGCTGCGCAGCAGCAATTCGCGCCAGTACAGCGCTTCGAGCGATTGCGACATCCGTTCCGCGGACGCCTCGGTGGCACGATCGACACTGCGATAGGCGTCGATCGTGGCCCAGACGGTGGCTGCGCCAAGGCACAGCGCGACGATGACGAGCAGGCGGGCGACCAGTTGAAGCACGAGGCGCATGCGATCACTCCACGGCCAGAGCATGATCCGAAAAAGTGTGGCGCGGTTTCATGCTCAAACGAGCGGAGCGATGCTAACAGCACCGCTGTTCCCCGCCAATCGCAAGCATGCCAAGCTGTGCAGGTCGGGAAATTTGCCCGACCAAACTTGGGCAGATGTCTTTGGACGGCGGCCGCCGGCTCTGCTCTAACGGCAGGTGAGGTCCTCGCGGAGCCTCATGGAACAATCGCCACAGGGAGCTCACGCAGCATGGACGCCAAGGTCGAGGCTGCGGCCGCACCGGCCGGCACGGACGCGGCGGAGCGCAGCGTCCTGCTGCTCTGGATGATCTTCACCGGCCTTTCGATCTTCGCCGCCTTCCTGCTGTGGCGCTACGGGCTGATCCGTCTCTTGGTCAGTTCCGACCGCACCTACATCTCCAGCGTCATCGCGGTTCTCTACATCGTCACCTGCATCCATTGCTTCTGGCGGACGCGGGC
The DNA here is from genome assembly GCF_020889685.1 of Bradyrhizobium oropedii. Taxonomy (GTDB): domain Bacteria; phylum Pseudomonadota; class Alphaproteobacteria; order Rhizobiales; family Xanthobacteraceae; genus Bradyrhizobium; species Bradyrhizobium oropedii. The sequence continues at coordinate 128,699 of NZ_JACMYO010000002.1, forward strand.
GATCGCGCGGGAAGGCCAGGTGGCGCGGTCCTGCCGCGCGATCCTCGCCGCGCCCGACGGCGCCAAAGCGCTGGCTGCGGATGCGCGCAGCCTGCCGCGAGGCCTCGTCACCGATCACATCAAGAGCCTGGTGCAGAAGGCCGACGCGCAGGCCAAGGGGCGGATCGACCAGACCCTGCTGCTGCGCACGCTGGCCGACCGCCTGCGCGGGTCCAACGGCTTCGGCGCCTTCGTCTCCGACACGCTGATGAAGCTCGGCCTGCTCGGCACCATCATCGGCTTCATCATCATGCTGGCGCCGATCGCCTCGCTCGATGCCGCCGACAAGGTCGCGATGAAATCCTCGATGGGCCTGATGAGCGACGGCATGGCGGTGGCGATGTACACGACGCTCGCCGGGCTGATCGGATCGATCCTGGTTCGGATCCAGTACTATATGCTGGATTCCGCGACCCAGCGGGTGTTTTCCGATGCCGTCGTGCTGACCGAGACGCACGTCACCCCGGCCCTGGAAAATCGCCTCGGTACGACGCCATGATGGATGAGTTCGGCCTCTATCCGCGCGAGGAATCTTTCGATCCCCTTGGTGTCATGCTGTTCAAGGCGCTACAGGTGATCGCCTTCCTGTTCTTCCTGGCGCTGCTTTCGGTGTCGCCGGACTCCAAGGAAGGCAAGATCGAATCCAAGGCGGAGTTCATCATCACGATGGACTGGCCGGATAATCATCCCGACGATCTCGACCTGTTCGTGCAGGATCCCGCCGGCAACATCGCCTGGTACCGGCATCGCGAGGCCGGCTTCCTGACGCTCGACCGCGACGATCGCGGCGGCGCCAACGACTTCATCGTGGTCAACGGCAAGAAGATCGCATCTCCGATCCGCGAGGAGATCGTCACCTTGCGTGGCATCGTCGCCGGCGAATACACCGTCAACGTCTCGCATTTCCAGGCCACGACCGGCGAGCCGGTGCAGGCCAATGTGAAGGTGCAGAAGCTCAATCCGACGGCGCAGGTGATCTTCGACGACAAGCTGACCGTCGATCACACCGGCGACGAGAAGACCGCGGTGCGGTTTCGTCTCGACGCCGAGGGCAAGGTGATCAACGTCGACCGGCGGCCGAAATCGCTGCTCGAGACCTTCCGCAGCAGCTGGCGCAACGGCGCCGACCTCGATCCGAACACCGGCGTGCCGAAATCCGGGGTCAGGGTGCTCCGCAATGATTAGCTTGCAGTCAGTGATCCTCACCATTGCGGTCGCCTACGCGGTGATCGCTGCGCTGCTGCTGATCGTGCTGGTCTATGCGCGGCTGCATTGGTCGCTGAAGGCTGTCGTCATCGTCGTGACCAGCGCGTTCTACTTCGTCAGCTTCGGCGGCATGCGCGGCCTGCTCGGCTGGGCGTCTGCGGAAAAATTGCCGGCCAACTTCAAGCTGCTGTCGACGCGGATCGTGGAGCCGCATTCGCTGGAGGGTGACCCGGGCTCGATCTATCTCTGGGTCGAGGAGCTCGACGAGGACAACCGGCCGAGCGCCGTCCCGCGCGCCTTCCGGATTCCCTACAGCGACGCACTGGCCGAGCAGACCCACACCGCCGACAACGAGATCAAGGCCGGGCATCCGCAAGGGGGGCGGGCGGCGGATTTCGGTGGCGGCGACGGGACCCTCATGGACTTCGTCAGGGAGTACGTCACGCCGAAGACGATCGTGGAGACCACCGGCGGCGATTCCACCACGGGGACGTTCGTGGCACCGCCGGCCGGCGCCCAAGGATCGGTGTTCACGCCGCTGCCACCGCCGCGGATGCCGCCCAAGGACGAGCAGTGATAGGGTGGCGCATTGATCAAGGGATGGCACAAAAATAGGGATCGCCAATAATCAGTCAGAGGCGTGGACAGTAGTCATCCGGAATTCCTCAATCCCCTGAACGGTGTATCCTGGGGATAACCGGGGCTAGATTTTATCCCGAAGCCATTTTCCCGGCAAAGGGGCCGCTGCGTGAGGCGGCCCCTTTCGATTCCGGCATATGGTTCCGGTGCGGCGAGGCGGCCTTACAGCACTGTCAGGAACGCGATCGCGAGGACCATCAGCCAGCCGACAATGACCAGCGACGCCACCGCGCCTGCGGTGATCTTGGCGATCTCCTTCAACGTCATCGGACGATCCATGTGAGCCTCCCGGGTAGCCCTGAGGCGGGACGTAGGTACGGATTGGCAGGTCGCTCGGCTGCTCACGAAACGTTGTTAGCATCATACGGCCGGCGGCAGGGCCGGTAGGCCGGCCGGACCGCATAGCTGTCATCTCGCAAAGTTTGTCTGACAGATATTGAAATCTGTCAGCGGGATGGTGTATATACTCAACAGCCCAATGGGAGGAGGGCGCCCGGCGGCTGTTCCGGCGTTTTGGCCGGGACAACGGGACTTTAATTTGATTACCTCGAAGGACTACCTCCATGACGATAGAAATCTTTCAATTGACCACCCAGATTCAACAGTGGCTCAACCTTCGCGTCGCCCGTCACTTGGCTGCCCAGGCCGCCAAGTTCACCCGCGGGCAGGACAGCGATAACCAGACGGTAAACGCATGAACGAGGCGGTGGTTTTGACACCCGAGCGGATCCTCGAGGCAACTGAGGATGTCTTGAGGCGCTTCGGGCTGACCAAGGCCACCGTTGTGGACGTGGCCCGTGCGCTGGATGTCAGCCACGGCAGCGTCTACCGTCACTTCCCCAGCAAAGCCTCGCTGCGCGACGCTGTCGCCAAGCGTTGGCTGGACCGCGCCAACGAGCCGCTGTGCAAGCTCGCAGCCGGCTCGGGCCCCGCGCCGGAGCGGCTGGAGAAATGGCTGCGCACCGCCTTCAACATCAAGCAGAAGAAGGTCTGCGACGATCCGGAGATGTTCGCGACCTACCTCGCGCTGGCGCAAGGCGCGCGCGAGGTGGTGGAAGCCTACAAGGACAAGCAGGTCGATCTGATCGCGAAGATCCTGTCCGACGGCGTCGCGCAGGGCGAATTCGAGATCGATGACGTCAAGACGACGGCACGTGCCGTGTTCGATGCGACCGTCCGCTACCATCACCCGGCGCATGCCGAGGAATGGGCCAAGCCCGAATGCCCGTCGCGGATCGACGCCCTGATCGCCCTGCTGCTGCGGGGCGTGCGGGTGTGCAAGCACTAGCCGATCGTTCTTCCGACATCCTCTGACTACCTGGTGCCTTTGGCCCGATTGCGGGCCCGGGGCCGCGTGTGCTTGATATCGGGCAGGATAAGTCACGCGGACCACGATGCGGCTTGCACTCTTTGCCGATATTCACGCCAACCGGCAGGCCTTCGCCGCCTGCCTGGATGCCGCGCGGGCGCGCGGCGCCGAGCGGCTGATCTGCCTCGGCGATATCGTCGGTTACGGCGCCGATCCCGAATGGGCCGTCGACACGGTGGTGGACCTGGTCGCGAAGGGCGCAGTTGCAGTACGCGGCAATCATGACAATGCGATCGGCGTTCCCAGCGACAGCATGAATGCCGACGCGCAGGCCGCCATCGACTGGACCCGCAGCCGGCTCAGCGGCGAACAGAAGGCGTTCCTCGCGGGCCTGCCGATCATGCGCGAGGAGGACAACCGCCTCTACGTGCATTCCGAGGCCTCGGACCCCGCGAAGTGGCGCTATGTCCGCGACACGTCAGATGCCGCGCGCAGCATGATGGCGACCGAGTTGCAGATCACGTTCTGCGGCCACATCCATCGTCCCGGTCTCTACTCGATGTCCTCCACCGCGAAGATGACGAGCTTCGTCCCGACCTCGGGCGTCGCCATCCAATTGCTGACGGGCCGGCGCTGGCTTGCGGTGCTCGGCTCGGTCGGTCAGCCGCGCGACGGCGATCCCGCCGCGTCATTTGCGATGTTCGACACCGCGAGCCGCGAGATCACCTATCACCGCGTGCCTTACGACGTCGCGACCGCCGCAGCGCGGATCAAGGCGGGCGGCCTGCCGCTCTGGCTCGCCGACCGTCTGTCGCTCGGCAGGTGACGCCAGTGGTTGCGCTGACGATGCAGCCGGGCGCCGAGATCGATGGCTTCACCATCGGCGAGCGGGTGCACCGCGGCGGCATGGCGACGCTGTGGACCGTCACCCATCCGGGCATCAATGTTCCGTTGCTGATGAAGGTGCCGCTGACCTCTGAGGGTGAGGATCCGGCTGCAATCGTCAGCTTCGAGATGGAGCAGATGATCCTGCCGCGGCTGTCGGGGCCGCACGTGCCGGCCTGTTTCGGCACCGGCGACTTCGAGCGTCAGGCCTATGTGGTGATGGAGCGGATCCCCGGGCAGACGCTCTACAAGCGGCTCGACGCCCTGCCGATCGCTTACGAGGAGGCGAGGGTGATCGGCGGCAAGATCGCGACCGCGCTCGCCAGCCTGCACCGGCAGAACGTCATCCATCACGACATCAAGCCGAGCAGCATCATGTTCCGCGAACGCGGCGAGGCGGTGCTGATCGATTTCGGCCTCTCGCATCACCAGCATCTGCCCGACCTGTTGCAGGAGGAGTTTCGCCTGCCTTACGGCACCGCGCCCTATATGGCGCCGGAACGCCTGCTTGGGGTGCGCGACGATCCGCGCAGCGATCTGTTTTCGCTCGGCGTGCTGCTCTATTTCTTCACCACCGGCGTCCGCCCGTTCGGCGAGACCGAGACCCTGCGCGGCATGCGCCGGCGGCTGTGGCGCGATCCCTATCCGCCGCGCAAGCTCAAGCCCGACTATCCGCCGTGGTTGCAGGAGATCGTGCTGCGGTGTCTGGAGATCGACCCCGCGGCGCGCTATCCGACCGCGGCACAACTCGCCTTCGATCTCGGCCATCCAGAACAGGTGAAGCTCACCGCGCGGGCGCAGCGGCTCAATCGCGATCCGCTGCTTACGGTCTGGCGTCGCCGCTTCAATCTCGGCGCGGCGCCGCCGCAGCCGAAGTCCAATGTCGCAGCGCAGCTCGCATCGAGCCCGATCGTCGCCGTCGCGCTCGACATCGGCGAGGGCGACGGGGCGCTGAACCAGACCATTCGCACCATCGCCGAGCAGGTGCTGTCGACCTCGCCATCGGCACGGCTCGCCTGCGTCAACGTGCTGAAGCTCAATCGCCTGGCGATCGACCGCAGTCATGACGAGCAGGGCCAGAACAAGCACGTCGATCGACTGGTGGCGCTCCAGCACTGGGCGCGGCCGTTCAGGCTCGGGGATAACCGGCTGACCGTGCATGTGCTGGAGGCGATTGATCCCGCAGCCGCCATCCTGGAATTCGCCGCGGTCAATCTGGTCGACCACATCATCATCGGCGCGCGGCAGAACTCGATGCGGCGCGCGCTGCTCGGCAGCGTGTCCTCGAAAGTCGCTGCGGAGGCGCCATGCACGGTGACCGTGGTGCGGCCGTCGCGCCTGTTGTCACAAGCAGACGGCGAAGAGGCGGCGGACCAGGCGGCGAATGCCGCGGTCACGCCGCCCGCAGTATTTTAGCTTCGCCGGACGATCAGATCGCTTCGCCGCGCGCCTCGGCCGCCGCATGGCGGATTGCGGCGATGTTGGTCTTGTAAGCCTCGACCGTGCCGCCCTTGAACACGGCAGAGCCCGCGACAAAGGCGTTGGCGCCGGCGGCGGCGAGCTGGCCCGCGACGTCGGGCGCAACGCCGCCATCGACCTCGATGTCGATCGGACGGCCCGCTGTCATCGCCCTGACGTCGGAGATCTTGCCGATCGCCGAGCGGATGAAGGCCTGGCCGCCGAAGCCGGGATTGACCGACATGACAAGCACGAGGTCGATCAGGTCGAGCACATATTCGATCGCGCTCGCCGGCGTTGCCGGATTGAGCGAGACGCCGGCCTTCTTGCCGAGCGCGCGGATCGCCTGCAGCGAGCGATGCAGATGCGGGCCGGCTTCGGCATGCACCGTGATGTGGTCGCAGCCGGCCTTGGCAAAGGCCTCGAGATAGGGATCGCAGGGCGAGATCATCAGATGGGCGTCGAAGATCTTCCTGGTGTGCGGCCGCATCGCCTTGATGACGTCGGGGCCGTAGGAAATGTTCGGCACAAAATGTCCGTCCATCACGTCGAGATGGATCCAGTCGGCGCCGGCCTGGTCGACGGCGCGGACCTCCTCGCCGAGCTTAGAGAAATCCGACGCCAGGATCGACGGAGCGATAACGAGGGGACGCGGGGTGAATGACTGAGTCATAGCGCAGTTCCGAAAGACTTCAGGGGGCGACGGGTGATCCCGCCTAACATGCGCAGGCGTGGCGGGCAATGCGAGCCGACGAAGCCTTCGAGCGGGAAAATTCTGCCGCCGGCGGCAGCTCTTGCCGGGTGCCCGGAGCCCGTATCGATGCGCCAAGGCCTGGTTTTATTGGGTTTTTGCCATGGCACACCCTTTGCTCAGCCACTGATCAGCGTTTGAGCCGCCGGGCGCGGCCTTGTTGGAGTATTGCCATGTTATTTGCCATTGGCGCTGCGTCATCCGCCATCGATCTTTTGAGCTCGCTGATGTCGTCGAAGTCGACGACCCAGACCGGCAGTTCCAGTCAAGGCAGCCAGTCGACGGGGCTGTTCGCCCCCTCGACCACGACATCGACGTCGACCAGCAGCAGCACCAGCGCCGGATCGGGCTCTGCCACCCAGCAGATTTCGCCGCAGACCATGAGTGCGCTGCTCGACGCGCAAAGCCAGACGCAGACCACGGCATCGACCAGCACGGCTTCGACCGGCACCACGTCGACCAGCCAGTCGGCTGCGTTGAAGGATCTGTTCTCGCTGATCGACGCCGACGGCAACGGCCAGATCACAAAGACGGAATTCGAGAAGGCGCTCGGCGCCGGCGGCACCAACATTGCGCAGGCCGACGATGTGTTCTCCAAGCTCGATAAGAATGGCGACGGCAGCGTCAGCCTCGACGAGATGTCGCAGGCGTTGCAAGGCCACAAGGGCGGCGGCCATCACCGCCACCACATGGAAACCGGCTCGACCGATGGATCCGGCTCCAGCAGCGGCTCGGGTGGATCGAGCTCCGATCCCTTGATGCAGGCGCTGAACGGCGCCACCTCGACGTCGGTGACCAACAGCGACGGCTCGACCACGACGACGACGACCTATGCCGACGGCTCCAAGGTGTCGATGACGATGCCGGCCACGGCTTCCACCACCAGCAGCACGACCTCATCCTCCGCCAGCAGCAACGCGACCTCGTCCTACAATTTCATCGAGCAGCTGATCCAGCGCCAGTCGCAGGCGATCTCGGCGCAGGCTGCGTCGTCGCTGTCGGTCAGCGCGTAACTGAGGCGGCACGACCGCGAGCTCCACGCCTCGCCCCGCGTGCGGGGAGAGGCCGGAACGCGTCGCCAGATGCGTTCCGGGTGAGGGGGAGTCTCCGCGAGTCCGTCTATCACCCTCGATGCGGAAGCAGCCCCTCACCCCAACCCTCTCCCCGTAAGAACGGGGCGAGGGAGCACACTGCTGCCGCGGCCCTAGCCGAACCGATCCTGCCAGCTCGGCAGTGCGCCGGGGAAGGGCAGTGCGGTCGCTGAATGGACGCCGCGTGCGATCGCGCGCGCCACCGTATTGGCCGCGATCGCTCCGAGCTTGGTCAGGCCGAACAGCGGATCGACCGGTTTGGCGCCGGTCGCCGCGGCGAACACCACATCGCCGTCGAGCGGGGCGTGCACCGGATAGATCGCGCGCGCCATGCCGGTCTGCGCGATCATCGCAAGCCGCCGCGCCTGCGGTTTTGTCAATTGCGCGTCGGTCACGACCACGACGAGCGTGGTGTTCTCGGCCGCCGTTGCGTCCGCACCGCCCTTCAGCCGCGGCGTGAGCATGTCCTGACTGAACGAGGGCGGCAGGCCGCGCCCGCCGAACTCGCCGCCCATCTCGAACGGCGCCGCCCAGAACCACGGACCGTGGCCGACCGTGACGCTGCCGACCGCGTTGACCACCGCAAGCGCTGCGACCTTGACGCCGTCGTCGGTTGTGGCCGACGCCGAGCCGAGGCCGCCCTTGAGGTTGGCGGTGGTGGCGCCCATGCCGGCACCGACGCTGCCGAGCGCGAAGTCATCGGCGGCCGCGTTCGCCGCGGCATAGCCGAGATCGCGATAGGGCGGGAAGCGCCCCCACGCCTTGTTGCCGCCGTTGAGCAGGTCGAAGCAGATCGCGCCGGGCACGATCGGGATCACCGCGTCGCGGATGCGAAAGCCGCGGCCGCGCTCGGCGAGCCAGGCCTGCACGCCGCCGGCCGCATCGAGCCCGAGCGCGGAGCCGCCGGACAGCGTGATGGCGTCGATCGCCTCGACGACATTATGCGGGGCAAGCAGCGCGTCCTCGCGGGTGCCGGGACCGCCGCCGCGGACATCGATCGAGGCGACCGCCGGCCGCTCGAACAGGATGGCGGTGACGCCAGAGGCGATCACGGCGTCGTCGGCGTGGCCGACGCTGACGCCGGCAATATCGGTGAGAAGGTTTTTCACGATGCGTCCATCCGCCTGCTGTCCGATCGATCCGGTATAGCAGCCGCGCTACCAAAGCAAAACGCCCCGGCGGACCGGAGCGTCTATTACTCTGTCCCCGTCATTGCGAGCGAAGCGATCCATTGTCACCGATTACGCGGAAAGATGGATTGTTTCGTCGCTTCAGCGCAAAATTGCTTTGCAATTTTGTCGCCGAGCTCCTCGCAATGACGGCGAAGGATGGGAAGCGGCTCAGGAGCCCTTCGGATTGATCTCGGTGTAGTTTCCCTTGGCGTCCCACTTGTAGACGACATAGTCGATCGCCTTGATGTCGCCCTTGGCGTCGAAGGCCATCTTGCCGAGCACGGTGTCCCACTCGCCGGCCTTGATGGTGGCCATCACCTTCTTGGCGTCGGTCGAGCCGGCCTTGGCGACGGCCTGGGTCCACACCTGCATCGCGGCGTAGGTGTAGAGCGTGTAGCCTTCGGGATCGATGTTCTTGGCCTTGAACTTCTCGACGATCGCCTTCGCGGTCGGCTTGTTGCGCGGATCGGGGCCGAAGGTGAACAGCGTGCCCTCGGCGGCGGGGCCGGTGATCGAGGCGAACTCCTTGTCGTTCATGGCGTCGCCCGCCATCAGCACGGTCTGCAGGCCCTGGTCGCGCATCTGACGCAGGATCAGGCCGGCTTCCTGATGGTAGCCGCCGACATAGACCAGATCGATGTTGTCGCGCTTCAGGCGCGAGACGATCGAGTTGAAGTCCTTGTCGCCTTTGTTGTAGGACTCGAACATCTTCTCCTGGAAGCCGGCCTTGTTCAGCGCCTTCTTGGTCTCGTCGGCGAGGCCTTTGCCGTAGGTGGTCTTGTCGTTCAGGATCGCGACGTTCTTGCCCTTGAAGCTTTTCATGATGTAGTCGGCGGCGACCAGGCCCTGCTGGTCGTCACGGCCGCAGACACGCGCCACGTTCCAGAGCTTGCGCTCGGTGAACAGCGGGTTGGTCGAGGCCGGGGTGATCTGCAGCACGTTGGCGTCGGCATAGGCCTCGGAGGCCGGGATCGACGACGACGAGCAGAAGTGGCCGGCCACGAACGGAATCTTCGCGGAGCCGATCTTTTCGGCGATCGAGCGCGCCTGCTTCGGATCGCAGGCATCGTCGTCGGCTTCCAGCGCGAGCTTCTTGCCGAGCACGCCGCCGGCGGCGTTGATGTCGGCGACCGCCTGCTCGGCGCCGTTCTTCATCTGCCGGCCAAAAGCGGATTCGGAGCCCGTCATCGGGCCCGCGACTGCGATGGTGATGTCTTGCGCGAACGCGCTCGCCGATAGTGCGAACGACGCGCCCAGTGCCAGGCCGATCAGCTTCAGTGATTTCATGAGACGTCCCTCGTGGTCGTTGCCTCTTGCGGAAGGGCCCGGCACGCCGGGCCCCAAAACCGCGGGCATTCTCGGCTGATTTCGCGGCGAAGTCACCGGCAATTTTCAGGCAAATCGACGCTGCATCAGCTGCATCTTGCTGCAGGGGCGGCACGGAACGTGCAGCTAGCCGCGGCGGCCGCCTTCCAGATAGGCGGCGCGGATTTCCGGGCGCTGCAGCAATTCGGCGCCGGTTCCTGCCAGCGTGATCAGGCCGTTGACCATGACATAGCCGCGATGGGCGAGCTTCAGCGCGTGGTTGGCGTTCTGCTCGACGATCAGCACGGTGAGGCCGTCCTGCCGGTTCAGCGTGCGGATGGCGTCGAAGATCTGCCGCGCGATCAGCGGCGCGAGGCCGAGCGACGGCTCGTCCAGCATCAGGAGCCGCGGCCGGCTCATCAGGGCGCGGCCGATCGCCAGCAT